>CANJWH010000024.1 GCA_947478465.1 Bacteroidota bacterium
CTTATGTCTGTTTTTTCTCAAACGTTTTTTACGTTTGTGGGTGGCCATTTTATGCCTTTTTCTTTTTTTACCGCTTGGCATGCTATTATTTTTTTAATTGTTAAACATTATCACGCAAAGCGTGACTTAAATTTTCGTGCTCTATTTGTTTTTAAGTTCATTAATGTATTTATCCACCTCAACAACAAGCACAGGATCGCTAAGTTTGGATTTATACACCTCAAGATTTTTTATTGCCTCTTTATTGTTTCCCATTTTCTCGTAAGTGTCGGCAATGTAAAGATGCACTTCGATAAAATCCGGTTTAATTCTTTTTACTGTTTCAAAACGGGCAATAGCTTTGTCAAACTGTCCGCTTTGAATTGCAAAATAACCGAGGTTGAGCTGGGCATTAATGTGTGTTGAATCTTTTGCTACTACTTCACGCAGCAAACCAATTCCTTTCATAGGTGGTTGTCCTGTAAGTCCGGCACTTTCAACTAAAGAAACTCCAAGGCCTGCTTTCGCATCCAGATTATCAGGTTCTAATTTCAGCGTTTTTTCAAATGCTAGTGTAGCACTTTCATATAACTGCTTTTTCTGTGCTTCGTCTTTTACAAAGCGGGTTGCCATCATATACCTGTCAGCAGCAGCATACCAGTCGCTGGCTTTACCGCTTGCTTCAGCTAATTTTTCGCTAACAACAGCCGAAGCGGTTGGTTTGCGATTATCATCCCAAAGTTTTACAAGTGAATCAAGTAACTGAATTTTCTGATCCTGATTTCGGGCAGCACCGGCAAGATTTTCAAGTTTGGCAACAGCTTCTGATTCGGGGCCCGAAGTCATTTTTTTAGCTTCGGCAAGAAAATCAATTTTACCAACCGCAGAAGCTTCTTCGTGTTTGTGTTCAACAGAATCTTTAGCAGGCACTTTCTCAGCAAAATAAATTACCGCACCAAGCGCAGCTACGCTTGTTAATGCTACTATTTGCCACTTGGTTGTCAACTCTAAATCTTATATACTAACGCTAGGTTAAATGAATAATAAAAAGGGAAATTATTTTCCTGCTACTTTAACGTTTTTCTTTACTTTATCAGCAAATGTTTTAGCCGGTTTAAATGCAGGGATAAAATGCTCAGGAATAATAACTGTAGTGTTTTTAGAAATAATCCTGCCTGTTTTTTGTGCTCTTTTCTTTACAATAAAGCTGCCGAAACCTCTTAGGTAAACATTTGTTCCGCCTGTCATAGAAGTTCTAACAGATTTCATGAATGCTTCAACCACTGTTTGAACTGTTGCTTTCTCAATATTTGTTTTACCTGCAATCTCGTTTACAATCTCTGCTTTAGTCATACGTTTGTTGTTGTGTTTTAATTAATTATGTTGTGTGTGTAATTTTTTAAGGGCTGCAAAGGTATTCTTTATTTTGTAATAACGAAATGCAAGTATGATTTTCAATTCCAAGCCGATAATCATCTTTTAAATACTTTCGCAGCCCTTTATGCCTTCAAAAAAACAAGACACTTCTTACTTTAGCAAAACCCTTTTAAAATGGTATAATGCTAACAAGCGTGATTTGCCATGGAGAAATACAAAAGACCCCTACCTTATTTGGCTCTCAGAAATTATTCTTCAACAAACCCGCGTTGACCAGGGAATGCCATATTATTTAGCCTTCGCAAAAAGCTTTCCGGATGTAAAAAGTCTGGCAAAAGCAGATGAAAACAAAGTATTGAAACTATGGCAGGGATTGGGTTATTATTCCAGAGCAAGAAACCTGCATACAACCGCAAAACAGGTAACCGAAATCTACAAAGGAAAATTCCCTGCCGATTATAATGAACTGCTGAAACTTAAAGGCGTGGGTGCTTACACCGCAGCAGCCATTGCTTCATTGGCTTTTGAGCTTCCACATGCGGTGGTGGATGGCAATGTTTACCGCCTGCTTTCGCGCTACTTTGGAATTAAAGATGCTATTGACAGCAACGAAGGCAAGAAGAAATTTTCAAAACTTGCCAACCAGTTAATTGATAATAAAAATCCCGGCACTTATAATCAGGCGGTAATGGAATTCGGGTCTATTCAGTGCAAGCCTGTAAATCCGGATTGCATGGTTTGTCCGTTACAAAATTCCTGTTATGCCTTTGCTGAAAAACAGATTGAACACCTTCCTGTAAAAGCCAAGAAAACAGCTGTAAGAGCAAGGCATTTCAATTACCTGGTTATTCATTATAAAAACACCGTTTACCTAAACCATCGCACGGAGAAAGACATCTGGAAAGGCTTGTATGATTTTCCCTTAATAGAAACAAAAGACAAAGCCACTGAAACGGAGATTTTAAGTTCCGCGGAATTGAAAACAATCGTGGAGAAAAACAAGTTTTATGTAAGCTCTGTTTCAAAATTTTATAAACATATTTTGTCACATCAGCACCTTCATGCGCGTTTCATGGAGATTGAAATTAACAAACCTTTAAAGAATAAGAACCTTATAAAAGCAAATCTGAAGGAACTAGGGAATTTTGCCTTGCCACGCTTAGTTGAACGCTATATTAATGAGCGTTAATTGCAAATTATTTAAATTTAACGTAGGTTTGTTGGCAGTTCAAAAAACAAAATCATGGCGAGCGTAAACAAAGTTATTCTAATCGGAAATTTGGGAAAAGACCCTGAGGTCCGCCATCTGGAAGGCGGAGTAACCAAGGTTAGCTTTCCTCTTGCAACATCCGAAAGCTACAAAGACAAAAGCGGAAACAAAATTGAACATACCGAGTGGCACAACATTATATTGTGGCGCGGACTAGCCGAAGTTGCCGAGAAATACCTGAAAAAAGGCAACTCCGTTTTTATTGAAGGAAAAATTAAAACCCGCACATGGGAAGATAAAGACGGCAACAAACGATACAGCACCGAAATTATTGCTGATAATATGACATTGCTCGGTGGCAAAGAATCCGGTGAAGGGCAGCCACAAAATACATCTGTTAATTCTGCCCCTGAACCTGCTCCAAACCCAACATCTTCAGGTAATACCACTGACGATCTTCCATTTTAAATTTACACTACGAACTTGGACGACCCCGGAGCTGCTTATCAACTTATTATTATTCTGTTTTCTGTTCCACCGGAATCGGTTTTCGGCTTAACGGCAAGCATCATCGGAATAATAATTCTGCTTTATGTTTCTGCATTAATGGCAGGCGCTGAAGTTGCATTCTTTTCATTAAAAAAAGAACAACGTGAACGTCTTGCCATTTCAGAATCAAGGAAAGAAGTCTTAGTTGCCGAACTTCTAAAATACCCAAAACGGTTATTGGCAACAATGCTTATTGCGCTCAATTTTGTCAACATAGCTATTGTAATTTTATCGGAATACATTATTTCAATTTTTTTAGTTCCGGGTGCTGAAGTTACCATACTTGGCTGGGTTTTGCAGGTGTTGGTAGTAACCTTTATTATCCTGCTGTTTGGTGAGATAATGCCTAAAATTTATGCCAACCATTTTTCAGAACGGTTTGCCATTTCAATGGCTTATCCTATGCTGTTTATCCGCAATTTTTTCTGGTGGACAGGTATGTCGCGCTCGCTTGTTTTCCTCTCCGATATTGTGGACAAGCGCCTTGCAAAATCAGGGCATGACATTTCTGTTGACGACCTTTCTCATGCGCTCGAACTTACTTCCAGCAAGGAAAATATGGAGAGTGATGACAATAAAATTTTGCGTGGAATTGTAACTTTCGGCAACACCGAAGTAAAACAAATTATGAAGCCGCGCATGGATGTGAAAGCTTTTGATTTTGAAACACCATTTACAGAATTATTGCCGCAACTTGTAGATGCGGGTTACTCGCGTTTACCGGTTTACAAAGAATCATTTGACAATGTTGCTGGAGTTATTTACTCTAAAGATTTATTAGCTCATTTAGATAAAAAAGACGATTTTAAATGGCAGGAATTGTTGCGTCCTCCATTTTTTGTTCCTGAAAACAAAAAGATAGACGACCTGCTGGCAGAGTTTCAAAAGACCAAAATTCACCTCGCTATTGCGGTAGATGAATACGGAGGAACTTCAGGAATAGTAACGCTTGAAGATGTAATGGAAGAAATTGTGGGTGACATTACCGATGAGTTTGATGATGACGAATTGGTATATTCAAAATTAGATGACCATAATTTTGTTTTTGAGGGCAAAATATCGCTTAGTAATTTTTATCGGATTACAGGAATTGATGGAGAGGCTTTTGAGGAATCAAAAGGCGAAGCTGATAGTCTTGCCGGTTTTATTCTTGAAAAGGAAGGACGAATTCCTGCAAAAAACAGCAAAATAAATTTTGCTAACGTTGAGTTTATCATTGAATCGGTTGACACAAAAAAAATAAAACGAATTAAGGTTACTATTAAACCTCAAAAAACAGAGGGTGAAGGATGAGTATAAAAAAGGGATTTATTGTCTTCGGCCTTTTGCTTAATATTTTCCTCTTTACTTCATGTGGAGAAGAAGACTATACTCCCAAGCCAAGAGGCTTCTTTAGAATTGAACTTCCGGAAAAGAAGTACCAAAGTTATCAGTCAGACTGTCCGTTTACATTTGAATATCCGGTTTATTCAACCATTGAAAATGATACCAAAGGTATGTCAGAGCCCTGCTGGATAAACCTAAACTTCCCTGAGTTTAAAGGAACGCTGCATATCAGTTACAAGGCAGTTAATGGCAATGTTATTCAATACCTTGAAGATTCAAGAGAACTGACGAACAAACACATTGCAAAAGCTTCTGCCATTGAAGAAATACTGATTAACAAGCCTGATAAGAATGTTTATGGGCTAATTTATGATATAGAAGGAAGTGGCGCAGCCTCACCAATTCAATTTTTTGTTACCGACAGCAGCAAGCATTTTTTAAGAGGTGCCTTGTATTTTACCGTCCGCCCTAATAATGACTCATTACAGCCAGTCATTAAATTTATCAAGGACGACATCAATAAGTTTATCGACACCTTTGAGTGGAGATAAAAAAGGCGTCCCGCCCCGAAATATCGGGGCGGGACGCCTTTTTATATTACTAAGCTAAAACTTAATTATCCTTTGTGACCACCTTCGTCAGAAACAGTCAGTTTTTTACGACCTCTTGCTCTGCGTGCTGCCAAAACCCTGCGTCCATTAGCTGAATCCATTCTTTCTCTGAATCCGTGTTTGTTCTTTCTTTTCTTAACCGAGGGTTGATATGTGCGTTTCATTTCTTCTTATTTTTTCGTTAAACGGGCTGCAAAGATAGTCCGATTTTCATTCCATCCAAATTTAAAACTAAATTTGCACCCTGAATATATGGCAAGAGGATTTAATAACGAGACAGAAGACCTTCCAAAGGCAAAGATTAACAAGGATTCCCTGAAAACCGGGATGCGGATTTTATCTTTTATGGGTCCGCATAAATGGAAATTTATAATCGGGCTTATTTTTCTTGCACTTACAAGCGCTACAGCGCTTGCCTTTCCGCTGCTAATGGGGAAAATGGTAGATACTACCGGAGGCAATAAGCTGGATATGAAAACCGCAAATCTACTTGGAGCAGCTTTGATTGCAATTCTTTTGGCGCAATCGGTTTTCTCTTATTTCAGAGTTTATTTGTTTGTAAACGTAACCGAAAACACATTGGCGGGTTTGCGACAAGCTGTTTACACCAAATTAATTACAATGCCTATGACCTATTTCGGTCAAAAAAGGGTAGGTGAACTAAACAGCCGCATGAGCACTGATATTGTTCAAGTGCAAGATACATTGACAACAACTATTGCTGAGTTTTTGAGACAGTTTGTAATTATAATTGGCGGTATCGCTTTTCTTATTGTTATATCTCCAAAACTTACCATGCTTATGATTGCCATTATTCCATTTGTGGCTCTGGCATTAGTTTATTTCGGAAGATTTATCCGCAAAGCATCACGCGAAGTTCAGGATACAGTAGCAGAATCAAATACTATTATCGAGGAAACTTTGCAGGGAATTACCAATGTAAAAGCCTTTGCCAATGAATTTTTTGAAATCAAACGCTATGGAAAGAGTGCTGACGAAATAGCTCAGAAAGCTATTAAAGTAGGAATGTACCGAGGGCTTTTTGCTTCATTTATCATCTTTTGTCTCTTCGGTTCGCTGGTGGCAATGGTTTGGTATGGAGTTGTATTGGTTATACAAGGTGATTTATTAATAGGTGAACTGATTTCATTTGTGTTTTACACCGTTTTTGTAGGCGCTTCTATTGGCGGATTTGCAGAGCTATATACCCAAATTCAAAAAGCAATTGGCGCTACCGAACGTTTAGTTGAAATATTGGATGAACAAACTGAGAAGGTTGATCTTATTGGAACAACTGCAATCACTAAAAAAATTGAAGGGAAAGTTAGTTTTGAAAATGTAGCTTTCACCTATCCTTCCCGCAAAGAATTACAGATTTTAAAAGGATTTTCATTTAAGGCAGCAAAAGGCGAAACGATAGCAATTGTTGGCCCGAGCGGAGCCGGAAAATCTACAATCGTTTCACTATTGCTTAAATTTTATGAGCCGGATAGCGGTACTATCTTAATTGATGATAAAGATTCAAAGGAATACGGCTTAACTGATTTGCGAAACCAGATGGCAATGGTTCCGCAGGATGTATTGTTGTTTGGCGGTTCCATCAGAGAAAACATTGCCTACGGAAAACCGGGTGCTACATTGGAAGAAATTATTGAAGCTGCTAAACAAGCCAATGCTCACAACTTCATTGATAGTTTCCCCGAAAAATACGATACACTTGTTGGCGAGCGGGGCATAAAGCTTTCAGGCGGCCAACGCCAACGTGTAGCTATTGCACGTGCTGTATTGAAAAACCCTGCTATTCTTATACTTGATGAAGCTACCAGTTCTTTAGATTCTGAATCAGAACGCTTGGTGCAGGAAGCGCTTGACAAACTAATGGTTGGCAGAACATCCTTTGTTATTGCTCACCGGCTTGCTACAATTCGCAAAGCAGATAAAATTGTGGTGATTGACAAAGGTGTAGTAATTGAAAGCGGAACTCACGAACAATTGATTGCTTCTGAAAATGGTCTTTACCGCAGTTTGAGCAAACTTCAATTTGAAGCGGCTACTATTTAATTGGTAGATAAACTACTTTCTTAGTATCAAAAAAGTCTTCCCTGAAGTAATTCTTTAGTTCAAAGATTTGAACTTTGCCCGCAAAAGGGCTTAGCTCTTCTGTTAAATCTCCACCTTTTAAATAGAGAATTCCGTTGGGTAAAACGTTGATACTTTGTTTGCGGAATTTATTTTTAACCCAACCGTGAAAAACCGGAAGTTCAGTTACTGCTCGGCTTACCACAAAATCAAATTGCTCTTTTAGCTCTTCTGCACGAATTTGCTGTGCACGAACATTTTTTAAACCAATTGCTTCTGAAACTGTATTCACAACTTTAATCTTTTTGCCAATTGAGTCAACAAGAAAGAAATCAGTTTCAGGAAACAAAATAGCAAGCGGAATTCCGGGAAAACCTCCACCGGTGCCTACATCTAATATTTTTGTTCCCGGCTTAAACTGCATCACTTTTGCAATTCCCAATGAATGCAACACATGATGCTCATAGAACTGCTCCATGTCTTTTCGTGAAATCACATTAATTTTGCTGTTCCAGTCCTGGTAAAGAGGCAACAACTGAGCAAATTGCTCTTTTTGTTTTGCTGAAAGATCAGGGAAATATTCCTGGATAATTTGCATTGGCAGGAATTATCAGATGCAAAGGAATTAAATCTTCCCTTCCGAATTTTTCATGATATTATAAAGAAACTCACGTGCTCTGAAGAGCTGCGCCTTTACAGTGCCAAGGGGAAGATCTAATTCAACTGAAATTTCTTCGTAGGAGTATTCTTTAAAATAGCGCAACTCCACTAATGTGCGGTAGCGAGGTTTTAATTTTTCCACCACTTCGCGCATAAGACGGGTTTTCTGCTTCTTGATATAAGTCTCTTCCGGGTCAAGAACATTGGCTTTTACTTCAATCATCATTTCACTTCCATCGCTTCCTTCAAAACCTTTATCAAGTGAATAAGTTTGTTTTTTCTTTTTGCGGATAAAGTCAATACAATTGTTTGATGCAATCTTGAACAACCAGGTACTAAATGCATAGTTAGGTGTGTATTGATGCAATTTATTAAATGCTTTTCCAAATGCTTCAATTGTCAAATCATCTGCGTCATCCTTATTGTTAACCATTTTAAGCAGCATGAAATAAATAGAATCACGGTACCGCTCCATCAATTCAGCATAAGCATTTTGATTACCGTGATCACGGGCCTGCAATACGAGCTTATAGTCATGAACTGCTTTCTCGGAAAGGTTTGTGCCGGCTTCAGTGCTTGCTGCTTCCGGAGCTTTATTTTCTGATGATGGTTCTTGACTTTCTGCCATTTTTACTTCCATGTTTGGGGTTTAACGAGCAAATTTGAAACTGATAATGTTAGTGTAATGAATGGTAACACCAAATCAATTATGGGCGAAATTAGTAATAAATCCCGTTGATTAAGTGTTTTAGTCACTTTGGCAAATACTGTAATTTGAATTAGAAAACGCAAAGCAAACAATGAAATAAGTATCGGGAAATTGTATTGCATCATAAACAAAATAATCAGCAAAGGATAAAACAACAACTGACTGAACATAAACACACCAAGTAAAAATTTGTGTTTGGTTTTATAGAGTGGACCTGTTGTAAGATGCCTGCGCTTTTGATGAAACCATTCACTCCAACTTGATTTTGGAACAGAAACCGTTTGACTATCGGAAGAAACAGAAACATTCACCTTTGCTTTATGGGCAACTTCATTGATAAAAAGATCATCATCGCCAGAGCGGATATGATTGTGTGAGCCAAATCCTTTATTGTCAAAAAACAGATGTTTACGATAAGCAAGATTTCTTCCAACTCCCATATAAGTTAACCCTGCAAGAGAATAACTCAAGTATTGAAGTGCAGTAAAAAAAGTGTCAAAACGAATGAGTTGATTTAATAAACTAAAATCTTTTTTCTGATAAACACCAACACCTAAAACAATATCTGTTTTCTCTGAAAACTGACTTTGCATTTGCAAAATCCATTGAGATGATGAAGGTTTGCAATCAGCATCAGTAAGCAACAATATATCGTTTGAAGCTTTTTTAATTCCTAAGGTTAATGCAAATTTCTTGCTTCCTGAAACTATTACTTCTTCATCAATATTTACAACTTTTAGTTTTGGATTTACCTCTGCCATATCTTTCAGTAAATCATAAGAACCATCGTAAGAGCGATCATTCACTACTATTACTTCAAAGTCTGCAAAATCCTGAGCAAGAATTAAAGGAAGATTTTGGCGCAGGTTGTCCTCTTCATTGCGTGCACAAATAATAACAGAAACAGGTTCAGTTCCGGTATTTGTTGCTTTGGGTTTATAAAACGCCAGGCGTGAATAAAAAAACAGGTAATAAAAAAGCTGCAGAAATAACACAGCTAAAAAAACGGAAAACACAATTAATCCGTTCGTGTCAGCGGTGAAATCAATAAGGTTCATTAATGGAATTTTATCTCAAAACAAAACTAAGATTCATGCGTGGCGCAAATCTTTATCTTTGGCGGAATTTATACACAGAGAGATGAAGTTTAAGATTTGCAGCGTTGACGGGCATTCCAAAGCGAGAGCAGGTGAGTTATTGACAGCACACGGCATAATAGAAACCCCTATTTTTATGCCGGTAGGAACGGCAGGAACGGTTAAAGCCGTTCACCAGCATGAACTGGAAAGCGAGATTGGTGCGCAGATAATTCTCGGAAATACCTACCACCTTTTTCTTCGTCCAGGGCTTGAAATTATTGAAAAAGCCGGTGGGCTTCATAAGTTCATCAATTGGAACAAACCAATTCTTACAGACAGTGGCGGTTATCAGGTATATTCACTCAGTGGAAACAGAAAAATAAAAGAAGAAGGAGTAAAATTTGCTTCTCACATAGACGGCTCCAAGCTATTTTTCACTCCTGAAAATGTAATGGATACGCAACGCACCATTGGCTCTGATATAATGATGGCGTTTGATGAATGTACGCCTTATCCCTGCGAATATAAATATGCGCAAAAGTCAATGGAAATGACACATCGTTGGCTGAAACGCTGTGTGACAAGATTTAACGAAACCGAAGGAAAATACGGTTACGAGCAAACGCTTTTCCCCATTGTTCAAGGCAGCGTTTTTAAAGATTTACGTGAAAAATCAGCAACCTTTATTGCTGAACAAAATCTGGAAGGCAATGCTATTGGCGGACTATCGGTGGGCGAACCTGCTGAAGAAATGTATGCAATGACCGAAGTGGTTTGCAGCATTCTTCCGCCTGAAAAACCACGTTATCTTATGGGTGTTGGGACCCCGGGAAATATTCTGGAAAGCATAGCGTTAGGTATAGACATGTTTGATTGTGTAATGCCAACACGAAATGCGCGTAATGGAATGTTATTTACTTCACAAGGTTTCATCAACATTAAAAATAAAAAGTGGCAAAACGACCTTAGTCCTATTGACCCTGATGGAACTACCTTTGCCGATCGTAATTTTTCAAAGGCATATTTGCGCCACCTTTTTGTGGCAAAAGAAATTTTGGGATTGCAACTGGCAAGTATTCACAATCTCGGATTTTATCTCTGGCTGGTGAAAGAAGCGCGCAAACATATTATTGCGGGTGATTTTGCTGAATGGAAAACGAAAATGGTAAAACAAGTGGAAACACGGTTGTAATGAAAATCATTGACCTCTATATCATCAAAAAGTTTCTCGGAACTTTTTTCTTCACCCTGGCACTGATTATAGCCATATCAGTGGTGTTTGATATATCAGAAAAACTGGATGATTTTATTGAGCATAATTTGAGCATAAAAACCATCTTGCTCGATTACTATATTTATTTCATCCCCTATTTTGCCAACCTGTTTGCCCCGCTTTTTATTTTCATTGCTGTTATTTTCTTTACTTCAAAAATGGCAAACAATACTGAGATTATTGCCATCCTGAACAGCGGAGTAAGTTTTTACCGTTTTCTGGTTCCATACTTTGTTGCAGCTACTCTTCTTGTTTTGCTTTCTTTAGCGATAAACAATCTAATTATGCCTCCAGCAAACAGGCATCGAATTGAGTTTGAACAAGCATTTGTCTATAAACAATTAAGTTTTAGCGGGAGGAATATCCATCGTCAAATTCACCCAGGCAATTACGTGTATTTTGAGAGTTATAACAGCGAACGGAATATGGGTTACAAATTTTCACTTGAACAATTTGCAAACGGGAAATTGGTTTACAAACTCAACGCAGATCATATCAACTGGGATTCAACGGGCAATCACTGGGTAATTAATAACTGGATGAGTCGTGAAATTAACGGCATCCATGAAACTCTGAAAACAGGATTAAAAAAAGATACCGTAATAAATCTTTATCCAAAAGATTTTACACGCAAAGTAAACTTGATAGAAACAATGGATTATTTTGAACTAAACGATTTTATCGAGCAGGAACAAATGAAAGGTTCTGACCTTATCAATGTTTACCTGGTTGCAAAATACAGCCGGATTTCAATGCCTTTTGCAACATTTATTTTAACACTAATTGGTGTAAGTCTTTCCAGTCGTAAAGTTAGAGGCGGCATTGGAATAAACATAGGAATTGGCGTAGGCTTAAGCTTCTCTTACATTATGTTTATGCAGGTAGCAAACACTTTTGCCACATCCGGTAACGTTCCGGTTATGTTGGCTGTATGGACTCCCAATATTCTTTATGGAATTTTAAGTATTATACTAATAGCAAGAGCACCAAAATAATTTCTGAGACAACTCTAAAACATGAAAAAACTACTGAGCCCAAATACACAAGCCATAAACTTTGGTTTGCTTTTATTAAGAATAGGAATAGGAATCATGTTCGTTCTTCACGGACAAGGAAAAATGTTTGGAGGTCCTGAAAAATGGCTGAAACTAGGCGGTGCAGTGGAAGATTTTGGCATTACATTTCTTCCAACCTTCTGGGGCTTTATGGCTGCCTTTGCTGAATTTGGAGGCGGTATATTGTTAGTGCTTGGCTTGCTGTTTCGCCCAGCGTGTTTTTTAATGCTCATTACTATGGTAGTTGCTGCTCATGTTCATTGGATTGACGCAGCCGAAGCGGGTGAAGCTTTGAAAGGAAAAATAATGGAAGGTTCTCATGCGATAGAGTTAGGCATTGTATTGCTTGCTCTACTTTTTACAGGCCCTGGAAAATACAGTGCTGACAGCAAACTTTTCTAAAGTAAAAATCCCTGCATAATGCAGGGCTTTTCAATTCATTAAACTATTAATAGACTAGTGTGCATTCATTTTCTGCACTTTGTAAGTATAGTTAACACTTCCATCAGCAGAGTAAACCCGAAGCAGATAATTTGCACGAGCATATTCAGTCATATTAATTTGAACATTTCCTTCTGCAGCTCCAATTCCACGTGCCTGCAATAGTTTTCCATTCATGTCAAATAAATCCATTTGCAGGTTTTTAAGATTATTAGTAAGATTTATGTTCAAAACATCGGATGTAGGGTTAGGAAACACTGTTACATTCACTCCTGCATCACTTTGTTCTTCAAGTGAAGTTACATTTAAAAGTGTTTGATGAAAGCCTTGTGTGATAGTATTACTTCCGTTTGAAACAGTTGTGATAACAGGCTCACCAATAGTCCAGCTTAATTGAGCATTAGAGCCTGTATAGTGAGTTCCTGCACTTGCAATAACCTGTGGCGAAATGGATTGCGCATTCACAATAACCACAGCAGCAAAGGGAATAATTGTCAAAATCAACTTTTTCATAGGATACGTTTTATGATTTAGTGGTTCAAATGTAGATTATATTCCATTTACAAGCAAAATATTTCATTCTATCATTTGCTTACTTTTTGTCATCTTTGCGCCCACAAAAAATAACATCATGAATTTTAATCAGGTTTTACAATATAATTTTCCAACGGTTATCCGTTTTGGAGCAGGCGCTATTAATGAATTAGCAGGGCATTTAAAAGAACAAAATCTTTCATCACCGCTTGTGGTTACGGATCCGGTTGTAGCGCAATTAGATTTTTTTAAAAAGATAATTGCAGATTTAGAGAAAGCAGGATTGAAACCTGAAGTTTTCAGCAACATTCACAAAAACCCTGTAAAATCAGATGTGCTGAATGGTGGCGATGCTTTTCATCAAACAAAAAGAGATAGCATTGTTGGTGTTGGTGGTGGCGCTGCCCTTGATGTTGCACGTGCAATTGTTTTACGTGTAAATCACAAACGCGATTTATTTGATTACGATGATTTGATTGGCGGTGATATTTACGTAACGGAAGAAGTTCCATATTTTGTGACAGTTCCAACCACAAGCGGAACAGGAAGTGAAGTTGGCCGCAGCGCAATTATTGCGGACGATGAAACACATCAGAAAAAAATTCTGTTCTCACCAAAATTGTTGGCTAAACGAGTATTTGCCGACCCGACTTTAACTTTTGAATTACCTGCATTTGTAACTGCCGCAACCGGTATGGATGCTTTGACACACAACATGGAAGCCTATATTGCAAAGATGTTTCACCCCATGTGCGAGGGAATTGCGCTGCAAGGAATTGCGCTGATCAATGAGTCAATTGACAAAGCAGTGAACAAACCCGATTTGGAATCGCGGAGTAAAATGATGCTGGCATCGTTGATGGGCGCAGTTGCTTTTCAGAAAGGATTGGGCGTTGTACATTCATTAGCACATCCACTGTCGCAATTATTGGATACGCACCATGGACTTGCCAACGCAGTAAACTTACCTTATGGTATGCGTTTCAACTATCCGGGTTTTGAGGATAAATTCCGCACCATTGCTCGCACTATGGAACTTAAAGATGAAAGTGGTGAAGGAGTGGTGAATGCTTTATTTGAGCTGAATCAGAAATTGGGGTTGCCTTTAAAACTGAGCGGCATTGGAGTAAAACCTGAGCACATTGAAAAACTTGCTGATCTGGCTTTTGCAGATTTCTGCCACCCGAATAATCCTAAACCGGTAAGTAGGGAAGATTTCAAGAAAATTTATCTGGAGGCGCTGTAGTTTTTTTACCGCAGAGGCGCGAAGACGCAGAGTTGTATTGGTTGATTTTCTCTGCGCCTCAGTGTCTCTGCGGTGAAAGCGCTTTATATAATTTCAAAATATCGTTTCAATTCCCAGTCGGTAACTACTTTTGAAAATTGTCTCCACTCCCACTCTCTTGTTTGCACAAAGTGCTGAACAAATTCTTTTCCGAATAATTCTTCGGTCAGTTTAGAAGTTTTCATTGCTTCTGTGGCTTCAGCAAGATTGCGCGGCAGTGTTCCGTTCTTCACATCTGCATAGCCACTGCCAATGGTTTGCGGTGTTTTAAGTTTCAGTTTATTCTTTACGCCATACAACCCTGATGCAAGGCAAGCTGCCATGGCGAGGTATGGATTGCTATCACTGCCCACCACTCGTGTTTCCAGACGCGTTGATTTTTCGCCTGTTGGTAATGCACGTAAAGCTGTAGTGCGGTTATCTACTGCCCATGTTAATGTAGTTGGTGCCCAAGCTCCCACTACCAAACGCTTGTAGCTATTGATGGTTGGCGCATACATAGGCAGAACGTAAGGAAGGCAATGCAGTTGTCCAGCTATATAGTTTTCCATCAGGCTGCTCATTCCTGTTTTGGATTTAGCATCGTGGAAAAGGTTTTTCTTTTTTGATTTATCCCACAGGCTTTGGTGAACGTGGCCGCTGCAGCCGGGAAGATTTTCATTGAACTTTGCCATGAAAGTTGCCATAATTCCATGACGGTGCGCAATTTCTTTCACACCCGTTTTGAATAACACCGCGCGGTCAGCTGCTTCCAGTGTATCGCCATATAATATAGCTGCCTCGTAAACGCCCGGACCGGTTTCGGTATGCAAACCTTCAATGGGCACTTTAAATTTAGCGAGCTCGTCAAACAAATCATTAAAAAATTCACTGTTCTGCGAAGCACGCAAAACGGAATAACCAAACATTCCTGGAGTAAGATGTTGTGGTTTATAGAAACCATTAGCGTGAAGGGTGTCCGCATCTTCGGCAAAGTTAAACCACTCAAACTCCTGAGAGAAAATTGAATGATAGCCTTGCTTTTCACTTTGTCCAATTATTTTCTTCAAAAGATTGCGGGGAGAAATTTCAAGTTCACTGCCATCGTTTTTACGGAAATCGGCAAGAAAAAAGGGAAGGTTATTTTCCCATGGGATATTGCGGAAGGTATTAAAATCAACAACTGCCTGCGCATCGGGGTAACCGGTGTGCCAGCCTGTATAGGTTGCATTGTCATAGGCCACATCACCGCTGTCCCAACCAAAGACCACATCACAAAATCCAAAACCTTTTTCAGCAATACCAAGGAATTTTTCAATGCTTACAACTTTACCACGCAAAACACCGTCAATATCGGTTACGGCAAGTTTTACTTTTTTTGCGCCTGAGGCTTTAAGAGCTTTAAGAATTTCGATTTGGGTTGGCATAAGGGAAGAATTTGGTTCTGGGCAAAAGTAGTTTTTTACCACTAAGGGCACAAGGGCACTAATTTTTACCAGAGATGTACTAAAAGGCTAAGGGTTTGGGCTCGCAAAGCCGCAAAGGGCGTGAAGAAAAAATTTATAAGGGAAATTTACATGCTATCTACTTCAACCATGCGGAAGGGCAGGTTTACTATTTCGCAATAGTCTTCTCCTACTTCAAGCATGTCTTCGTCTTCTTTTTCATAAAACCAGTTGATGATTACTTCGCTGTTTTCTTTCAGTGATTCAATCAAACGCAACACATCCAATATTGATTTTGAGGAACTGGTGTTAAAGTAAATCAACTTAAGATTTACCGTGGTTTGCAGAAGGGGTTTTGCTTTGTATTGTTTCAGTGCTTCAAGCAGCGGGCGATAAAACTCTTGCGAGTCTTCGGCTATTGACTTACCCGAAATAGTAAGCACACCATTTTCATCGTCAAATTCTATTGATGGTGTATTGGAAGTGGCTGCTACCGTTAGCATAGTTTTTCGGGTTTTCTTAGGGTAGGGTATTACCTGATATTAGTTTTATTGTTTCAAAATTACGACAAACGACTGATTATACTGCAAAGTAGCGTAGACTATTTCAATTGATGGCATAATTAAAAAATAATTATAACACACTGAAGATGTAGAAAAAACTTAGAACTCTATTGAATTTTGTGAGGACAAAGTGTTTTACTTTTTTGCAAACTCCGCCTTGGCGCTATTCAGAAATTTAAGAAAATCACTTACGTTTAGATTGTAAGCAGTTGGAGTGTGTAATAATTCACCTTGATGGTCAAGGGTTATGTAATAGGGTTGTGCATTGTTATCAAACGAGCAAATTTGAAAATCGGCATTTTGTGCTCCAATTGTTTTCTTTTTCTTGCCATCATATTTTGATACGTACCAATCGCTTTCGGGAAGCTCGGTTTTATCGTCAACATACAAGGCAATCACTACAAAATCTTCACGCAGTATTTTTAACACTGCGGGGTCGCTCCAAACATTTGCTTCCATTTCGCGGCAGTTGACGCAGCCATGGCCTGTAAAATCAATAAATACGGGCTTGCCTAATTCTTTAGCGCAAGCCATTCCCTGATCATAATCAAAATAGCCATTCAGGTTATGGGGCAAATGCAGAATATCACCATACAAAGGTTCACCACAGGTTTTATTTTCGGAGCCGGTGGCAACTTCTATTGTATGTATAAGGTCAAAATCATGTGTTGCCTGTGGTGGCAAATAGCCTGAAAGTGCTTTAAGTGGGGCGCCAAACATTCCGGGAATAAGATATACAACAAACGAAAAAGTAACTAGCGCAAGCATCATACGCGGAACGCTGATATGATGAACAGGACTATCGTGAGGGGTTTTGATTTTGCCAAGAAAATATAAACCAAGCAGCGAAAAAATAACAATCCACAAAGCAATATTTACTTCGCGGTCAAGAATGCCCCAGTGGTAAGTCTGGTCGGCAATGCTTAGAAATTTTAAACCAAGGGCAAGTTCAAGAAAACCAAGTGTAACTTTTACGGAATTAAGCCAGCCACCTGATTTAGGAAGATTGCTCAACCAATTTGGGAAAATGGCAAACAGCGAAAATGGTAAAGCAAAAGCCAGTGAAAAAGCGAACATGCCAAGCATAGGTTTAAAAAATTCGCCTCTTGCTGATTCAACTAATATACCGCCAACAATGGGTCCTGTGCAGGAAAACGAAACCAGCACCAAGGTGAAAGCCATGAAAATCAAACCGGCTATTCCACCTTTGTCAGCCTTTTTATCCATTGCGTTTACCCAACTGCTAGGCAAGGTAATTTCAAACATACCAAGAAACGATGCGGCAAACACCATAAATATCACGAAGAATAAAATATTCGGAAACCAGTGTGTAGAAAGCCAGTTTGCAAACTCAGGACCTATAAGAACAGAAACCATAGTTCCTGCAAATGTGTAAATGGCAATTATTGAAAGGCCGTAAAGAATACCGTTGCGGATGGCAACGCTTCGGGTTTCAGCAGTTTTCAAAAAAAAAGTTACCGTCATCGGTATCATAGGAAACACGCAGGGCGTAAGCAAAGCCGCTAATCCTGCCAGAAATGCAAGCAGCATAAAACCCCAATAAGAAAATTCACCTTTGGTTTCGGCAGATGCTCCGTTAAATGTTTTTAAGTGACATTTTCCGTCATCGGGAGTTTGAACTACTGTGATGGCTGCCGAGTCAACTTTGTTAAGTGTATCAATTTGCGGAATAACACTTCCGGTGCCTACAGTGTCTTTTGCTGTTTCAGGTTTAGAGTTATTCCCTGTTTTTCCTTTGTTGATTACAAAGCTGAATTCAACTACTTCGGGTGGTAGACATTTTTGGTCATCACACACCATAAACTCCACTTCACCTGTAGCCGTAAACTCTGTTTTATTCTTGATTTTTATTTTCTGTTTGAACGTAACATCCGAAGCAAAATACTTAATCGTCATACCGAACATGTTATCAAACTCCTCAATGGGTTTGGGTTCAACAACTTTTCCGCTCAGTTCATAATCTGCACTTTTATTGAATTTGAAAGATGTTGGAATGGGTCCGTCAGGCGGGATATCCTGCGCATAGAGATGCCATCCCTTTTCAACACTGGCTTTAAGAATAAGTTCCGCTTCAGTTTCCGAGATTTCTTTGACGGAATAATTCCATTTAACAGGTTTTAAAACCTGAGCCTGTGTAAAAAAAGAAACTAATAAGAGAAATAAAAGAGGGAGTCTTTTAAACATATTCTTTATAAAGAGCGCAAAAGTAACGATTAAGAAAATAAAGTTGTGTAACATTAACTACAATTAACTTTATTTGGTTACAGTTACCAGCTTCCACTTGCGCCACCGCCACCGAAGCTACCACCACCAAAGCCTCCGAAACCGCCACCGCTGCTTCCACCTCCCCCACTCCATCCACCAAAACTACCTCTTCCTGATGAAAAGTCTCTCCACTTGCCACCGGGTTTGTTTTGCAGTGCATTTAACAAAGCCCAAGCAGCCCAGAATCCAATATTATTTACTCGTGAATATTGACGTGCTTCTCTTACACGATATAGGAAAATGAGCGCAAAAATGCCAAGAACAATAAAGACAATAAAGATTGGAAAGGGCTCTTCCTCACCCTTGCGATCCTCTCCTTTATATTCGCCTTTAGTATATGCTATTATATTGTCGGTAGCTTTATCCAATCCTTCATAATAGTTGCCACTTTTGAAAGCAGGCTTCATGTCATTCTCTATAATGCGTTTAGCAATAGCATCAGGCAAGGCACCTTCCATTCCATAACCGGTCTGAATAGTCATTTTGTGGTCTTCCATTGCTACAAGTACCATAATTCCGTTGTCTTTCCCATCGCGACCAACGCCCCAATTCTCGGCAAGACCTACAGCGTATTCAGCAACTTCATAACCATCCAAAGTTTTGATTATAACAACTGCAATTTGTGAGGATGTGGAATCATCAAATGCAACTAACTTACTTTCAAGTGCACTGATTTCAGCAGAAGAAAGTGTTGCAGTATAATCAGTAACAAGTGTTGATGAACGTTCAGGATAATTCTGCGCAGCAAGAAAAACAGGGTACGCTGAAAACAGCAAAAGAAAACTATTTCTAACCCAGTTCCACATGGTCCGATAGTTCATTTTTATCATTGTGTTGCCCGGGAAAATATTTCTGAAGTGCATCCCCTGACTGAATTATTGCTTCTGACAAACCTTCTTTATAATGACCCTGCGAAAACTGTTCTTTCATTAAATCCTTTATTTGATTCCAAAAGTCATTACCAACCTTAGCATTAATTCCAATATCGCCAATTATGGCAAATTTACGATCGAGGTAGGCAAGGTAAAACAGAACTCCATTCCGAAGTTCAGTTTGATGCATTTCCAATTTTTCAAACATAAATGCAGCGCGATCAAGCACATCATCTTTGCAGTGGTCCTCCACAAACAAACGTATCTCTCCTGAAGTTTGCGATTCGGCTTGTTTAATGGCTTTTACAATCTCTGCCTGAGTTTCGGGTGTAAAAAAATCAGCAGCTTTCATTCTGCTAAAACTTCACAGCAGGCGCATTTTCAGTGCCTTCTTTTGCTTCAAAATAGCCTTTCTTTTCAAAACCAAACATTCCGGAAAACATCAATTGCGGGAATTTCCGGATATATGTATTGTAATCCTGAACAGATTCGTTAAAATTTTTTCTCGCAACAGTAATGCGGTTTTCTGTGCCTTCCAACTGAGCCTGCAATTCCATGAAATTCTGGTTAGCTTTTAAGTCAGGATAATTCTCTACAACAACCATAAGTTTTGACAATGCAGAAGAAAGTCCGGCTTGAGCTTCCTGAAATTTCCGAATTGATTCTGCATCCAATTTTGAAGGGTCAACATTTACACTGGTTGCTTTTGCTCGTGCTTCAATAACTGCAGTAAAAGTTCCCTGCTCGTGTGCGGCATAACCTTTTACAGTTTCTACCAGATTAGGAATAAGATCAGACCTACGTTGATACTGATTTTCAACTTCAGACCATTTTGAAACTACAGCTTCTTGTTTTTCTACCATGCTGTTGTATCCGCAACTGCTTAAACTAACTGCGGCAATAAATAATAAAGGGATAATAAAAAATCGGTTGTTCATTTTTAAATTTGAATTTGGTTAAATAATAATGCGATGAATGCGGTGCAAAGGTATAGTTATTCCGCTTTTCAAAATGATGTTTTTATCACCTGTTGCCTATATGGTTGTTTCAGTGTATTTAACACCTTTGTCATCCTCAAAAACAATCTTTACTTTATTATGTTCGATATTGCCCAAGATTGTTGCATCAGACAAATCTTTAAGTCTAAGTTTTCTCCTTTCTTCATCAGCTAATACTTCTGCTTGAGGAAAATGAAGTTCTCCTACTTTCTCTTTTTCAATAAACTCGGCATTTTGTAAAATTCCTTCCATAAAAAATTGATTTGGGGTTAAACATTTTCATCAATACATCGCACAAGATAAATCAATTTAGTCTGTTTACCAACTTTAAATCGTTCGTCTATTCTTTTGCCAATTATGTAGACAATTTTATCATCCGAACAAAGCAACCATGTATTTTCCTTTTCAGGAATGGAAAGCTTGATATCTGTAAAAAAGTTGCTCAGTTTTTTCTTTTTTCTCATTCCCAAAGGATAGAAGAAATCACCATTTCTCCACTTTCTTATTATTAATGGGAATGTGAGTTTTTCAAAATCCAGACATGCAATATTACTATCGGTTGAAATTTTAAAATCAGGTGAGTTCTTAACCTTCGATAGTTCTATCTTTAAAGGAGAAATAAGCATTTTTTCATTGTGCAAAACCGAGAAAACAGTATTATTTTTTGCTGTAGTTCGCTTAGCAATAATAAGCCTATCTCTATCCTTGACCAATCTATGCGTTGAAGAAAGGAATTGCTTCCCCGACTCTGAATCTAATGAAGAGAAAACCTCATTAGCAACAGCTGAATTAAAATGATATTTTTTTAAAATTTCGTATAATAAAGTCGAAGCAAATGGTGATTTTTTTAAAACTGAAATAGAAATAGTATTATTCTTCAAAACCTGATTTTCATTTGCAGATATAAAATAATTGTAAACCTTTTCAACCTCATTCAATCTGGTTATTTCTTCACTGAGCGTCTTTCTAAATACAGGATTTATTTCTTCAAAAAGCGGCAGTATTTTATGACGAATTTTATTGCGTAAATATTTATCAGATATATTGCTGCTGTCCTCGCGAAATTGCAATTTATTTTTCTTTACAAATTCATCAATTTCATTTCTATCTGCAAACAATAAAGGGCGAATTATTTTACCTCGTTTCGGCAGAATTCCGTGCAAACCAGCAATGCCTGTTCCGCGAACTAAATTGATAAAAAAGGTTTCCAGTTCATCATCCTTATGGTGTGCAGTTGCAATGAAATTATAATTATTTTTAAGACGAACTTCTTCAAACCACTTATAACGCAAAACCCTTGCCGCCTCCTGAATTGAGAGTTTGTTCTTCTCAGCAAATTCTTTAGTTTTAAAACGCTTTGTAAAAAATTCAACTTTGTATTTTAAAGCTAGTTTTTTAACAAAATCCTCATCATCGTTTGCTTCTTTTCCACGCAATTGAAAATTGCAATGAGCAATTGAAAAATGGAACTTAGCTTTGTAAAATAGTTCGCACAGAACAATGGAGTCGCGACCACCACTGACTGTAATAAGTGTTTTATCTGCCTTTTTGAAAAGCAAATTTTTAACAGCAAATCTTTTAAATTCCTCTAACATCTATTTCAAGGCTTCAATTAATGCCTGTGCTTTCAGCAAACATTCTTCGTATTCCTTTTCAGGATCAGAATTGATGGTAATCGCACTTCCAACCATAAAGGAAACATATTTTTCGTCTGCATTATATTGTATGCTGCGAATAACAACATTAAAATCAAAGTCCATTTCTTTTGTAATATATCCAACCGCACCTGAAAAAAGCCCTCGTCTGGTATTCTCAAATTTCTCAATAAGTTCCATTGATTTTACTTTAGGAGCACCTGTCATCGACCCCATAGGAAAAGCAGACTTAATCACATCTATAATATGAACATCGTCCTTTATTTCTGAACATATCGTTGAAACCATTTGATGCACCTGAGGAAAAGAATAAACTCCAAATAACTCATCAACTTTCACGCTTTTAGATTTTGCAGTTTTTGATAAATCATTTCTGACCAAATCAACAATCATTACATTTTCTGCCCGTTCTTTTTCACTTGTAAAAAGTTCTTCTTTTATCAATTGGTCTTCTTCATATTGAGCGCTTCTCTTTGCTGTCCCTTTCATGGGCTGTGCAATAATTTTCGTACCATCTTTTTTTAAAAAACGTTCGGGGCTGGCACAAATCAGGTATTTATTTTCAACTTTATAAAAACAGGAAAACGGTGCAGAGGATATTTTACTCAACTTCTGATAAACATCAGCAGGAATAATTTCAATATCCTCTTCAAAAAACTCAATACAATAATTGAGTTCATAAACATCACCTAATTGTATATGCTCCTTAATCTTTTTGACATTATCTATATATTCAGATTTTGAAACACAGGATTTGGGAAGTGTTTTTGGGGCTTCCTGCTCTTTATCTTCTTCTACAACTAGATTTTCAATACTCTTGAATAGATTAATAATTTCAGATTCGCTTTTCCTGTCAGGGTGATAACCAATTTCAATTTTATCATTATCAGAAAATTCGAAAGTGAGTTCAGGTTGAAAAAAATGACACAAGGGCATTTTTATCCTATCAGGATTCTCAGAACTTAATTTTTCTGTTTGGTTTTTCAGATCGTAGCTTAATAATCCAAACAAGATGTCATTCTTTGAGGTCGCATAATTCTTCAGATTATGAAATCCTTTTTCACTTGACAAATCAACTTTTATTTCAGAAATTTTTCCTATACCCCCAATATTTTGAAATCCTCTATAACCACCAAACTGACTTAGCCTTTCATTATTACCTAAAAAACAAAAGCAATCATAATTGTGATCAGCCCACTGCTTTAATTTTCTAAGAAAAACATACTTATTTTCGGGTAATAACTCAATAGCTGCTCTCATATAATAGTTATGAAGCAACAAATGTAGGTTTTCAATATTATTTAAGTCTCAAAATCCATATTTGATAGATTTGTTAAAAAAAGAGGGTGTTTATCGGTATTAAGTATAGGTGATTTTTTATTTGGGAACTATATATTTTAACATTTTAAGCACTAAAATTTGGATAATCTTAACTAAAGTAATAAATTTGGAAACTTAATTATTCGAAAAAAATGGTTAGGTAATAACGATTTAAATACACTATTTTTACATCACATTAAACTGAAGCATCGCAAATAGATGAGTTTAGTAATTGAAAAATATAAATTAATTTCTCACAAAATGATGAAATTCTACTCCAAATCCCTGACTTCACAAGTTATTACCGGAAGTGTTATCGCTGTTAGCGGCTTGCTTTTTTCGCTTTCATCAAATGCTCAGGTTTTCATGAATAACAGCGGGGCAAAGTTGAACGTTGCCTCAGGTTCCTATCTAAATATTGACGGAACTTTTGAGAACCAAACAAATGGTGCTATTGAAAATAATGGCACAATGGAAGTACTCAACAACTGGACAAACAATGATGCATCAGGGGTATTCAGTACAAATGCAGGAACTGTAAGATTAGATGGTGGAGCACAAACCATAAACGGATCAAATACTACAAAATTTAATAACCTTACACTTGCAGGCAGTAGCAGTTCTGTAAAGACTTTAGGAGTACCTAATACAATAGTTGGAGGAGGGTACGGGACGCCAACTGGTGTATTAACTTTAGAAACAAGTGGAACTGGCCATACACTTGATTTAAATGCTAAAGAAATTGAAATTACAAATCCTTTAAACAGTGCAATAGTTGCCG
The DNA here is from genome assembly GCA_947478465.1 of Bacteroidota bacterium. Classification (GTDB taxonomy): domain Bacteria; phylum Bacteroidota; class Bacteroidia; order SXHM01; family SXHM01; genus SXHM01. The sequence goes on from CANJWH010000024.1 coordinate 24,067, forward strand.
GTACAGGTAAAATCAGGAGCGAAACTACTCCAAGTTCAGGTTATGGAAAAGTAGTTTGGGATATTGGCACTTCAGGAAATGGTTCGGTTTACACAGTGCCATTTGCAAATGCTGCAGGTAATGATATAAAATTCCTTTACGAGAAAACTTCTGCTGGAACAGGCGCTGCAGGTAAAATGAAATTTTCAACTTATCATACAGCAACAGACAATACACCTTGGGCAACTACTGTTACAGGTTTAAACAACGTATACGGTCAACCTAGTCATTTGTATGTTGTTGATAGGTTTTGGAATATTGAACATGAAGGTTATACCCTAGGTACTGGGAATATGCCACAAAGCAAATACACTTTCAAATATGACGATGTTGACTTAAACCTTCTAGGTAACACTGGAATAGATTTTGAATCTCAGTTAAGAGCTCAACGTTTTAACCCATACTTACCCTCAAATGGAGGTTGGGATGATTGGTTATTTGGACCGAATGTTAATACAGCAGCAAATACTTTGCAAATATCAATAGCTAATGATTATGGGGGCACTACATGGATGGGTGGAGATTATTTACCAGTTTGGACTCTTATTGACGAAAGCAACCCATTACCTATTGAGTTAATTCGCTTTGCAGGTAATTGTACTGATGGTCAGATTGAAGTTACTTGGACAACTGCATCAGAAACAAACAACGATTTCTTTACTGTTCAAAGAAGTATTGACGGGGTTAATTTTGAAGATGTAGTAATTGTTGACGGTGCAGGAAACAGCAGCAGCATTATCAACTACAGTGCTGTTGATTACAACCCTTATGGAGGAACATCATACTACCGTTTGAAACAAACGGATTTTGACGGAGCTTCAAAATACTCTGATGTAGTTGCTGTAAGCTGTGGAAATGCTGCTACTGATTTCAACCTTGTTAATGCTTACGACCAAGGAAATGGAACAATGGCAGTTGTTTTCAATGCAGGAGATAACGAACTCTACACGGTTACATTATATGACATTATCGGAAAACAAATTACCGAAACAACCGGAAAAGCATATTCAGGTAAAAACCAAATCAACATTGCTGTAGGCGACCTTGCAAGAGGTATCTACATGGTAAACCTGAAAAACGAGTTCAAATCCTTTGGAAGAAGAGTTATGTTGCACTAGGCAAATAACAAAAATTGAGTTTTGTAAAAAGCCTCTCCTTTCAGGAGAGGCTTTTTACTTTATGCCTTTACCATTTCAGCTACCGTCTTTACCCAAAGCGGATGGACATTCAAACTTTCAACTAATTGTAATTTCTCACCCCCGTTGCTTTTGAATATCTCTGAGTATTCATGACCAATTTCAATAGTTGTTTCAAGACAATCAGCAACAAAAGCAGGAGAAAAAACAAGTAAATTTTTTATTCCTTCTTTAGCTTTTTGTTCCACTACTTTATCCGAAAATGGTTCCAGCCATTTTTCATCTAAACGTGATTGGAAGGAAACAGTATATTTTTCTTTAGGAATATTCAATTCTTCAGCAATAGCTTTAGCGGTAGCAAACGAAGATGCTTTGTAGCAGTAATAATTTTCGTCAGCGATTTCGTTTTCGCAATTATGATCTGAACAAGGTTTTTTATCATCATATACTTTATCAACCTGGCGGACAGGTAAGCCATGAAAACTGAAAATAATATGTTCATATTCCTCCGGCTTATATTGTTTTCCTCTTTCAACAAAAGCATTGATGTATCCTTTATTATCAAAGAACTGACTTGTAATTTTTAATTCAGGAATTACATACCATTTGGAAATTTCTTTCAAAACCAACTCAAGAGTTGAACCCGAGCTGGAAGAAGCGTATTGCGGATAAAGAGGAACAATTACAATCTTCTTATAATTCTCTTTTCGCATCTTTTCCAGAACGCTTTCTAAAGAAGGATTTTGATAGCGCATCGCTAATTCAACAACGTATTCCATTCCAAGTTCAGCCTGGACTTTCTCCTTTAATTCGTTACCATAAATCAAAAGAGGAGAACCTTTTTCTGTCCACAACTCTTTATAAATTTTGGCGGATTTAGGTGCACGGAACGGAACAATAATCAGGTTCACAAGAAGTGTTCGTGCAAGCCAGGGAATATCAATAACACGTGGGTCGTTGAGGAACTGAAATAAATATTTTCGCACATCAGAAACCGAAGGACTGTCGGGCGTACCAAGATTAATGAGGAGAACTCCTGTCTTCATAAATTATATTTGTAAAGCGCGTTTTGCACTTGCATCAAGACAAGCATCTTTCAGGGCTTCGCTAAATGTTGGATGCGGGTGACACATTCTTCCAATATCTTCGGCTGAGGCCCGGAATTCCATTGCCACCATTGCTTCGGCAATCATATCCGCGGTGCGCGGACCAATCATATGAACACCCAGAATCTCATCCGTTGCTTCATCTGCCAGAACTTTTACAAGACCATCAATATCCATGCTAGCACGAGCTCTTCCACTTGCGCGGAAAGGGAAAGATCCCACTTTATACTTTGCTCCTTTCTCCTTTAATTGCTCTTCAGTAAACCCAACTGAAGCAACTTCAGGCCAGGTATAAACAACACCTGGAATTGTAAGGTAATTGATGTGCGGCTTTTGCCCTGCTAATACTTCTGCAACAAAAACACCCTCATCTTCGGCTTTGTGAGCAAGCATAGGACCTTTTATAACATCTCCAATCGCATAAATTCCTTTAATATTTGACTCTAAATATTCGTCCACTTCTACCCTGCCCCTATCATCTAATTTAACTCCTGCTTTTTCAAGACCAAGATTCTCTGTATAAGGTTTTCTCCCAACAGCAACCAAACAATAATCACCTTTTAGTTCAACCTTTTCAGATTTTTTATTTTCTGCTGTAAGTGTTACTTCTTTTCCTTTTGCAGAAGCACCTGTAACTTTATGGTTTAGATAAAATTCAAAACCCAATTTTTTTAGGCTGCGCTGCAATTCTTTCCCCAAAGTTCTATCCATCGTGGGAATTATGGCATCCATAAATTCAACCACAGAAACTTTGGAACCCAGACGAGCATAAACTGAGCCTAACTCCAAACCAATTACACCACCACCAATTACAATAAGATGTTTTGGTATTTCTTCCAACTTTAATGCTTCAGTTGAAGTGATAATCCTCTTTTTATCAATTGTAATTCCTGGTAAAAACGAAGGTTTTGAACCTGTGGCAATAATTATTTTTGCAGCAGAAATTTTATCCACTGTTCCGTCATCCTTCTTTATTTCAATTGTTTTAGAGTCGAGAAAAGAACCATGCCCTGTATAAACATCAATTTTATTCTTCTTCATCAGAAAAGCGACACCATCTGAGGTAATTTTAACCACATCTGCTTTGCGCTTTATCATTTGAGCAAGATTTACTTTCAGATTTTTCAGTTCAATTCCATGTTCTGAAAAATTTGTTGCGGCATTATGGTAATGTTCAGAAGAATCCAGTAATGCTTTGGAAGGAATACATCCCACATTAAGACAGGTTCCTCCAAGAGAATTATATCGCTCAATAATTGCTGTCTTCATTCCAAGCTGAGCACAACGTATGGCAGCCACATATCCACCAGGACCACTGCCAATTATTGCTACATCGTAATTCATAATCAGATTAAATATTTAAGGGTGCAAAGTTATTGAAAAGTCCCAATAGCTATGGGAGGAAAGATTACTTTTGCGTAAATGAAAAATAAAACGGTAATAATTACAGGAGCAAGCTCTGGCATTGGAAAAGCTTGTGCAGAAGCGTTTGCAAAACGTGGTGCAAACGTTGTTATTTCAGGGCGAAATAAAGATAATCTTGAACAGGCTGCTGACGAATTGAGAAAAACCGGATCGCAAATTTTGTCTGTTACAGGTGATGTAAGCAATGAAAACGACTGCAAACTATTGATTGAAAAAACTGTTGAAAAATTTGGATCTATTGATATTCTGATAAACAACGCAGGGATTTCCATGCGTGCTCTTTTTAAAGATTTGCAGCTTGATATTATAAGAAAAGTAATGGATATCAACTTTTGGGGCACCGTATATTGTACCAAATTTGCATTACCCTATTTGCTTAAAACAAAAGGTTCGGTAGTAGGAATTTCGTCTATTGCGGGTTACAATGGTTTGCCGGGAAGAACAGGGTATTCCGCTTCTAAATTTGCAATGCATGGTTTTTTAGATGCATTGCGGATTGAAAACCTAAAAACCGGTTTACATGTGCTGATTGCCTGTCCGGGTTATACGGCATCTAACATACGCAATGCTGCTCTGGTTGCTGATGGCAGCACACAGGGTGAAAGTCCACGAGACGAAGAAAAGATGATGACAGCAGAAGAAGTAGCAGAAGAAATTCTAAAAGCTATTGCTAAGCGCAAACGCACTCTTGTGCTTACAAGTCAAGGGAAATTAGCAGTTTTGATGAATAAATTTCTACCTTCTCTGACAGATAAATTAGTCTATAATGCTGTAGCCAAAGAAGGCGAAATTCCTTTAAAGTAAAATGCTGTTCTTTCTTATAGGATACATGGGCAGTGGAAAAAGTACTGCCGGAAAAAAGTTAGCCAAGCTACTTGATTATGGTTTTGCTGATTTAGATGACCACATAGAAAAACGAAGTGGCAGACGTATTGCAGATATTTTTGCGATAGAAGGTGAAGAAGAATTTCGCAGATTAGAACGTCTTTATCTTGAGAAACTGTGCAAATTAGACAACCAGGTTATTGCAACCGGTGGTGGAACCGCCTGTTTCGGAAAAAACATAGAACTGATGAAAAGTTCAGGCAGGGTTATTTATATAAAATTGTCCGCAGCTGCTTTGGCAAAAAGACTTTCTCAATCAACAAATAATAGACCCTTATTAAAAAACACCAGCAATAAAAGCCTTGAAAATTTTATTGAAGAGCATCTTGCACAACGTGAGAAATTTTACACTCAGGCTGATTTAATTGTGAACGGAATAAATTTAGATATAAAAGAGTTGGCTCAGCAAATTAACTCTACTCAATAAACACCCCTTCATTTTTTCCGCCAAAAACAACGGAAACATGTTCCTGTAAAGTAGTGGAAAGTTCCATACCCACATAATCAACTTTTACGGGAAAACGTTTGTGGTCACGGTCTACTAGCACTGCAATACGGAGCGCCTTCAGGTTTACTTGTAAAATATGTCTGATGGCATACATCAGTGTTTTGCCCGAGTTTAGTACATCGTCAACTACTACCACTACTTTATTTTCAGTTTCCTTTTTAGAAAGAGAAATTTCAATTATATTATCAGCAGGTTGATCTTTATTAATAGTAACTGTAACCAGTTTAACTTTCAATGGCGATATTTTTTCAATTGCAAGAGCCAGTCGCTCTGCCATTTTTTGTCCGTTACCAGCAATCCCAGCAACAATTATTTCTTTTTCTGTATGATTATTTTCATAAACCTGGTAGGCGATACGGTCAATTTTTTGAGCTATCTGAACTTTAGATAGTACTTGTGTTGTAGTAGTTGTCATGATTTGAAATTATTTTTTCTTTTGTTTCCGCCTGAAAAGTTTCTCAAAAAAATTATCAGGTCTCTTTTGATTATATTTTTCTGCCCTTTTCTTAGTTGCTTTCATTCTCTTGCGCGTTTCTTTGGTTTGAATTTTCTGCTGCCTTTTAACTGCTTTTTCATACTCCTTCATCCCTGTTTCCTTGCGTTCTTCTGTTCTTTTCTTGGTTGCTTTTGCCGATTTGCTTCCTTTAGGAACTTCCATCTCTTTTTGTTCTTGCGCAAAAACTGAAAGAGAAAAAAGTATAAGTAAAAATGTTACAATTCTTTTCAACATCTATTTACGAATAATTTTAGCCTTAGTGTCTAAAATAACTTGAGCCCCTTCTTCTGTCAGCAAATCACTTCCTGGCTTTACTATAATTTTTGATTTTGCACCTGCAACCAATTTTGAGCCTGATTTTAAAATGATTTTGCTGTTATTTTCTAATACCAATTGTGATTTTGGCTGGAGGTAAAAATACGAATCTTTCACGCAGGTAAGAACAGTTGGGTCAGTAAACAACCACTCCCCATTTTTATCTTTTTCTGTGGCTTTATGAATCTGCGGACTTTGTCCTCTATCGAGCATTAATTTATTTCCCGTTTGTAAAATCAATGAAGGCTTTGAAACATCAAAATCATTTGCACTTAATACAATATTGCCGCACCAACGTACATCATCGTTCAGCTCATAATTATCCCAACTGATTTGAACCGTTATAGTTGATTTTTCTTTATTTTCATCAATAATCTCAACCGATAATCCATTGAGCCAGATAGTGCGATTTTCATATGTATCTGGCTTGCCATCTACAAGATTAAATGTGCTGTATTCCTGATTTGTAGTATAAGTATAAACCGGAACCGAAGAAGGATTGGTAGCAATAGATAATTTTCTATTTCCAGTTTCGGATGAAAAAGCATCCAGCCAATCACCACTAGTGTTGTAGTTGTGAATAACTGTGTCGCCTTGCACCTCACTTAAACCTGCTTGCAATTTATCACCTGAGTACAAAACGCCATCGTGGTTTGAATCAATATATCTGTATAAATCCGAAAAACCTGTGAAAGGATTTGGCAGACTTCTTTTTTTATTCACAGGAAGATTAGAGTTATTCCAATTGCATTCAATCCATTGTGCCTTCTGAATTCTGTCCCAATCATAATAAAAATCAAAATTACCTTCAGCGCTTAGCGGAAAGAACGGACTTGCCAATCCGTTAGGATGCTCATAAGCACCCGAATAAATATCCTTACCTCCTTCACGCTGGTCTTTACCTACTTGAATGTAGGCATAAATGCCAGGAGTTCCGCGAGGGAAAGTACCTTCATCTGTATTAACACACGAACCACTTAGGTATTCATCAAAGCGTGTTTTCATCTGACGATTTTCAATCCATAAATATTGATTTTTAACGTCACCATTTTTCTTCCAATCAATATGAGGTAGTTTTAAACGGAGTGCATCTCCTGTTTCAACAAAATCTCGCAAAACAAAAGTTCCTCCATGCGGAAATGTTTCTATGGAAATGTTTTCTGTTTCAATTTCATTTCCATTCAAATCATTAGCAGATGTTACATATTTTTTGTCTGTTCTTTTCCAATGCATCATCCACCTGTCCCAACCGCTTACTGCTTGCATGGTTGCCGGGTGTTGACCTGTTAATCCATAGGAATTAGCCGTTGCAAGAAAAGTATGTGCGCCTCTTCCCCCAGCTGAGTGCCAATTGTTACCTCCAAAAATTCCGTGCAGATGTTCTGCAATTGTTATCGTATAAGCTCCTGAACCGGTATTGTTACAATTAAATGAAGCCATATTATTAATACCCTGCATGTTTTTAAAAGCAATCCCTTTAGAGGTATTTACTCCATAACCCGAGTTTCCACCTGTATTTGCAGTTGTCAAAAAGCGGTTATTTTTCCAAATTATGTAGAGCAAATCAATTCTTCCGTCAGGCGATTTTATTTTCGGCAAGCCATTTTCTGTTGGTGTCCATAAATCAAAATCTTTGAGTGAATAACCGTTTTGTGTTAGCAATGTTCCTTCTGTTGATTTAATTGTATCAAGCATTTTTAAGACTGTATTTACACCATTATCGCCTATCCTGATTTTGCTGCACGGAACAGCAATTACATCCGGAAAATAATCTCCTAACAATACATATTTACCGAATGAGGCGGAGTGATAATAGTCAGTAATAAAGCCTTTAGGTACTTGTCCTTTTTTAAGTTCAGAATCAAAAAATGTGTTGGCATCAAGCGGCAAATGAGTTTTGCCATTGCCGTCCTGAGGCCAAGAACCGTTGAGATTATCTGGAAGATTATTCGGGCAAGGCCCTTGCGAAAAATCTACTTCAGCAAAAACAACAAAAACCCGAAGAGTATCTGTTGCCGGAATACTTACACCGTTTCGGATTGCGTACTGTGCAAATAAAGATTTAGAAGTTAAGAAGAAAAGGAAAATGAAAAGCCTTTTCATTGAAAACTATGCTGAAAGGATTTTCACCATTTCCATCAGTGATTTATCAGGTTTCATATGATATTTCACAGCTTTTGAGAAAGGGGTATAAACCACTTTTTTATTAATGATACCAACCATCACATTTTTCTTTCCTTTGAGCAAGGCATCAACTGCTTCAAACCCTAAACGCGTTGCAAGTAATCTGTCATTTGCCGTTGGGTTTCCACCACGCTGTAAATGACCAAGTACAGAGATACGTGTATCTAACTTATCAAACTTTGCTTTTACTTTTTCTGCAACTGTATAAGCTCCTCCGGCATCATCACCTTCTGCAACAATAATAATATAACTCGATTTTTTTCGTTTCCAGCCTTTTTGCAAGAGTTTAATCAAATCTTCAATATAAGTTTTGGTCTCAGGAATAAGGATAGCCTCGGCACCAACACCTATTCCGCTATTCAGAGCAATTAAACCAGCATCGCGACCCATTACTTCTACAAAGAACAAACGATCATGCGACTCAGCTGTGTCGCGGATTTTATCTACTACCTGAACAACTGTATTTACCGCAGTATCATAACCAATGGTAAAGTCAGAACCAGCAAGGTCGTTATCAATTGTTCCGGGCAAACCTATAAAAGGAATTTTACAAATAGAGTAAAACTCCAAAGCGCCTTTAAACGTACCATCACCGCCAATGGCAACTACTGCATCAACTTTGTGCTTTTTGAGTTGTGCAGCAGCTTCTTTCATTCCTTCTTTGGTCATAAAACGTTTGCTGCGAGCAGTTTTCAGAATAGTTCCTCCGCGTTGAATAATTCCGCTTACTGATGTTGCATCAAGTTGAATAAACTCTCCTTTTATCATGCCGTCATAACCATACATGATACCATAAACTTTAATATTATGATGCAAAGCTGTCCGAACAACCGCACGGATAGAGGCATTCATACCAGGCGAATCGCCTCCGGATGTGAAGATGGCTATTGTTTTAATATTTGTTTTCATAAATGATTATTTCTTTTCCACTTCACATTTGTCACAACCCGGTTTAGCTTTTCGGGCAAAAATTTCTTTATAGATTTTTCTGCAAACAAAATAAAGTGCAACTATAAAGAGTATTCCGACTATAATTTCCTGTATCATTTGAATAAGCAAAGTTAGGGTTTTTAGATACTTTTACGCGCGCTAATAATTGAGGCAATGAAATTCAACCGTAAAAAATATTCAGACGAAACGCTGCTGCAACTCTATTATCAACTTCTTAGACCAAGGATGATAGAAGAGAAAATGCTGTTATTATTGCGTCAGGGTAAAATCTCCAAATGGTTTTCGGGCATGGGACAGGAAGCCATTTCGGTAGGCACTGCATTGGCGATGGATAAAGAAGAATATATTTTACCCATGCACCGCAACCTTGGAATTTTTACTGGAAGAGATATTCCTCTTTCGCGCTTATTTGCTCAGTTTCAGGGAAAAATGTCGGGATTTACCAAAGGCCGCGACCGCTCTTTTCATTTTGGTGCGAAGGATTATAACATCGTTGGAATGATTTCACACCTTGGTCCTCAAATGGGTGTGGCTGACGGAATTGCACTTGGAAACCTTCTGAAGAAAAACAATAAAGTAACCGCAGTTTTTACAGGTGATGGCGGAGCAAGCGAAGGCGATTTTCATGAATCAATTAACGTGGCTGCCGTTTGGGATTTGCCTGTGATATTTATTATTGAGAATAATCATTGGGGACTTTCAACGCCTTCATCTGAACAATTTCGATGCAAGCAGTTTATTGACAAAGCCATTGGTTACGGCATTGAAGGTGTGCAGATAGATGGCAACAATATTCTTGAAGTGTATGATGCTGTTTTAACGCTGCGGGAAAAAGTTCAGAAGAAAAACCGTCCTTACATTTTAGAATGCATGACCTTCCGTATGCGCGGACACGAAGAAGCTTCAGGCACAAAATATTATCCTGAAGGAATACAGGAGGAATGGGCAAAACAAGACCCTTTAATTAATTACGAAAGTTATTTGCTGGAACAGAAAGTATTGGATGAACAGAAAATTGCTGATTACAGAAAAAAAATAAAAACGGAGATTGAAGAAGGTTTGAAAATCGCATTTGACGAGCCAACCATAAAACCTAACACCGAAACAGAATACTCTGATTTATTTAAAAAATCAGAAGTAAAAATTCAACCTGCTTCAGGTAAAATCAGCAGTCTGCGATTAATTGATGCAATTTCTACCGGACTAAAACAAGCCATGCAAAAACATCCGAACCTTGTTTTGATGGGACAGGACATTGCAGAGTATGGCGGAGTTTTTAAAGTAACAGAAGGCTTTGTTTCTGAATTTGGAAAAGAGCGAGTGCGCAATACACCACTTTGCGAATCGGCTATTATCGGTGCAGGATTAGGCTTATCAATCAATGGTTATAAAGCAATGGTGGAAATGCAGTTTGCAGATTTTGTTACCTGTGGTTTCAACCAGATTGTAAACAACCTTGCAAAATCACACTGGCGTTGGGGCCAAAATGCAGATGTAGTAGTGCGTATGCCCACAGGCGCAGGAGTTGCTGCAGGTCCTTTTCACTCACAAAGCAATGAAGCATGGTTCTTTCATGTTCCGGGATTAAAAATTGTTTATCCTGCTTTTCCTGCTGATGCTAAAGGTTTGCTGACAGCAGCAATTGAAGATCCCAACCCAGTTTTATTTTTTGAACACAAGGCTTTGTATCGTAGCATTTCAGGTGAAGTACCTGATGATTATTATACCACCGAAATAGGAAAAGCCAACTTAGCGAGAACAGGAAATGATGTAAGCATTATTACTTATGGTTATGGAGTTCACTGGGCTTTGGAAACCTTAGATAAAAACACAAGCATAAAAGCAGATTTACTCGATTTAAGAACATTAATTCCTTTTGACAAAGAAGCAATTCTTGAAACCGTAAAGAAAACAGGCAAAGTAATTATCTTGCATGAAGACACCTTAATTGGTGGAATTGGTGCAGAACTAAGTGCATTCATTAATGAGAATTGCTTTGAATATCTTGATGCGCCTGTGATACGTTCAGCAAGTTTAGATACCCCAATTCCTTTTGTATCAGAGTTGGAACAGAATTTTTTACCTATGGTAAGGTTTGAAAAACAATTACTTGAACTTGTCAACTATTAATGAATATAATTCTTGAAAACACTGGCAAACGTTACAACCAGGAATGGATTTTCCGCGGTGTAAATGATGAGTTTAAGGCAGGTGAGCACGTTGTTCTTTTGGGAGCAAACGGCTCTGGAAAATCAACCTTGATGCAAACGGTTTTGGGAAGCATTGCACCATCTGAAGGTAGAGTGATTTATAAACACGAAGGAAAAGAAATAGACATAGATGATGTATTCCGCTACTTCTCTTTTGCCTCGCCTTACATGGAGTTGCCGGAAGAATTTACATTAAATGAAACATTAGAATTTCACTCAGGTTTCAAACCCTTTCTTAACAACCTTACAACAAACGAAATTCTGGAAGCAACAGGGTTAACTAAATCAGCAAATAAACAAATAAAATACTTTTCTTCTGGTATGAAGCAAAGAGTGAAACTTGCTCTTTGTATTTTCAGTGATACTCCTGTTGCATTATTGGATGAGCCACTTTCAAACCTTGACAGTTCAGGTGTTTTGTGGTATAAGAATTTAGTCAATCAATATTCTGCAAACCGCTTATTTATTGTTTGCTCCAACAAACAAGCAGATGAATATTACTTTTGTACTAAGGAATTGGTGATTGAGGACTACAAGAGATAACTAAGCCGGGAAAGTCTTCAAAGCAACTAGTGTAGCCTCATCAAAAGCCTTTTTATCAATACCTGTTTCAATCTTTTTCTCTTCAAAAAAATTCAGCAGATTTTCAGTGGGCATATTACCGGTTAATTTATCAGAAGCCATAGGGCAACCTCCAAAACCTTTGATGGCGCTGTCAAAAGTGCGACAACCGCTGTTGTAAGCTGCCTCCACTTTTTCTTTCCATCTGTCAGGTGTTGTGTGAAGGTGTGCACCTATTTCTAATTCCGGCAATGCGGGTATCAAATTAGAAAACATATAACTGATATTCTCAGGGTTTGAGACTCCAATAGTATCTGCCAACGAGAAATACTTAATTCCAAGTTGTGAAAGTTTTTGGGTCCAGTTGATTGCAATATCGCTGCTCCATTCGTCACCATAAGGATTTCCAAATGCCATTGAAATATAAACCAGCATTTTTTTGTTTCGGTTGATGCAGATGTTTTGAACCTCCTCTACCCTTTTCAGGTTTTCTTCAATGGTAGAATTTCCGTTGCGTTGCTGAAAGGTTTCTGAAATAGAAAATGGAAATCCGAGGTAAGTGATTTCATCAAATGCCGCTGCATCTTCCGCTCCTCTTTTATTGAGTATAATTGAAAGTAGTTTTGATTTTGTGTTGAATAAATCAAGTTTACCAATCAGTTCAGAAGTATCGCGCATTTGCGGAATGGCTTTAGGAGAAACAAAACTTCCGAAGTCGATGGTTTCAAAACCTACCTGCAACAGTGAATTGATGTAAGCAGCTTTTTTTTCGGTAGGTATAAAATCGCGTATGCCTTGCATAGCATCACGTGGGCATTCGGTAATTTTCATAAATGCAAAAATACATATTATGCTAGAAAGCTACTAAAGCACAAATCCACTAAGTTTCCTCAGTGGATTTGTGCCTTTTTGAAAAAATTAATTATTAAGCAGCAATCCTTTTTTCCTTAACATCTTTCATCATACTTCGCAAGTTAAGAATAGCATAACGCATTCTGCCCAGTGCAGTATTGATATTAATATTGGTCATTTCAGCAATTTCTTTGAAACTCATTTTACCGTAGTGTCTCATCAAAACTACTTCTTTCTGCTCATCATCAAGCCTATCTATCATAGCTCTGATTTCAGTTACTGTTTCACCGTCAACAATTTTCTCTTCAGCATTTTTATCATCATTCACCAGCATCCTGAAAACATCTACATCATCTTCTCCATCTTCAGCATTATCAACAAACTGCATTCGTTTTCCATTGCGGAAATAATCCATAACCATATTATGAGCAATGCGCATTACCCATGGAAGAAATTTACCTTCCTCCTTATAATTACCCTTGTTCATTGTATTTATCACTTTCAAAAATACATCCTGAAAAATATCTTCAGCTACATCACGCTGCTTAACAGTAAGCACTATGTATGAGAATATTTTATTCTTATGACGTTTGAGTAATTGTTCGAAACAAATATCGTTACCGTTAAGGTATCCGCTAATTAATTGTTCATCGGTTTGATGGGATTGCATAGTTCCTCCTTTTTTAGAATTGTGTTAGAATTAAAAAAGTAGAGGTTTGAACTATGGCAAAAAAGTATTTGGGGTAAGTAGTATTCGCTTATTTAAAAAGTAAACGTAAGACCCAAATTGTTTTTTGTTTAGAGATTTGTTCGTGACAAATGTAAAACAAAATTTTATTCAAAATCAACAAACAGAATAAAATTCTTAAAAAGTAAACTATTTACACAGAAAACAGTTTATTATTCTGTCGTAACAATTTACCATTTCATCAGTTTATAACTACTGCTGAAGTTTTGAGAGGTAACTTTCATCAAATAAATTCCTGATGAAAGGTTTTTAGGAGAGATTTTGTACTCCCAAGAACTGTAAAACGAATCTGAAAGGATAACTCTTCCTGCAGCATCTGTCAATTCTATTGTTCCGGTTTGAGGAGAATTAAATTGCACAACAGCGTTCTCATTTCGAGTTGCAAAACCATACGAATTCAGCAGAGTGAAATAGTTTTTACTAAGTTCATTTATTCCAACTCCGCAAACAGTAAACCCGCGCTGACTCATCCACCAACTTATAGGAATAGCAAATTCTCCATTATTTAAATTGTGATCTGCCTGAATTACCAGGCATGCTGCATCAGACATTGTCATGTTAGTTGAAAAACTGTGTAATGCCTCAATCAAAATTTCATCGGTTCTTTCTCGGCCAATATTGTCCATAATCTGCATCATGGTTGATGACCAAATCTCAGCATCTTTGTATAAATTATTTTGTAAATTCTCTGGGTAATGCTTGCTGCTTAAAACTACTCTGCCATTCCAAAATTCATTATGTCCATCCCACGAAAACATATTTTCCCAGTTAAATGAATTAATAGATTTGGAATACGAAGCCGCAAAATAATCTCCTATAGCTTCATCCAGAGCCGTTCGCTCTGTTCCTGAATTGGTTCCCGGAGCAGCTGAATGGGAAATAGCATGTCCGTATTCATGAATAACCACATCCGCATCTTCCGCATCATCCACACCACCTTCGCCAAAGGAGAGGCGTGGAGGACTTCCCGCTGCACTGAAATTTGAGTTATCGGCTCCGCCCATTGCATGCGTATCAACCCAAATAGGATAATCAACAATATTGTTAAAGCCTAGTTGTTGAACATAATCATGGTAAACATTAATGTGGTAATATGCATTCACATCTTCAAAACCACTTTGGGCACGAGTAAATTCAAAATCAGGTGTAAGGCTGGTTACAGGAGCTACATCAGGAATTGAATGTTCAGTGATCAGGCAATAAGGGCTTTCCAACTTAAATGTATCGTTTTCAAAAGCAACATCAAGGGTAACCTCCTGGCGCTGCATATTTAATTGCGAAATATCTGCATCGGATGCATCTTCATAAGGAGTTCCATAAGTAACTCCTGCTGTAGTAAGCGGATCAGGGTTAAAAACCCGGGCAAGTGCAGGAGTATCCACATCATGAATATGGCTGTTGTTAAGATAACTATTCATGTCACGCTCATAAACAATCATCTGCTCATCATCTATAATCAACTCAAAGAAGTTTCCTTTTTTATCCCACAATTCAATTCGCGAAGCTGGAATAAGTCTTGGACCAAGATCAAAATACAAATCCTCAATAAAAATTTTAACAAGGTCATTCTCTTCTTTATAGATTGATTTAATAATGTCGTAACAATCTTCTGTGTTTGGAAATTCACCAGCCGGAGGTTCAATGATATGATAGGTATTATCAAAAAGCGAAACGATATTTCCGTTTATATCCAGATTGATTTTAATTGTACCGCGATAAACTGGGTTGCCGAGATAATTCTGACGATATAAGTAATGAAAACCTGTTTTACTTTGTTTTCCTTCAAGGTATTCTACCGAAAAATCTGTTCCTCTTAAATTAGAAATTGTTGAAAGCAAATATTCTTTGACCAAAGCTGTATCAGTGCTCTCAATTTTTCCGCAGTTAAAAGATGAAACAGCTTTACGCACATCAACCGGATGGGGTAATCTGCTCCCCATCCCGTCATTGATTTTTTGCCCGAAAGACTGAGTCGAAAAAAACAGACTGATAGAAAATATTATACCTGATAAAAATTTAAGTCCTGTATTTTTATGCACGTATCTTTTTTTTAAGGTTTTCTTCCTCGCGTTCCGTCTAACCATCCCTCCCAGTATTCAAAGGCTTTCATGGGAACTTCTAACTTAGTTTCTTCTATCATTTTTTGCACCTCATTACGGTTTTGTCTTTTCAATGTTACTTTGTCAAGATTGGCAAAATGTAATAAGGTAGAAGCTACAATGGCAGAATTTATTTTTAGATTTTGCAGATTTACTTTGTCGTACGTATCACTTTCACAATGATAGTCTGAGCAATAATTTGCACCTTCCTGCATGCCCACAAGATTTGGAACTCCCTGCATCATGAAATCATAATTATCGGTTCCAACAATTGGTACATCTGCATTTTCAAAAGGGCCAAGTGAAGTAACTGTCTCCAATGCTTTTTTAGTTTCAGCTTCTAATTCAGGGCGATGTCCTGTAAAAAAACCAGTTACTTTTCCGCTGCCAATATCTATTGACGCAATCACAATGTGTTTATCTAATTCTTTTTCATGCTGCTGTGTATATGCATAGGAACCACAAATACATTGTTCTTCCCCATTCCAAAGTGCAAAACGAATAGTACGTTTAGGTCTTATTCCCAATAAAGTCATTTGCCGAGCAATGTCAATAACAAGAGAAACATTGCAGCCATTATCGTTTGCCCCTGTTCCCATTCCCCATGAATCCAAGTGAGCACCTATCAAAACAATTTCGTCAGGCTTTTCAATACCCTTTATCTCTCCAATAACATTATAAGAAGTATATGAACCTCCTGTTGTCAATTCAATATTCAAATTAAGATTTAGTTTCCCTCCTTTATCAAGAATTCTGATACAGCGTGAGGCATCATCTCGTGCCATTACAACCAAAGGCAGGGTATTATTATATCCACGCGAAGCAAGGTGGCGAAATAATAATTTTTTAGGACGAGATGACATGTAAATAACACCTTTAACATTTGCTGCAATTGCACGACCTTCAATTTCATGAGCATCATTGTATTCTTTAAATAAGCCACCTAGTTCAGTAAGTTCATCAGTTGTAATTAAAACAAACTTGTCTTTTATTTTATCTCCTGCATTTTTAAAATCATTATCTGTTCCGTAACCAACCGAAATCAATTCAGCTTCCAAACCAGCAGAATTTGTGCCAATTGAAAAGGCTCTTGAAACTACTCTTGGAGAGAAATTTGATGCTCCTGAAATTTCAGCAGTGCAACTTTTTTCATCCCAAAGTGATGGCATTTGAAAAGCTTCTTTCTTTACCCCTACCCCTGCATCTTTAAATTTCTTTATACCCCATTCAATGGCTTTTGTATTGGCTTCAGTTCCTGTTACTCTGCCACCTATTTTATCGCAGAGTTCATGCAAATCATCCTGAATTTGGGTATGACCTAACATAGCTGCAACAAGCTTATCTGTTTCGCTGTTTTGAACGATCGAAACAAAAGAGATGAATAAAGTTAAAATAAAAAGAGACGAAACGTGCTTAAGCATTATCGTTTTACAAGCACTAAATTTTTATCATCCAACTGCACAATAGAATATGTGATTTTTGTTCTTCCTGAATTGGTTTCCATATATACTTCAGCAGTTTTTTTACCATCGTTCCATTTACCGGAATGACAAATTCTATAAACTGATGAATTTTTCTCTACAAGATCTTCATCATATCCATTATACATTTTAACAACGTAATTGTAGCATAATGAAAATTCGCCCTCTGAACCAAACTGCAAACTTGGAAAATCTTTATACGCTGAAAGAAAAGTAGCTAAGAATTTTAAGGTATCAGATGAACTAATGTTTGCAGATGTTATAGCACGATCCTCCAGATAATATTTTTTATTTACATAACGCACATTCTTCTCTTCTGCCACTTTCTTTTGTTCAACTTCAACCACACCAGCAGCTGCTATATTTTCTAATTGTACAGGTTTGGTTGATTTTTCAGCAATAACACTCTTCTTTTCAAGCTGAACTGCAACTGCTGCTTTTTCAGTTTTTACCAACTGATCTACTTTGTCATTTGCAATGTTCTTTTTTTCAGGCTCCGTTATTATTGTGCTCTGACTTTTAGTTTCAGGTGCAGGTTTAACCAGAGCTTCATTAATATTTCCTTTTATTTTTTTGCGTGCTTCTTCTTTTAATCGTTCAATCTCAGCTAAATCAGGTGTGTTTTGTTTTGGCACTTCTTTAGCCACTTCAGTCTTGGCAGAAACTTCAGGTGGAGATTGAATCACCTTTTGCTGGGTAGCTTCGACACTAACTTTTTCCTGCTTTTGTAATTCTACAGTTTCTTGTTTAACCACAGGTTTTACTACTTCCGTTTTATCAACAGAAACTGTCGTTATTTCTGATTTTTCCTGCTCCGGTTGACTTTCCGGCTCTTTATAATTAGTTGCAGTTGCTCCTGTGTTTGTCACTTTTGGTTGATCTTTTACCATTTCTTTTATAATGTCATCAACCATATAAACTATTGTATC
>CANJWH010000025.1 GCA_947478465.1 Bacteroidota bacterium
AGGCAAATACCACAACGATATGAATACCCGCGACACATTAATAACCGACCTCAATGTGCTGGCCGATTTTCATCCCGTAGTTCCCGAAAGCTACAAAAACTGCGAGTTCCTCATGCTCGGAAACCTCATGCCACGTGTACAAATGGCCGTGATTGACCAATTGCCTGTCCGCCCCAAACTCATTGTAATGGACACCATGAATTTCTGGATGGACATTGCCATGGAAGACCTCCTCAAAACCATTGCAAAAGTAGATGTGCTTACTATCAACGATGCAGAAGCCCGTCAACTTTCAGGCGAATACTCCTTAGTAAAAGCGGCACAAAAAATTCTTGAATTAGGACCAAAATATTTAGTCATTAAAAAAGGCGAACACGGAGCATTATTATTCAATAAAGAGAATGTATTCTTCGCTCCCGCACTTCCTCTGGAAGATGTGTTTGACCCAACCGGTGCAGGCGACAGCTTTGCAGGCGGCTTCATCGGTTTTCTTGCACAAACAAAAGACATCTCTTTTGAAAACATGAAGCGCGGAATAATTTTCGGTTCAGCAATGGCCTCTTTCTGCGTTGAAAAATTCGGAACAGAAAGCTTAATTGATCTTTCACAGGATGAAGTAGACAATCGAGTTCAGGAGTTTGTTGATCTGGTGCAGTTTGATATTGCATTGGTGTAATTTTTACCACAAGTACACTAAGCTCACGTAGAATAAACTTAGTGCCCTTAGCGGTGAATGACGTCTGCTGGTTTATTCTTTTTACCACAAGCACACTTAGAAAAACTTAGTGCCCTTGTGTCCTTAGTGGTAAATTTAGAGAGCTTTAAGAATTTTCTTCCCTCTTGATTTAAACCCCGCACTTGCATAAGGCATCTGCTCTTCAATTGCTATGCGCAATTCGTTTTTCAAATCAGGATGCTCCTTGCTCAGGTTATGCAAAACCGTCATGGAGAAAACTTTTACAGCAATTGTTTCGTCATTCGAACACAAAAACTGAAAACAAATATCTGTCGCTTTACCTTGCAGTTTTTTTGGAATAGCAATATCCTGCAATGTACGAATGGTGTTGCGTTTTACTGCATCATGAACAGGTTTGGATAAGTAATTCAGCATCCGCTTAAGGTAAGGTTTAATAAGCTCAGGATGCGCTTCTGCACAATTGCTCACAACCCATGCCGCGCGTTGCGTTACGCGATAAGTATTTCCAAGAAAGAGATTCATTAATTCGGCAAAGCGTTCTTTATCGTTGCCGATGTAGTTGACAATTTTCAGGGTTTGCGCTTTTGAATGTTCCCTGAGAATTTCTTCACGCAGATTCATTTATTCAAATACAACGAGCGATTGATTTTTTTCAACAGCAGTTCCTTTCAAAGCCTTCACAGTTTTCACTTTTCCATCTCGTGGCGACTTAATAATATTCTCCATCTTCATAGCTTCCAATACTAAAAGTGCATCGCCTTTTTTCACATCATCACCTGCAGATACATTGATATTAAGAACCATTCCCGGCATAGGAGCTTTTACTTCCTGAATTCCTGTCTGGGCTAATTTATCCATCCCCAGTTCGTGCAGAAGTGCATCAAATTTGTCTTTTACATCTACATTATATTTATGTCCGTTAACAAGAATGGTAAAGGTTTTTGCAGTTAAATCTGCCTTTACCACCTCTGCTGTAAAAGATTTTGTTCCCGAAATAATGTGGAACATGTTTTTCTTCACCTCAATCATATCCCATGCAAATCCAGTATTATTGATTGATCCAGACTTCCTGTTTTTGTCTGTGAAGATGATTTCAGACTCTTTGCCGTTGTTTATTTTGGCTTTAAATAATTCTTCCATGTTGCAAACGTAGTAAAAGAGTTTGCACGTCAAAAACATTTGACTATTTTCGCACCCCGCTTTTGGCCCAGATGGCGGAATTGGTAGACGCGCTGGTCTCAAACACCTGTGGGAAACCGTGCCGGTTCGACTCCGGCTCTGGGTACAAAATAAGGCAGAGAGAAATCTCTGCCTTATTTATTTTCCCCTGTTTACTAAAAATGGTTAACAGGGATTTTTGTTTTAGCGATAATCGTAGTTTTGCCGCTCTATTCAAAAATAACGTGGACGAAGGTTTTATAAAGTACAGCAGCGATAAAAAGCAGGAACGCTATGACAAGGCATATCTTAAAATGGCTTTGGAATGGGCAAAGCTTTCGCATTGCAAACGTAAACAAGTGGGAAGTCTGATTGTTAAAGAAGGCATGATTATTTCAGATGGTTACAACGGAACTCCTACCGGTTTTTCCAATGATTGCGAAAATCCGGAAGGCGAAACGTGGTGGTATGTTTTACATGCCGAAGCCAATGCCATTATGAAAGTAGCCCGTTCAACCAACAACGCCCGCAGCGCAACATTGTATCTTACACTTTCGCCTTGCAAAGAATGCAGCAAGTTGATTTTGCAGTCGGGGATAAAACGTTTGGTTTATATCAACGAGTATAAAGATACAACCGGAGTTGCTTTCTTGCGTGATGCGGGAGTAGATGTTCTTCAAATTCCGCAGGTCTGAACATGAGTAATAACTCGTTTCGCCCGTTTATTTATTTTCCAATTCTTTTTGCACTGGTGTTGGTTGGCGGTATTTATGTAGGTGTAAACCTGAATGCTGAAGCTGACCATAATTTATTTAAACCGGTTGTAAAACCTCAGCATCACAAACTCACGGAAATTCTAAATTATATTGAAGAGGAGTATGTAGATACAGTGAGCATGGATTCACTTACTGAAGAGACGATTACAAAACTTCTTCAATCACTCGACCCGCATTCGTCCTATATCTCTGCAAAAGAATTGCAAGCTATGAACGAACCGCTGGAAGGTAAGTTTGAAGGAATAGGAGTAGAGTTCAATATTATTGATGATACTATTGTGGTAATTGCTCCAATCTCAGGCGGACCTTCTCAGAAATTAGGTATTCAGCCAGGCGACCGCATTGTAAAAATTGAAGGACAAACCGTTGCCGGAACAGGAATAAAATCAAAGGATGTAATGGACAAACTTCGCGGGAAAGGTGGAACAGAAGTAAACATTCACATTTTTCGCAGAGGAGCAAAAGACCTTATTGAATATAACATTACGCGCGGAACAATTCCTATTCATAGCATTGATGTGGCTTTCATGTTAAATGACGAAACCGGTTATATCAAAATTAGTCGCTTTGGGGCAACAACTTTTGATGAATATATTGAAGCATTTGAAAAATTAGAAAAGGCAGGATTAAAGAAATTAGTTCTTGACTTACGCGGTAATCCTGGTGGTTATTTAAATGCTGCAAATGACCTTGCAGACGAATTTTTAACCAATAAGAAAATGATTGTTTACACAGAGGGTAAAGCCCGTCCTCGCCAAAACCATTTTGCAACTTCCAATGGTGGATTTGAAAAAAATCCTTTAGTAATTTTGGTGGATGAAGGTTCTGCTTCTGCAAGTGAAATTCTTGCTGGCGCAATTCAGGATAATGACCGTGGAATAATTATTGGCCGCAGAACTTTTGGAAAAGGTTTGGTGCAGGAACAGGTTGATTTGCCGGACGGCTCAGCCATACGTTTAACAATTGCACGCTATTATACACCAACAGGAAGAAGCATACAAAAACCATACACACATAATGCCGAGGAGTATTATGAAGAATATTACGACCGTATTGAAAATGGCGAGCTGTATAATAAAGACAGTATTCAATTCAGCGATTCGCTTAAATTCACTACGCCCGGAGGAAAAATAGTTTACGGTGGTGGTGGAATTATGCCTGATTTATTTGTTCCGGTAGATACTACGCGACTATCGAGATATCTTTCTGCTGTTTTCAGCAAAGGATTGGTAAATCAGTTTGCCTTTGATTATGCCGACAAAAACCGCGCATCATTAATGACATACAAAGATTTTGGAAGTTTTAATAAACAGTTTTTAGTTTCAGAAAAAATGCTCAATGACTTTGTTCTATATGCCGAAAATAAAGGGGTTAAGAAAGATGAACATGGGGTAAATGTTTCGTCTGATTACATTAAACTTCAAATCAAAGCCATCATTGCCCGTAACATCTGGAACGATGAAGGATATTATCCCGTAATTCTCAGTGACGATGCTGTTTTGAAAAGGGCGTTGGAAGAGTTAAAATAGCTCTGCAATATTTCAGATCCTCTTAATAATTCTCCCAAAACTTATTTCGAACCGAGCACAATTTTTCCTGTAAAATTTCTATTTCCAATGTAGACTTTTACAAAATAAATTCCTTTCGCATTATTGCTAATATCAACAGGAATTGAGTTTTGCCTTTTAGTTATAGATGTTTCTAAAATCCGTTCACCTACAACATTAAAAATTTCAATGAGCACCGGAGCTGTTTCGTTTCCCTGTTTTTCAATATTAATATTGAATTTTCCATTTGATGGATTTGGAAAAAATTGAACATTTAAAAATTCCGAACTTGATTCTGTATTTGTTGTAAAACATGGGAAAAAATAGGGCCCTCCCGGTGATCCTTCAGGACATCCATCCATCCAGTTTAACCCATCAGAGAGACTTCCCGATGTATCTATGAGTTCTAAAGTATATCCATTTCCGGCTGCTCCTTGCGGCCAAGGGCTGGCTTCGTAGTAAACCATTGATTGATTCAGTTTTCCGGCATCATTATATAATCTTAATGCATCACCTATATCGTTAAGATCAAATGGAAACGGTCCGACTTTATTTGTAACAGATGAAAAACGGTAGTTGAAATTTACCTCATCTCCAAAAATAACAAGGTAACCGGATGCAGGTAAGATTGTGTTATTTGGCAGAGTATAAATGTTGGCATTACTTACATCGCTGAATTTCCATCCGGAAATATCTGTTGCTACTGAAGCTTTATTATAAAGCTCAACCCAATCACCTGCATCCATTGTGGGATCTGAGTGATAATTTATTTCACTGAAAATAATCTGTTCATTGCATGCACTAAATGGACCACCGGGAGAACCACCTATACAACCACCAAACCAACTTGTGGGCTGAGCGGGATCAAGAGTTTCATTAATAATCTCCAGTGTTCGGCCAAACCCGTCTGCAACATTTTGCCACGGAATGGAATCTTGATAATGCATAGAAATAACCGGATAGTCAGAATAATATAAAAGCGAAAGGGCTTGGTTAGAATTGTCAAAATTAAAACCTAATGGACCCATTACTGGTATTCCGGGATGTTGCGAATGAAATAGTGCAGTGTCTTCTGCTAAAACCAACCATTCGCCCGGTTGAATAATGGTTCCTTCAGGAAAAATAAAGTTATGGGAAATAATACTATCTGTAAATTTCCATCCTGATATATCTGCTGGATTGTTGCTGAAGTTATAAAGCTCTATCCAGTCACCTGCATTAATTGTGGAGTCTGAATGGTAATTTAATTCAGTAAATGTAATTTGATCTTCACAAGGCGCAATTGGTCCGCCTGGCGAGCCTTCAAGACAGCCGTTAGCCCAATTTGTTCCGTCACAAAAATTACCCTGTGTGTCTAGTAATTCCAGCGTAAATCCGTTTCCTGCAGCTCCTGATGGCCAAGGCGAAGCCTCATCATAAACAACAGATTGGTAAAGTCTTCCTGTTGCATCAAATAAACGAATTGCCTCACCAAAGTTGCTTAACCCAAAAGAAAATGGACCCGTTTTGTTTGTAACAGATGGAAAACGGGAATTGAAACTTGTTGCATTACCAAAAACAACGAGATATCCGGAAGGTGGCAGAATTGTTCCTAACGGGATTGTAAAAATGTGGGTGTTGTCGTTATCTTTAAATTGCCATCCTGAAATATCAGTTGCTTGAGAACTCAGATTATGAAGTTCTACCCAATCACCTGCGTCAGTTGTTAGAGCTGATTGATAATTTATTTCGCTGAAAATAATCTCTTCTTCACAGGCAGAATAAGCCTCACCTGGTGAACCGCCAATGCAACCGGCAAACCAATTTTCGGGAATTGAAGGGTTAAGTGTGTCGTTTAAAAATTCCAGTGTCCGACCATAACCATCAGCTGCAATAGGCCACGGAATAGAATCATCGTAATGAACCGAAAGGGTTAAATCATTTGAATAATTAAAAAGTGAAAGTGTTTCATTTGAATTACTGAAACTGAATTCTAACGGACCTAAAACAGGAATTCCGGGGTGTTGAGAATGAAATTTTAAAGTGTCTTCAGCTACAACAAGATAATCACCAGGTTGAATTATGGTTGATTCAGGAAAAACATAATTATGGTAAATAACACCATCAGAAAATCTCCACCCTGAAATATTCAATGCCCCATTTCCATAATTATGAAACTCGATCCAGTCGCCTGAATTTCGGGTGCTGTCTGAATGATAGTTTAATTCGCTTACTGCAAGTTTGCCCGCAAAAGGACTTACGGTAAAAACAGCATTAAATACTGCATCAAAAGAGATGTTAAGTTCAATAGAAAGATTAGTATCCTGAGCAGTCAATACTGAGTTTACATCCCAATATTGAAAATCAAAACCGGGATTTGGAATAACCGTAATTCTTACAGGATTTCCATCAAAATAAATACCGGTCCATGGCAAAGAATCCGGAATGATTGTGTTTATTTTTATTATTCCGGCCCCTTCAGGAATAACATTCAGCGTTACATCTACCTGCCCGTTTAAAGCAAAATTGGATACAATATGGTTCCTGACCTGGTTACTTCTTTCCGAAATTTGGGACTGAAATGTAAGATGGTTGTTATAGAAATCACTCATTTGCTGGGGAACATTATTCGGGTCACCCCATCGTGCATATTCTTTTTCCATTTCTAAAACAGTTTGATTGTACATGCTGTTTTCTATGGGTATGGTGCGATTAATATGATAAGATGTATTCATTAAATCAGCAAAACGATTTATAAAATAGTTTTTAAATTTTGCGTTTTGAATTCCCTTCTGCCAGATATTGATATACTGATTTGACGGGTCGTAATTCAGCATAAAATTTATATGATCAAAATAGCAGTCAGTAGCACTGTTGGGCGCCATGGCAAGTTCCATATCTATAATACAGAATCGCCATCTGTAATTAGTCTTGTTTGAGCGGTAGATTTTAATATTGTTGTATGGCCAATCAATATTTCCCATCCAGGATTCAGCTATGATGTAATCGTTATACCACTTCATATCAAAATAGGGATCTGCTAAGTTCCAAAAAGCAGTATCAGCTGGATCTAAAGAATTAAATGAATTAAAGGAAGTATAAAACGAATCAACCGAGCCAACTACCGGTCTGAGACTTCCGCCATACCAGTAGCTCTGCGATAAAATTGATGTAGAATCCGGATCTGCATTTTCTTGCTCATTAAAATACTCTTCATCAAATTTTTCACGCAATTCGTAAAGTCCAAAATAAGCTCCGTTAATGTAAACTGAAACAGGCCGCCAGGCTGAATAATAGTTATTTGTTTCTCCTCCCATTGTCTCTTCCTGACAGGCATCTTTGTATGGATATATCAAATACTGATTGCTTCCGTTTCGCAAATAAAAACTACTGTATTTTGTTCTGTAAGGTCTGTTGGGTATTACGGGATAATTAACCGTTCCGTCACCTAATACAGAATGATTTAATTCTAACCTGAACGAATGTTGAGGATTCGAGCGACTTCCTCCGGCACCGCCATCAATTTGCATTCCTGCATTCTGAGAAAAAATGAGTTGTCGGGTAGAGTCAAAGTATTCAACATAGGCAGCCTTTTGCCAATCAAATTGCCAGTTGTCAAATATCCCTTCGGCACCATATAGATTTGCATTGTCGGTAACAACTGATAAAATCGGAGTTACATGACTTACTCCCATAAAATAAGAAGAAACAGTAATTGGACTTTGTAAAACAGTATCGGCAAATGCTCTTGCTTTTAAAACAGATGAAGAAAAAATATGTATTGGTGACCCGGTATATAGAGTTGAACTTTCTGTTGGGTCACTCCCATCTGTAGTATAACGGATAGATGAGAAGCTTCCGTTCGGATTGCTGATGCTTATAGAAAGACTAAGAGCATTATAAAACCCAGGCGCTAGAGAAAATACAGGGGCAAGAAGATAACCTGAATAAAAGTCTGACAAGTTATTAGTAGACGATGGTGTGGGAGTTTGAAATAAAGAAATAGTAGAAGAAGCATCAGGGAATAAACCAATACTGTTGTCAAGGTTGCTGCAATTTACTGCCAAACTGCTTAATTGAATTTGTGCAGGGGAATACAAATAAATGGTTTCACCCGCTGTTGAAATTAAAAAATTAGTGTGCAGATTATTATTTGTATCCACAGGTTCAAAGGCATTCGAAACTTCATTTATTGAAACCATCTTCATATAGATATCAATATAATCGTAAAACGTATTAGGATCGGTTGATGCAACGTCAAAGGAGATACTTGAAATATCACCTTCAGATAATCCAGCAGATGAAAGTTCTGACCCGAGAATCAGCATTTGGTGTTTTGCTGCCCAATACCAGTTGCCGTATGGAGCAGGATAATCATAAGGAGAATTTTGTATAACCCCATTTCCAACTATTGCAGTATTGAATTTAATATTTGGGCGCTGCGAAACAGGTGTGCCATAATTTGTTGAACATATATATGGGCTGCCGTCCTGAAAAGCAAGAAGTGTTGAGTTAAATGGTGTAGCTGATTGATTGAAAACTGAATTGGTAGTATAACCTGTTGAACTATAGGAACAGGTATTTATTAAGATATTAGATATTCCGTCCCAATAAAAAGGGCTGGAAAATGTATGTGTATTCCACCCAACTACAGCATTGAAAGAGCCCGTATTTAATACATGCTTAAATCCTGAAACCGGTCTGCGATTCTTTCCGCTGCAATACACAGCTTTGAATTCACCCGGCAGCATTGATACATTTGGGAAAACCCATTTTGTTGGGTTTGCAATATCATCTGTTAGTGAATAATTCAATAATTGAACGGTATCAGTGCCGGCATTATATAATTCTATCCAGTCGGGGAAATCACCATCTTCGTCTGAGATGGTTGAATAGTTTTTATTTGAACCTTCGTTAATTATTATTTGGGCAATCAACTCATTTCTAAAAAACATAAAAAAGAGTAAGACAAGAATTTCAAAATATTTCATATTGGAATTGATTGCTATAATAATGAGTTGTAATAATACAAAGGAATTATAAAATACGATAGCACTTAATCATAACAATTCTTAAATTTTCAAGACTTTAAATAAAAAAGGGGCATTATGCCCCTTTTTTATTTCCTGAAAAAAATCAGAAACTAGTGATGTGTAGTGTCTGCAGGAGCAGCTTCTGTAGCAGCCGGTGCAGCTTCAGTTGTAGCAGGAGCAGCTTCTGTTGTAGTAGCTTCTTCGGTTTTGTGTTCTCCTCCGCATGATGCGAAAATGAATGTTCCCGCTGCGAAAATGAGCATGAAAATTTTGTTCATAGTATGGATTGGTTTTAAAGATTAATAATGCTCCAAATGTATACCCATAATTATGCACTAATTTACAAGGAATAAAAAAGTTTAAAACATGGTTTGTTAATAACCTTTATTTTTACCGGCACTAAAAAATAGTTCATGATAAAGAAAATAATGCTGCTCGGTTCGGGCGAATTGGGTAAAGAATTTGTGATTGCCGCAAAACGAATGGGACAATATGTAATAGCTGTTGACTCCTATTCAGGTGCCCCCGCCATGCAGGTTGCTGATACTTTTGAGGTGATTGATATGCTGGATGGAAATGCCTTAGATTCTATTGTTGCGAAATACAAACCTGATTTAATAGTTCCCGAAATTGAAGCTATCCGCACCGAACGTTTTTATGAATATGAAAAACAGGGAATACAAGTTGTTCCCAGTGCACGTGCAGCAAATTTTACTATGAACAGAAAAGCAATCCGTGATTTGGCTGCAAAAGAATTAGGCTTAAAAACGGCTAATTATCGCTTTGCAACTACACCTGAAGAATTTAAAAAAGCTGTTGCAGAAGTTGGAATTCCCTGTGTAGTAAAACCCCTGATGTCTTCATCAGGAAAAGGACAAAGCACTATAAAAACTGAAACTGATATTGATAAAGCCTGGGAAATTGCAACCACCAAAAGTCGAGGTGATATTCAGGAAGTGATTGTTGAAGCATTTGTAAAATTTGATACCGAGATTACATTGTTAACCGTAACACAGAAAAATGGTCCTACTTTATTTTGCCCGCCAATCGGGCACAGACAAGAATCCGGTGATTACCGCGAAAGTTGGCAACCGGTAATTATTGGCAAAAATGAATTGGAAGAAGCTCAACAAATGGCAGAAAAAGTTACCAGAGCTTTAACGGGACAAGGCATTTGGGGCGTTGAGTTTTTTCTGGGTGAAGATCGTGTTTACTTCTCTGAGCTGTCTCCACGTCCGCATGATACAGGAATGGTAACATTAGCAGGAACACAAAATTTTTCTGAGTTTGAATTGCATCTGCGTGCTGTTTTGGGTTTGCCTATACCTGAAATAAAACTTGAAAAAGCAGGTGCCAGCGCAGTTATTCTTGCCGATAGAGTTAGCCCAACCCCACCAGCATATGAAGGTGTTGCAGAAGCGTTGAAAGAACTGGATACAGACATCCGTATTTTTGGAAAACCCAACACACGTCCTAATCGGAGAATGGCGGTAGCATTAGTTTCCGACAAACCTGATACTGATGTTTCTTTGCTGATTGATAAAGCAAAAAAAGTAGCTGCGAAAGTAAAATTGAACTACTAATTTAGTTTGTAAATTTTTCCGGGTAAAGAAGAAACAACACCTGAAAACTCCATATTGAGCAGGGTTGCAGCTACTTTGCTCATACTCATTTTTGAAGCAGAAGTAAGTAAGTCAATATGCAATTGTCCTTTCTCCATTAAAATATCAGCAAGAATTTTTTCTTCACCACTCAGTTCAATAAACAATTGTTTTTGAATAACTTTTTTCTTCTCAGTTTTTGTTTCCCAGCCCATCATGTATGCAATTTCTTTTGCAGAAGTTACCAGCGCAGCCTTGTTACGGCTTATTAACCAGTTGCAACCTTCAGAGTATTTATCTTTCACTCTTCCTGGAATAGCAAATACATCACGGCTATAACTATTAGCTATTTCAGCAGTAATAAGTGAGCCACCCTTACCTGTGCTTTCTATTACCAGCACAGCATCTGCCATTCCTGCAATAATTCTGTTTCGTTTTGGAAAATTCTCTGGGAAGAATTCTGTTTTTGAAGGATAGTCGGTAACTAATGCACCGCTTTCAATTATCTTTTTTGCAGTATCGCGATGCGCGCTTGGATACATAATATCTAGCCCATGACCCAGCACAGCAATTGTTTTAAGATTGTTTTTAAGAGCAGCTTTGTGCGCACAAATATCAATGCCATAAGCCAATCCGCTTGCAATTGTTACATCAAGTGGAGTTAAATCTTCAATAATTTTTTCACATATTTCTTTCCCGTAATCAGTCGCCTTTCGTGTTCCTACAACGCTCAGAATTTTTCCGGAGTTGAAATCATATTCGCCTTTGGTGTAAATTAAAACCGGACTGTCATCGCAGTTTTTTAATCGGTTCGGATATTCTTTTTCTGTAAAAAAATAAGTTTTGATTTTATGCTTTTCAATAAACTTAATTTCCTCTTCAGCCCGATTAAAAACATCTGCAACAGTTATCAATTGTGCAGTGGCAGAGCCAATTCCCGGTATTTTTTCAAGATGAACTTTCTTTTCACTAAAAACAGCTTCAACACCTCCGCAGTAGGCAATCAGTTTTTTGGCTGTAATGTCGCCAATACCAGGAATAAGAGTAATTGCAATTTGATATAAAATCCTGTTGTTAGACATAATTCTAAAAATTTGCCGAAAAATTATAAAAAAATGTTATGCGTGCATAACTATTTTCTATATTCGCATCCCTTTTAAGGCTTTATTATCCAATTTATTAACTTTTTAATCATTTAACACTTTTATGAAATTGAAATCTACTTTAGCTTTCATTGCACTTTTGTTTTCTGCTTTTATAGTAAGCGAAACCTTTGCGCAATCAACGTTTGAGAATGTTCACGCACTTTTTCAAACAAAATGCACAGCCGGATGTCACAGCGGTGGCTCACCTTCAGGAAATTTAAACCTGAGTGGAACAACAGCAGATGTTTATAACAGGCTTGTAAATGTTGCTCCAACCAACCCAGTTGCCCTTGCCAAGGGATATAAAAGAGTAGACCCTGCCTATCCTTACCGTAGTCTTCTGATGAAGAAAGTTAATCATGGTCTTGATCCTAATAATGACCTTGTAACAGGAGAAGGAAATGCCATGCCTAACAACCAAAACCCATTGGCTTCAGAAGAAATTGAGCTTATTCGTCAATGGATAATTTGGGGTGCACCTGATACAGGAGTTGTTGCAGATATTCAGTTGATATATGATTATTATAATGTAAATGGACTACCTGAAGTTCAGGCGCCACCTACCCCTGAAGAAGAAGGTAAAGAAGGTTTTCAGGTTCGCTTCGGACCATTTTTTGTTGAACCGGGTGGCGAGATTGAGTTTTTTCAAAAATACGATCCTGAATTTACTGATGGTAAGGAAATAATTCAGATTAATAACAAAATGAGCTCTGAGTCTCATCATTACTTTTTGTTTAATATGCAATCTGCTCCGGCAGCTTCTTTAGGCATAGAGCCACTTACCGGAGATAATTTTTTAAATCAAGCATACATTCACCAATATTCTGTGGTTTTAAGTGCATGGCCTTTTTCAAGAGAGGTTCTACTGCCTGAGGGAACAGCATTCTTCACTAACTCGGATGATATCCTGATTAATAATCTTCATATTCCAAATCCTAATCAGGATTCTATATTATCGGCAAATGCATACTTGAATATTTACACACAACCTATGGGATCAGGTGCAATTGAAATGCATTCAATGCCTATTTCATATGGCAATTCAGACCCCTATATTCTTCACATTCCTCCAACAGGTCAGCCATTTACTTTAGAAATGGAACAGGTTATTCCAGATTCTACCTATTATTTCTGGACACTGATGGGGCATAATCACCAGATAGGAACCGACTTTGATATTTATAAAAGAAATACGGACGGAAGTAAAGGCGAGCAAGTTTATGAAGGATATTATGATGTTGATTATAATTTTAATCAAGGTTATTATAGTTATTCACACCCTCCAATCAGAAAGTTTGATCCTTTTCTAGAGGTTGATATGGCTAAAGGTTTAATTTATGAATCAACTTGGGTTAATTATGGCCCTGATACTGTAGGGTTTGGATTTACTACACAGGATGAGATGTTTGTATGTTATTATCAATATACAACTCAACTTCCGAGTGCCATTAATGAACAAACATCTGCTGTTTCTTCAATAGATGTTTATCCAAACCCTTCCCGTGATAACATCAACCTCAGTTACACTTTAAAAAATACAGCACATGCAGTAGTTGAACTGTTTAACCTTACTGGTTCAAAAGTGAAAACAATTATAAACACAGTTCAGTCAGCCGGTAAACATTTGCTGAAAATTAAATCAGAAGATGAAGAACTTGCTCCGGGTACTTATATGGTAAGTGTAACAGTGGATGGAGAGGTAACTACAAAGAAGATTATATCGCTTAACTAAAATAAAAAACTTGCTTTTTGCGCAAAGTGTAGTATATTTGCGCAGATTTTTACGGAAAACAGACAGCGGGGACCAAAAGTCCCCGCTTCATTTGTAAGAAATGATAAGCGAAAAACGAGTAAAAGAAATAATAGAGGAAAAGATAAAAGGCACAGAGCTTTTTATTGTAGAAGTTAAAGTAAGTGGCGGAAACAGGATTAGTATTGCGCTTGACCGCCCTACAAAACTAAATGTAGGTGATTGTGCAGAGGTAAGCAGATATGTTGAAAGCCAGCTTAACCGTGATGTGGAGGATTTTGAAATAACGGTTTCATCACCTGGGCTTGAGCAACCGCTTAAAGTGTTGAGCCAGTTTTTAAAACATCAGGGCAGGAATGTGAGAGTTGTTTTAAAAGACGGAAGATTACTGAGAGGAAAGATGACTGCTGCAAACGAGGAAGGAATTTCACTTGAAATTTTTCGCGAAAACAAAAAGAAGAACAAAGAGCAAATACAAAATGAAATAGTAAATCTTAAATACCCGGAAATAAAAGAAACAAAAATTGAAATAACATTTAAATAA
This sequence comes from Bacteroidota bacterium, assembly GCA_947478465.1. Taxonomy (GTDB): domain Bacteria; phylum Bacteroidota; class Bacteroidia; order SXHM01; family SXHM01; genus SXHM01. The sequence continues at coordinate 14,231 of CANJWH010000025.1, forward strand.
AAAATCATGAGTAACAAGATTAATCTCAGCGAACAGTTCGCGGAATTTAAAGAAAGCAAAAACATTGACCGCACCAACATGATGCGTATCATGGAGGAAGTGTTCAGAGCTGCCATTATTAAAAAGTATTACACCGATGAAAATATTGACATCACGGTGAACGTTGATAAAGGTGACCTGGAGATATGGCGTAATCGTAAAATTGTTGCTGATGATGATTTGGATTTAGAAAATCTTGAGATTCCACTTTCAGAAGCGCAGAAAATTGACCCTGATTTTCAGATAGGTGAGGATGTTACAGAGCCTGTAATGCTTGCAGATTTTGGCCGCAGAGCGGTCCTTGCGCTTCGTCAGAATTTGAAAGGCAGAATTGATGATTTGGAAAACGAAGGTATTTTCAAAAAATATAAAGACCGTGAAAGCGAAATTATTACCGGTGAGGTTTACCAGGTTTGGAAAAAAGAAACATTGGTTTTGGATGATGAAGGTAACGAAATGATCCTTCCAAAAGTTGAACAAATACCATCTGACTTTTTCAAAAAAGGCGATACAGTGCGTGCCGTGATTGAAACTGTTGAGATGAGAAACAACAAACCAGCAATTGTTCTTTCAAGAACTTCTCCTAAATTTCTCGAGAGATTATTTGAGCAAGAAGTCCCTGAGGTATTTGACGGTTTGATTACCATCAAAAAAATTGACCGTGTACCGGGAGAAAGAGCAAAAGTAGCAGTGGAGTCTTATGACGACCGTATTGACCCGGTTGGCGCTTGTGTAGGGATGAAAGGTTCACGTATTCATGGAATAGTTCGTGAGTTGAAAAATGAAAATATTGATGTAATTAACTACACTACAAATACTCAGCTTTTCATTCAACGTGCATTAAGTCCGGCAAAAATTACCAGTATTTCAATTGATGAAGAAAAGAAAAGAGCTGATGTATTTTTGAAGCCCGATCAGGTTTCTCTTGCAATTGGAAAAGGTGGACATAATATCAAACTTGCAGGAAAAATAACAGGCTACGAAATTGATGTTTACCGTGATACAGATGTAGATGTTGAGGACGTTGACTTAGATGAATTTTCAGACGAAATTGAAGGGTGGATTATTGATGAGCTGAAAGCAATTGGTTGCGATACAGCGAAGTCAGTAATTGATATAGGTTTTGAAGATTTGGTAAAACGTACAGATCTTGAAGAAGAAACAGTAAAAGATGTTATCAATATTTTGAAATCAGAGTTTGAATAATCATTAATTCTTTGCCCTCAGAATCTTTTTTAACAGAAAATAAATACATTAGCAGATAGATATGTCAGAAGTCCAGGCTCCAAAGCGATTAGCCAAAGTAGCAACAGAACTCAACCAGAGTAAGGATACTATCCTTGAGTTCCTAAAGTCAAAAGGCTTTGCCGTTGAGAATAATCCCAACGCAAAACTCGATTCGGAGCAATACAATGTGTTGGTTAAAGAATTTCAGGCCGACAAATCTTTGAAAGAACAGGCTGAGAAAGAATTAAACCGTCTGAAAAAAGACGCAGGGGCTCCTGTTGTTGAAGTACCAGTAGTTGAAGTGCCAGTAAAAAAAGCTCCTGAGCAGGAAGAAGTCAAAGTTGTTCAGCCTGCAGCTCCTGTTGTACAAAAAGAGGAAGAAGTAATCAAAGCAAAAGCCGATAAACTGGAAATTAAAACCAAAGGCACTATTGACCTTGATGCGCTGAATCAAAAGACCAAACCCGGAAAAAAGTCAAAGAAAAAAGAGGAAGTAGTAGAAGAACCAAAGGTTGAAGAAGTTGCTCCTATTATTGAAGCAGTTGAAGAAACTCCCGTTGTTGAAGAAGTAAAAGAAGTTCCGAAAGAGGAGAACCTTCACAAAACAGAATATACAAAACTGAAAGGTGCAACGGTTCTTGGTAAAATGGAATTACCGATTGAGAAAGAAAAAGAGAAGAAAAAGCAACCCGTTGCTTCTTCTAACGACAACGATCCTAACCGCAAGAAAAAACGTAAACGCATCCGTAAAGATGTAGAGCCTGTAACAGTTGATAAATCAGATAAGAGCCGTCCAAGAGGACCACAACCTAAAGCAGAACTTACGGATGAAGAAATTCAGAAACAGATTAAAGAAACACTTGCGCGCTTAAGTGGTTCAGGAGGAAAGTCTAAATCATCAAAATACCGCAGAGAGAAGCGTGATGATGTAAGAAACAAATTTGAGGCAGAGCAGGAGCAGATTGCAACAGAAGGTAAGATTATTAAAGTTACCGAGTTTGTTACGGCAAACGAATTGGCAAAATTGATGAATGTTCCTGTAAACAGCATCATTTCAGCTTGTATGTCACTAGGTTTGTTTGTCTCCATCAACCAGCGTCTGGATGCAGAAACTCTTAACATTGTTGCCGAAGAATTCGGACACAAAGTTGAGTTTGTGAGCGCTGAGGTTCAGGAAGCAATCAAAGAAACAGAAGATCAGCCTGAAGATTTGGAAGCGCGTCCACCTATTGTTACCGTTATGGGACATGTTGACCATGGAAAAACTTCATTGCTTGACTATATTCGTAAGGCAAACGTAATTGCAGGTGAGGCAGGAGGAATTACTCAACACATCGGAGCTTACAGTGTTACACTTGATAGCGGCAAAAAACTAACATTCCTTGATACTCCGGGTCACGAAGCGTTTACAGCTATGCGTGCACGTGGGGCGCAGGTTACAGATATTGCAATTATAGTAGTTGCAGCAGACGATAACGTGATGCCGCAAACACGTGAGGCAATCAATCACGCACAGGCTGCAGGAGTTCCAATGGTTTTTGCTATCAATAAAGTGGATAAACCGGGAGCAAATCCTGAAAAAATAAAAGAAGAGTTAGCCACTATGAATTTGTTGGTGGAGGAGTGGGGAGGAAAATTTCAGAGTGCAGATATCTCTGCTAAACAGGGAAAAAATATTGATGCTCTTTTAGAGAAAGTTTTATTGGAAGCAGAGATGCTTGATTTAAAAGCAAACCCTAAACGTAAAGCAACCGGAACAATTATAGAGTCTGAACTTGATAAAGGACGAGGTTATGTTTCAACCATGTTGGTTGAAACAGGAACACTGAGAATTGGTGATATTATTCTTGCAGGTTGTTATAGCGGAAGAGTGAAAGCACTTTTTAACGAGCGTGGTGGTGCAATTTCAGAAGCAGGACCTTCAATGCCTGTGAGGATGCTAGGTTTGAGTGGTGCACCACAGGCTGGTGACCGTTTCAATGTAATGGATGATGAGCGCGAGGCAAAAGACATTGCAACCAAACGTTTACAACTGCAACGTGAGCAAGGGTACAGAACACACAAACACATTACACTTGATGAGATTGGAAGACGTATTGCCATAGGTGATTTTAAGGAACTGAACGTTATTATTAAAGGTGACGTAGATGGTTCGGTTGAAGCGCTTTCGGATTCATTGATTAAACTTTCTACTGATAAAATTCAGGTAAACATTATTATGAAAGCCGTAGGTGCGGTAACCGAATCGGATGTGTTGCTTGCTTCAGCATCTAACGCAATTATTATCGGTTTCCAGGTTCGTCCTTCATTGAATGCACGAAAACTGGCTGAACAGGAACAAATTGATATCCGCCTTTATTCTATAATCTACGATGCTATTAATGAATTGAAAGCAGCGATGGAAGGAATGCTGGCTCCTGAATTTGAAGAAAAAATTGTAGGAAATATTGAAGTGCGTGATGTATTCAAAATCTCTAAAGTTGGAACCGTTGCAGGTTGCATGGTACTTGATGGAGAAGTTACACGCCAGACAAGTGTTCGTATAATCCGTGATGGTATTGTTGTTTATACAGGTGAATTAGGCTCACTCAAACGTTTCAAGGACGATGTGAAAGAAGTAAAAGCCGGCTATGAGTGCGGACTGAACATCAAGAACTTTAACGACATTAAAGTGGGCGATATCATTGAAGGATACAAGCAGGTTGAGGTAAAACCTAAATTGTAATTCTTACTGAACAGGTAAATAAAAAGGGGAGATAAATCGCCCCTTTTTATTTACCTGTTTTACTTTTTTCTATTGGAATAATATACTTCCTTCCAGAATACTTCCACCCCTGAAATAAGTTAGATCTGGATTAACACACATTACCGGAATTTCGGATTCATTATTGATAATCTTCTCGTTCTCGGGACCGATAATAAATTCAATAACAACATCTGCTTCTTTCTCAGTCATAATTATAATAAGGTCTGCGTTCTCTTTTGCTGAATATTTCAGCAAATCTTTCACATAATTTCCTTTTGCAGCTATCTCTTCAGAATGCTTTACTCCGTTTTTAGTAAGGAAGGATTTAGCAAATGTTAAATTCTTTTTCACCTGATTGGCAATGAATTCATCCGACTCATATTTTGCGAATAATTTTACTTCTGCATCATATTGCTTTGCCATCAAGATAGCATAAAAAATTCCTTGTTTTACTTCTTTTGAATCGTCCATTGGAAGAATAATTTTCTTGTAGCCATGAGCAGCATTTTTCTTCCGCTGAACAATAACCACAGGTACGGGTGAAGAAGTGGTAACCTTGATTGCCCATGCTCCTAATACCTTTTGATTAAGCCCCACTACACCATGTGTTCCCATTACCATTAGGCGTGCTCCGCGTTTTTTTGCTGTTTCACCAATGGTTGTAAAAATATTTCCTTCGGGTAATTCGTAATCAGCTTTTACTCCATGTTGCTTATATATTGCATCGCATTGTTGCTGAATTTGTGCTTCAAGTTCAGCCATAGTTCTGCCCTCTTTTTTAAGCTTGGCTTTTGTGTCTGAAGTAACAATATGCACTAATGTAATTGTATCGTTTCCGGTTTTTGCAATACTGGCGGCATGACTTATAGCACAGTCAGCCACATCAGTAAAATCGGTGGGAACTAAAATAAGATTGGTTTTCTTTTTGTCTTCCATTTATTTATAAGTATCAACTATTTTTTGAATTTCGGCAAGATGCCTTTGTTTGGGTTCTTCGCGTAAACCCTTTGAGAAAGAAGTAAAATATTTATGATTGTTCAGGAAATTTATCTGTAAATGATTCCAATCCTGATTATTAGAGATGAGTTTATTTTCGCTCATTTCACGGAAAAGTGAAGCGGCTATAAATTCAAAGTCTTCGCGACCAAGGTAATCAAGATCGGCATCACATAATATTTGTTCCAGGGCTGTCTTAGGTGTTTGAGGAATTCTTGTAGCCATAATCAGCCCGCATACAACTTCAATTTGTTCTGGTTTGTAGCCAAACGCAGGTAGAGATTCTCGTGCTATTTCACAACCTGCTTCTTCATGGTTCTTGTATGTTTTCAGAAAACCACAATCATGAAAAAGTGCACCTGTTTTAAGTAGCGTAAGGTCATCATCTTTTATATCTTCTATTTCAGCAATCATTATTGCAGCATTAAGCACATCAACTGTATGATGAAACCCATGGTAATAAAGATTTGTAGCCAATTCATCGTTAAGTTTTTTAACAATGAAATATTTTGCTGCTGCGTAGTTCATATCCTTAATTCTGCCAAACCTACATTTTTTTTGATAAATGTCAAAAAGGAAGGTTTAACGACAGAGAATGATTTAGGTTTTCATTTCCTACATTAGCCCTGATTATGAGACCAAAAACAATAATAATAAGACAAGGTGAAAAGAAAGATTTGCCTGCAGTCTTGTCATTGATAAAGGAACTTGCTGAATATGAAAAGGCTCCTTTAGAAGTAGAAGTTACTGTTCAAGAAATGGAACAAAGCGGATTTGGTATCAATCCAGTTTTCGAATTCTTTGTTGCAGAAAAAGAAGCTGAAATTGTTGGAATGGCACTTTATTATACAAAATATTCAACGTGGAAAGGACCTTGTATATTTCTTGAGGATCTTATTGTTAACCAAAACCACCGCAGAAATGGAATTGGCGCAATGCTTTTTGAAAGAATGATTACACTGGCAAAAGAGATGAAAGTATCTAGGTTAGAATGGCAGGTATTGGAATGGAATGAACCGGCTATTAATTTTTACAAAAAATATAATGCAACCTTAGATGCTGAATGGCTGAATGGTAAATTGGTTTATTCTCAATTACAGGAATTTAAGACAGTGTAGATTTTGTAATATTGTAAAATGAAGAAACTCTTAATTTTTGCTTCAGCCTGTTTGTTGCTGCAGTGTCATTCTCCCGAAACTAAAACCGATAATAATACCTACGTGAAAGATTCTCATTCTTATTCCCAGCCAGAAAAAGCAGTTGCTAAACATCTTGCCCTTGACCTTACAGTTGATTTCGAAAAACAAGAACTTTCCGGGAAAGCTGTTTATGACATTCAAAACAATAATTCAGATGAAATTATTTTCGATACCAAAAACCTGAATATTCAAAAGATAACGTTGGGTGAAGATGAAAAAGAAGCAAGTTTTTCCTTAAGTAAAAATGACAGCATTTTCGGACAGGCATTAACTATCAGCATTGAAAAACACACGTCACGAATATATATATATTATTCAACAACTAAGGGCGCTGAAGCTCTGCAATGGCTCACTCCGCAGCAAACAGCAGGTAAGACACAACCTTTTCTTTTTACTCAAGGGCAAGCTATTCTTACACGCACCTGGTTTCCTTGTCAGGATAGTCCCGGAATACGTTTTACTTATTCTGCAAAACTCAGAGTTCCTAAAAACCTTCTGGCAGTGATGAGTGCTGAAAATCCGGTTGCTAAAAACGACAGTGGAATTTACAGTTTCATAATGCCGCAGCCGGTTCCTGCTTATCTGGTGGCCTTATCGGTTGGTGATATTGAGTTTAAAAAAATAGGTGAACGCACAGGCGTTTATGCTGAACCTGTTATGCTTGAAAAATCTGTTTATGAATTTGCTGATATGGAAGATATGCTAATCAGTGCAGAGAAATTGTATGGAAAATATCAGTGGGGACGATATGATGTTATTGTACTTCCTCCCAGCTTTCCTTTTGGAGGCATGGAAAATCCACGATTGACTTTTGCTACACCAACAATAATTGCAGGCGACCGTTCGCTCACTTCTTTAGTGGCACACGAACTTGCTCACTCATGGTCAGGAAATTTTGTAACCAATGCAACCTGGGATGATATCTGGATGAATGAAGGTTTCACCGTATATTTTGAACGAAGAATAGTAGAAGCTATTTACGGAAAGGAATATGTCGAAATGCAGTGGCAATTAGGGTTACAAGATTTGGAAGCAACGCTGGAAGAGTTTCACGAATCAGGTGAAGAATCATCTTTGAAACTTCATTTAGAGGGCAGAAATCCTGATGATGGGTTGAGTGATATTCCTTATGAAAAAGGCGCCCACTTTATTTTGTTGCTGGAGCAAAAAGCGGGAAGAGAAAAGTTAGACAAATTTCTCAATGATTATTTTAATGCACATGCATTTAAAACAATAACCACTGAAGAATTCTTAAAATACTTAGATGATGAGTTCATCAAAAAATATTCGCTGGATATAAATGTGGATGAATGGGTTTATAAAAACGGCCTTCCGACAAATTGTCCGCGTGTTGTTTCCGCAAAATTCAAAACAGTAGAACAGGCTTTGTATTCATGGAGCAAAGGAACAAAACCGGAATTGCTTCCTACAAAAGACTGGGTCTGTCATGAGTGGTTACACTTTATCCGCAATCTTCCGGGAAATATCAGCGCTTCTGAAATGGAAATATTGGACAATGCTTTTCATTTTACTAATTCAGGGAATTCAGAAGTAGCAGCTGCATGGTATGTTCAGGCAATCAACAGCAATTACAAAAATGCTTATCCCGAAATTGAAACATTCTTAATGAATGTAGGAAGAAGAAAATTCGTTGTTCCACTTTATAAGCAGTTTGTTAAAACAGAAGAAGGCAAAAAAGTTGCTTTGGAAATTTATGCAAAGGCAAGGCCAAATTATCATGCAGTGGCCACAATTACGTTGGATGAACTTTTAGGATACAAATTACCTTAGTTAATAAACATGCAAATCGAAAGAAGAAATTTTCTCGCAAAATTCGGCAAGGCAGCAGGTGCATTAACCATCGGTTCATGGCTTGATCCTCTGAATGCTCTTGCTATTGATGAAGCATTTGAACGTGTTCAATCACTTTCTCCGCTTGCTGTTGCTGAAGACGAAGATTTCTGGAGATGGGTTCGCCAATGTTACACAGTTAATTACGATATCATCAATCTTAATAATGGTGGCGTAAGTCCGCAACCAAAGGTGGTGCAGGATGCTTTTGAGAATTTCAACCGCACCAGCAATTATGGCCCATCGTATTATATGTGGCGAATTATTGATCAGGGTCGTGAACCTTTGCGCAGAGAATTAGCAGAACTTGCAGGTTGTTCAACTGAAGAAGTTGTTGTAAACAGAAATGCCACTGAAGCATTGGAGACAATTATTTTCGGATTGAATTTGAAAGAAGGTGATGAAGTAGTGTTGTGTAAATACGATTATCCCAACATGAAAAATGCCTGGCTGCAACGCGAGAAAAGAGATAAAATAAAATTAGTGTGGGTTGACATTCCTGTTCCTGCTGAAAATGATGATGAGATAGTTTCTATTTATGAAAAGGCGTTCACCAACAAAACAAAAGTGGTGCATGTTACACATGTTATCAACTGGACAGGACAAATTTTGCCGGTAAGAAAGATTGCAGACAAAGCCCACGCAAAAGGAATTGAAGTATTGTGCGATGGCGCGCATTCATTCGCACATATTGAATACAAAATTCCTGATTTGGATTGTGATTATTTCGGAACGAGTTTGCACAAGTGGTTATGCGCTCCATTTGGCTCGGGAATGATGTTTATCAATAAAGAGAAAATCAAAAATATCTGGCCGCTGTTTGGTAATGATAATCCAAATGGTGATGATATACGAAAGTTTGAATCGCAGGGCACACGCAGTTTTGCAACCGAACAGGCAATTAGAAATGCTATTGAATTTCATCTTGTGATTGGCTCAAAAAGAAAAGAAGAACGATTGCGGTATCTTAAAAATTACTGGACAGAAAAAGTAAAAGATATTCCCAAAGTGAAGTTCTTCACTTCACTTAAAGACCAGTATTCATGCGCACTTTTTTGTGTAGGAATTGAAGGTATGAAACCCGGAGATTTGGAAAGTGAGTTATTCAACACTTATAAAATTCATACAACGCCAATTGACTTTGAGGCTGTTCACGGAGTGCGGGTAACGCCACATGTTTACACTTCATTGCGCGATTTGGATTTATTGGTGAAAGCAATAAAAGAAATAGCTGCGAAATAAATTTAGCGTCATGCTGAACTTGTTTCAGCATCTCATTATTAAGACCCTGAAACAAGTTCAGGGTGACGGGGGTTTACCCCAAATTCTTCACCAGCATCTGAACTGTTTTTCTGCTTTTTAATTCAAGTAAAACTTCTGTGTTTATAGTTACACGCTCAATCGTTTGATGATTGTAATTACGCACAGTAATTAATTCCAGTCCTGAGTTGTAAGCCACTTTAAAATCCTTTTGCAGCAAAGCTATTAAGACTGGGATTTTGTATTTATCATCATCAACACTTACAGAAAAGCTGATGGCGGTATTTTGCATAATGTTGATTTTTATTCCTGCTTCTGAAAAGCTTTTAAAAATTTCCATCAGATTTTTTTCCACTATAAATGAAAAGTCTTTTGACATAATCGAAATCAACACCTGATTCATACGGTAAATGAATGAAGGAATCTGCTGAGGATTTTCGGTGTTGCTGACAATTGTTCCGCTTTTATCAGGTTCAATAAATGATTTTACATACAGCGGAATATTCTTGTTTTGCAGCGGCTGTATGGTTTTCGGATGTATCACACTGGTGCCGAACCATGCTAATTCAATCGCATCGCGGTAAGAAATTTTATCCAGCAGAACAGTATCATCAAACCATTTAGGGTCGGCATTTAAAACTCCGGGAACATCTTTCCAGATGGTTACATCGCTTGCGGGAAGCGTATGTGCAAAGATGGCAGCTGTAAAATCAGAGCCTTCTCTTCCCAACGTAGTGGTATAGTTTTCAGAAGTAACTCCTATAAACCCTTGTGTTATGGCAAGCTTTGTTTTACTTTTTGAAAATAGTGGAACCAAATTTTGCTGCACATTGTTTTCTGTCAACTCCCAGTTAACAGCAGCATTGCGCCAGGTATCATCGGTGCTGATATAATCGCGTGCATCGAGCCAGAGGTTTTGTAATCCTGTTTCATTCAGGTAAGCACTTACAATACGTGTAGCAATCACTTCACCAATAGATACTATCTGGTCGTATTCAAAGTCATAAGATTTTGTTGGCTCACCATCCGTTGCCCATTCCAATTCAGCAAAAACATTATTAATAATATCGAAAACTGGATGATTTTTATTGCTGAATAATTCATTCATTATGGCAAGATGATAGTTGCGGATAGGTTCTATTTGTTCCGCTACATCTGCGTTTTTATGGTAAAAAGCTTCTGCGACTTTTTCCAGCATATTGGTTGTTTTTCCCATTGCCGAAACAACAGTAAGGATATTCTCATCTTTATACATACCCAGTATTTTTGCAACATTTCGCACGCCTGCTGCATCTTTTACGGATGCCCCACCGAATTTGAAAACTTTCATCTCAATTAATTTTCTGCGAATATAGCACGTCACCCTGATATGCTGGCGTCATGCTGAACTTGTTTCAGCATCTTATAATGCTAGACCCTGAAACAAGTTCAGGGTGACGTTTCTTATGTTCAGGATGACGTTTAAAATAAAGTTCAGATTCCAACGTTACTTTTAATATAATCCGCATTTTTACATTCACAGATGCAGAGCAATCAGCCCAACGAAAAAGAACTGATTATTGCCGCACAAAGCAATCCCGAACGCTTTGCGCCTTTATACGACCATTGGTATAAGCCTGTTTTTCTGTTTATTTTCAAGCGGGTAAACGACAAAGAACTTACTGCCGATATTACTTCGCAGGTTTTTCTGAAAGCATTGGTTGCCATAAAGAGTTATAAATTTAAGGGTGCGCCTTTTTCGGCATGGTTATTCAGGATTGCGGTAAATGAGGTGAATATGTATTTCCGCAAAAACAATAAGCATGCAACTCTTCCGTTGGACGAACATGATTTGCGGCAACTGACCGAGGAAGTAGGGGAGAGCGAAACAGAAGAAAATTACAGCCTGCTGGCAGATGCCCTGAATGACTTGCCCGAAGAACAAACGCAGTTGATTGAACTTCGTTTCTTTGACAAAAATTCATTCCTGGATATGGCACACATCTTGGGGTTAACAGAGGCAGGAACAAAGATGAAACTATATCGTGTGCTGGAGAAACTGAAAAATAGCATTACTTTGAAACGCCTGAGAAAGCAATGAGCAAGTATAAGTTCGATAAAAATAAAAAGCCGCTGCCGGATGATGCTGAAATCAGCAAGTACAAAGATTTTGGAAAGCTGGTTCATAATTATCAGCGCGCTACCAAGCCGCTTTATCATAAGCCGCTTTATAAGCAGCCCAAAGTTTTTATTTTTCTGGTGATGATAGTTTTGCTGGCACTGCTGATTACTCATTTTTCAGATAAAGAAAAGGAGCAAACTCCTGCTCCTGTTGAACAAAAACCTTAAAAGGTTTTAGAAAAAGCTTCAATAACCTTTGAAACTGTTGCAATAACCTTTGAAGTTGTTTCAAAGACCTTCGCAACTGTTCCGAAGACCTTTGCAACTGTTACAATAACCTTTGAAGTTGTTTCGAAGACCTTTGCAACTGTTACAATAACCTTTGAAGTTGTTTCGAAGACCTTTGCAACTGTTCCAATAACCTTTGAAGTTGTTTCGAAGACCTTTGAAACTGTTTCAATAACCTTTGAAGTTGTTTCAAAGACCTTTGCAACTGTTTCCAAGACCTTTGAAGTTGTTCCGAAGACCTTTGCAACTGTTCCGAAGACCTTTGAAGTTGTTTCTAAGACCTTCGCAGCTGTTTCGAAGACCTTTGAAGTTGTTACAATAACCTTTGCAGTTCTTTCAAAGACTATTTAAGGTCATAAATCTATTTTTTAAGTCAGATTGGCAGCTTGTTTAGCAATAAACGGAAGTTTTGGCGGGGGTAGTTGTCACCCTGAGCATAGTCGAAGGGTTAATTATTAATTTTTTGCAACGGTTTCTTTTTCGACCTTGCCATCTTTTACCTCAATAGCATTCAAAATATATTTTTTATAATTCACTTTTTGAACATAACCGGGTGTAAATAAAAGACTATATAAATTTTCGTTTCGTCTGACTAAATTAGTTTGTATTTTATTTTCTGATAAATATTCAAGGATTAATGATTTCTGCTCAAAGTTAACCTCCAGATTAATTTCTATTTGCTTATTATCAATGGGATTTAATTCTTCCGGAACAAAAAATGTATTCCCTAAAGTAATACTTTTTATTGCTTCAATAGGATAGTAGAACTTGCGATCATGCCCACCTAAAGCTCGTAACTTTTTAAAACTAGGGCAATACATAGCTTCCTTTGAAACGATTAATAATCTCCATTCATTTTCATGTTGCCAAGCTTTGTATTTTACATTAGTTTGATAAAGAATAGAGATGTCTTTTCCGGCATCCTTTAGTGAAATCTTTTCAATCTCATCTTGATAATTAATAGGAAAAGGACCAAAGAATTTGAATGGAAATTTTGTTACATCGAATTCAACACAAAACCCTTGATGATTAGTATAATATGACCACATAAGTATGTCATTAGGGTTTCCGGTCATCGAATAAACCCCAATAGTCCTATAAACTCCTTCTTTAAAATTTCTTCGAACAAATGTTTTCGTCTCTTCTAAATTACCGGATATCATTCTTTTTATTTCTTCTACTGAGAAATCCGAATATGACGTTAGAAATTCTTTAATATAATCTACATCATCAAAAATTATTAATTCATCATGACAATCAAATACATCATTAAATTGACAGGGATGCGTTGCATATATATAGCCATTCATTAATGCATCAAATGAATTTTGATTTAATGAATATAATTTATAAAGAATATTAGGCTTAGGAATAGGGTCATTTGAAATAATATCAAACCCACCGTTATTGAAAATATAAGTCCAATCCTTAACTTTAAACTCCATATGTTTAAAGAATAACCTTTATTTCAAATACCCAGTGAAAACGCGGGGAGGTAAATCATAAGAATTACTTGGATCATCTATGTAATTTATTGTAGCTCCCGAAGGCAATATTATTAGCCTTGGCTCTTCCTCATCAACTGCTGCTGAATTATATTCGTCCATAATATCGTTCCCGTTAATTCTAAAACCTCCCGGTGTACCAAAATATTGAACCGTTATAGAAGAAAATGTAGGTAAAAAAAGATATAATTTTTTACCGGAAGGAACTGTATAAGTTGATGTTGTTGAAATTGAAACAAATTGTGTTTTTTTATCAAACAAAATCCCTCTACCTCCATAAGAAGTATTTACAACAGAGTTCTCCGGGACATAATGCCAATCTCCCCATAAAGTATCAACCCCAAGCCTAATAAAAGTCATAGAATAGGCAAAATCGCCCCTTTTCCTATTTATTATCAAATTTTTCCCAGAGGGTACTGTATAAGGTCCGTTAAACAACACAGTTTCTCCATCAATTCCATCTGGATAATGAGGATCCAAGAAACCATCCGGACTTACAGTTTTTGCATGCAAAGCATAAGGTACAGAAAGTAATTGTGAAGTTCCCATTAACAAATAATTACTTCCACCATTTTGGTCAAACTCCGTTTTAAAAAAGTAGTTATCAACTGCCCAATCAATATTCGCAAACACACCGCTTAATATTGTTCCTGTGCCGATAGCAAGGTTAGCTAATCCATAGGCATCAGTTGTTAATGTATGTGTTTCAGAATATACTACTGTTCCGTTAACTGTAGTTTTCAAAATGCTCATTCTAAAACTCACATTCTGATTAGCCAAAATATTTCCAGCATTATCTCTGGCCAAAGCTTGATAATTAAAAGCTTCAGGTGGTGCCACTTGTGGGAAAGCATTTATAAAAAGTAACAGAAAGAAAAGTATTGTAAATATTTTTTCATGATTTTGTTTTTTTAATTTGTATCAAACATATACATTTTTCTGCTCGCTACGCTCGGATTTTTTAGCCCTTCGACTACGCTCAGGGTGACAAGACCGTTACTTTTCCCCCTCCCTGCATTCTACGTTTTGAAATCAGAAGTCAAAACCTTTAAAAAACAGAAATCATGGCAGGCGGAAAAGAAACCCCCAGACAAAAAATGATTGCAATGATGTACTTAGTACTCACAGCAATTTTAGCACTCAATGTTTCAAAAGAAGTAATTGAAGCATTTGTAACCGTTAACACATCATTGGAAGCTACGGCAGGTAACTTTGATGAAAAGAACGGAATGTTGTATGCCGACTTTGACCAGGCAAAAAGCGTTGACCCTAAAAAAGTAACAGCGTACTGGGAGAAAGCCAACCGCGCAAAAGAATTATCCTCAGACCTGAATGAGTACATCCGCAAACTGAAAGTGGAACTTATTGCTGCAACAGAAGGAATAACTACTGCAGAGGCAGATACCATTCATCTGGATTATGTTAAAAAACAAGATGATTTTGACAGACCTACTAATATTTTAGTTGGTAATACTGAAGACGGCAGCAAAGGCAAAGCACGCGAATTGAAAATAAAACTGAATGAATACCGCGAAGCAATGCTGGCGCTTGTTCCCGCGAAGGAAAGAAAAAATCTGAACCTTGGTTTTGAAACGCCCGACAAAACCAAGAAAGACGGCACTAAAACTTGGGAGACCAATCAGTTTTATAACAGTCCGTTGGTTGCTTCGGTTGCAATACTTTCTAAGTTTCAAACCGATGTTAAAAATGCAGAGTTTGATGTGGTAAATACTTTGTATAAATCATTTACCAAAGAAGATTTTCCGTTTGATACTATTGCGGCAAAAGTGCTGACCGAAAGCAATTACGTGATGCTGGGGGATGAGTACAAAGCCAATGTTTTTGTGGCAGCTTTCAGCACTACTAAAAATCCGGAGATTATTCTTGGCAAACTGAATAATGACGGAACTGCCTTGGTTTCGGAATCGGGCACTGTACCTGCCAACAATGGAATGGGGGAGTATGTGGTAAGAGCAAATAAAGAAGGTATTTTTAATTACGAAGGAATGGTGAAAATGACCTCGCCTTCAGGTCAGCAAAAGTTATATCCGTTCAAAAGTGAATACATTGTTGCGCGTCCTTCCATGGTGGTTTCGCCAACGGCAATGAATGTGTTTTACATGGGGGTTGATAATCCAGTTTCAATTTCGGTGCCGGGTGTTGCTGCTGAAAATGTTGTGGCTACTGTTACCGGTGGTAACCAGTTGGTGAAAAATGGCAACGGAACATACACTATGAAAATTCAGAAGAACTCACCGATGGAAGTAGATGTAAATGTTTCTGCTAAAATGAGTAATGGTGAAACTAAAAGCATGGGCAAAATGAATTTCCGCGTAAAGCGTTTGCCTAAACCATATGCACGTTT
The DNA here is from genome assembly GCA_947478465.1 of Bacteroidota bacterium. GTDB lineage: Bacteria > Bacteroidota > Bacteroidia > SXHM01 > SXHM01 > SXHM01. Next base: position 29,807 of record CANJWH010000025.1, read on the forward strand.
TGGTGAAATAACTACATCGGGACGAATGCAGAAGGGAGTTGTAGATGCACAGATGGGACTGGTAGTTTCGTATGATCCGAGTTTTCTATTCAACATTGTTGCAACCACCAAAGCATTCGATATTGTGCTGATACAAGGCAGAGATGTTTTTACGCATCATCAGGATGGAAGCGGAAAGTTTAACGAAGAAACCGACCGGTTTGTAAAGAAAGCTAAACGTGGCGACCGGTTAATTTTTGAAAATATAAAAGCAAAAGATGTAAATGATGTGGTGCATGATTTGAGCCCGATATCAATAACAGTGAATTAGTTTTTAACCACAGAGGCATGGAGGTGCAGAGAAAAATCTCAGTGTCTTTGTGCCTCTGTGGTTAAATCTTACTTTTGCGGCCATAACAAACAAACCCAATTATGGCATTAAACATAAAACTTCTTGCAGAAATCTGTGAAACTCCCGGTGCACCCGGCTATGAACAACCTATCCGTGAAGTAGTTATTCGTGAATTGAAATCACTTGGAGTGAAAGTGAGTATTGACAATATGGGCAATGTTACAGCCTTCAAAAAAGGAAAGAATAGCAAGAAGGTGATGATTGGTGCCCACATGGATGAAATCAGTTTTATTGTTAGTCATATTGATGATAAAGGTTTTCTTCACTTTCATCCGCTGGGTGGTTTTGATCCTAAAACATTAACTGCACAGCGTGTTATTGTTCACGGAAAAAAAGATTTGGTCGGAGTAATGGGTTCAAAACCTATTCACGTGATGACACCTGAAGAACGTAACAAGGTTCCGAAAATCAGTGATTATTTTATTGACCTTGGGATGGATGAAAAAGAAGTAAAGAAATACATTCAGATTGGGAACGTTGTTACACGCGAACGCAAACTAATTGAAATGGGAGAGTGTGTAAACTGCAAATCAATTGACAATCGTGTTTCAGTTTTTATTTTGATTGAAACCTTACGTCAGTTGAAAACAGTACCGTATGATATTTATGGTGTGTTTACAGTGCAGGAAGAAGTAGGTATTCGCGGTGCAAATGTTTCGGCTTTACAAATTCAGCCCGATTTTGGTTTTGGTTTAGACACTACTATTGCTTACGATGTTCCGGGTGCCTTAGCTCATGAGATGGTTACCAAATTAGGTGACGGTACTGCTATTAAAATAATGGATTCATCAACCATCTGCGATTATCGCATGGTTGATTACATGAAAAAAACAGCCGACAAGTACAAGATAAAATGGCAACCCGAAGTTCTTCCCGCGGGAGGAACCGACACTGCAGGGATACAACGTATGTCAGCAGGTGGTTCTATTGCCGGTGCAGTATCCATACCAACACGACACATCCATCAGGTAATTGAAACGGCCAGCAAAAAAGACATTGAAGGCAGCATCAGTTTACTGAAACATTGCTTGGAGGATTTGGATAAGTATCAGTGGGGGCATCGTTAATTACTGATCTTAAATATAAATCTCTCTTTTCTTAACGTTATCTGGATTTACAGTCGTATTTATGATATTTACCCTTTCGGGTATTAAGAAATGGTAAAATCCTATATTTGTCTCGCTCTGATGAATTTACTAATATCTGTTAATGAGAGCTTTATTAATTATTTTTCTTTTTATTTTCTCTGGATTGAGCGGCTTATCTGCACAAAATACAGGGACAGTTTTACAACAAAATTCTACAGCCGAAGGCACGTGGCAAATTCAGGTTATTAACTCGCGTAACCAACCTTTTATTCCCGGAAACATAGATCAAATGATTGCTGAAAATCGTCACGCTTCAGAAACTGTCTATGTCCAACTTGGTTCTGAAGTGCGTTTGAAAATTCTATCGCTTTCCGAAATAAACAGACCGCAGTTTATTCCTCTTGAGAAAATAATATTTATTACTGAATAAAATCTCCTGTGAAATTTTTTATAAAAACCCATAGCATCAGAATTACCATAGCGCTTGCGGTTTTATTCATATTGAGTTCGGATTTTGCATATGCACAGCCTGCAAATGATGCTTGCACTTTTCCGCAAGTTATCACCTTACCCAATACCGGAAATGCTTGTGTAACTTCAACAACTGTTGGTGCCACCAGTGATAATACAACTAATACCTGTGATACAGGGACACCGGGCAACGAAGTTTGGTTTACATATACAGCAGCCGGTTCTGTAAATACAGTTACTGTAACACCTACTGGTTCTCCTTCTATTCAGAGGGCTGTTGTAACTCTTTCAATTACCAATTGCACAAGCGGAACCTATAATAGTTGCAATGTAAGCGCTACCAATGGCGGAACAGCCACAACAAACTTGTCAATAACGCCCGGATCACAAGTATGGATATCTGTAGAATCAGATAATGGAGTAGAAGGTAGTTTTCAGATTTGTGTTACTTCTATTGACCAACCGCCTGCCCCGGGTAACTCTTGCGCAACCGCATCGGTACTTTGCGATTTAAGTTCATTTACAGTAAATCCATTTCCTAATAATAGCAGCGGCTTAACACCCCCTTGCTTTGGCTCTGCATTGCAACAGCCCGTTTATTATCAGTTTACAGTTGGGGTAACCGGCACTTTAGCATGGAATGCAGACGTGCTGGGAATGGCTGAATATGATTGGGCATTGTATAACATTACAGGAGGATGCTTTGGTACTAACCTTGCCTGTAACTATAATTATACAGGTACATTGTTAACGCCAGAGAACAGCAACAACATTGGTATGCAGACAGGCTTGGGTTCCTGCACAGGAGAGTTTTGTCCTGCAATGACTGTAACTGCTGGCAATACATACCTTATTATTATTGATAATTACTCATACTTAACATCCGGAACTTCTGTTGGATTTACTATGAGTTTTACAGGAAGCACTTTTCAGATGGCACCCACCTCGCAATTTACTGCAAACCCAACAACAGGTTGTGCTCCGCTAAATGTAAGTTTCAATAATACCAGCATTGGAGCAGTTTCCTCTTCCTGGAATTTCGGAAACGGAAATACCTCTGTTGCTGCATCACCCCCTGCACAAACCTACTCCACTCCGGGCACTTTTCTGGTTTCCTTAACTTCAACTTCATCTACAGGTTGTACCAATGTGAGTTCAACAAGTGTGGTAGTTAACAGCGGACCAACAGCAACTGTGCCTGCCAATATAACACAGTGTGCAGGAACTACTGTGGCAGCTGCAACATTTACCAGCACTCCTACAGGTGCAACATTTGCCTGGACCAACAGCAATACTGCAATTGGTTTGGGAGCCAGTGGAAATGGAAACATCCCTTCTTTTACTGCAACTAATTCAACTGGCAGTCCTATTACAGCAACTATTACCGTAACACCAACACTAAACGGTTGCAGCGGAACTCCTTCTACTTACACAATAACAATAAACCCAGGGCCTGTTGTTTCTGTAAACTCACCAACCATTTGTCAGGGTGCAACAGCAAATCTTATTGCTACAGGTGCTACAAGCTACACATGGTCGGCAGGTGCAACGGTAACAGGAGTAGGTACTGCTGATGCAAGCCCTGCATCAACTTCTACCTATACTGTAACAGGAACTACAGCAGGCTGTACGGGCACAGCAACGGCAACAGTAACGGTAGCCAGTTCAATCAGCGTATCAGTAAACTCACCCACGATTTGTGCAGGAGCATCGGCAACACTCACTGCTGCTGGTGCAAACACCTATCTCTGGTCTGATGGCTCAACAGATAATCCCTTGGTTGTTTCTCCTTCATCAACTACCACCTATGATGTTACAGGAAGTTCGGGCGGTTGTTCGGGAACAGTCACTTCCACAGTTACCGTGAATGCAGTGCCCAATGTGGTGGTAAATTCACCAACCATTTGTGCTGCAGGAACTGCGGTGCTTACCGCAGGCGGTGCCACAACCTATCTTTGGGACACCGGTTCAACTGTTAATCCTTTGTCTGTTTCTCCGGCAGTCACTACCACTTATACTGTTACAGGTACAACAGCAAACTGTTCAGCCTCAGCCACGGCAACGGTTACGGTTAGTGCATCGCTGAATGTTACCGTAAACTCGCCAACAATTTGTGCAGGACAAAATGCAACCCTTACAGCATTGGGAGGAACCACTTATGTATGGTCTGACGGCTCAACTGATAATCCATTGGTGGTTACTCCTGCCTCAAACATCAGCTATACTGTTACCGGAACTAGCTTAACATGTACAGGAACGGCAACAGCAGATATAACCGTAAACCCTGTTCCAGTGATAAATGTAAACTCACCGTCTGTTTGTGCAGGAACATCAGCCACACTTACTGCTACAGGTGGAACAACGTACTCATGGAATAATGGTTCAACAGCAAACCCTTTAACTGTAAGTCCTTCGGTAACGGCTACCTATACAGTAACGGGAACTGATTTGGGCTGTTCTGCAACAGCAACATCAACTGTTACTGTAAATCCGTCACCAACGGTATCGGTAAACTCACCAACAATTTGTGAAGGTGATGCAGCAACATTAACAGCAACGGGGGGGGCCACTTATCTGTGGTCAACAGGAGAAACAACAGACCAGATTTCTGTATCACCTGTTTCTTCAACAACGTACACAGTAACAGGTACTGATTTAGGTTGTTCAACAACTGTAACTTCAACCGTTACAGTTAATCAAACAACAATTTCGCTTTTGCCTGCAACTGCAGCCATTTGTGAAGGAGAGTCGGTTTCACTTTCTGCTTCAGGAGCAACATCCTATTTGTGGTCGCCTGCAACAGGTTTAAGTTCCTCATCGGGGAACAGTGTTACGGCCAATCCTGTTGTTACCACAACGTATACCATTACAGGTACTGATAATGGATGTTCAGATGATGAAACTATTACCGTTACTGTTAATCCTAATCCTGTTGTTGATTTTGAAGCACTACCAGTTTCCGGTTGTGTTCCGATTACGGTCCAGTTTAATGACCTTAGTTCTGTTGCATCAGGAACAATTTTTAACTGGCTGTGGGAAGCTGATAATACATCGTTCTCAGATCAGCAAAACAATTCATACACTTTTACAGCACCCGGTTCTTATGATATAACACTTACCGTTACTTCTGATCAGAATTGTACTTCAACTCTTACTTATTCTGATTTAATAACAGCCAGTCCTCATCCTGTTGCTGATTTATCAGCTAATCCTGAATGGGCACAGATTATTTCACCTGAAGTAACGTTTACAGATTTGTCGTCAGGCAATCCTGTGCAATGGAACTGGCAGTTCGGTAATGGTGATGCTTCATCGGTTCAAAATCCGGTTTACAGTTTTTCTGATACAGGAACATATAACGTTATGCTAACTGTTACCAATCAGTTCGGTTGCACTGACAGAACAGAAATAACCATTGTAATAGCTCCGTTCTTTACACTTTATGTGCCCAATGCTTTTACTCCTGATGGTAATGGATTGAATGATGTCTTTCTTCCTCTGGGTGAAACATTGCGCAAGTATGAATTGCGAATTTTTAATCGTTGGGGCGAACAGATTTTTGAAAGCTTTGAGCCTTCAATAGGATGGAACGGAAAATCCCGCAACTCAGGAAAAGAACTTCCTCCCGGAGTATATGTTTACAGAATTTCAGTAGAGGATGAGCACAATCGTCCCCAGGATTTTAAAGGAATAGTTTCGCTTATCAGATAACTATAACTGAATAATTATTTTCCCCAGCTTACCAGATATACCCCGCCAAAAATCAACAGAGCTGCTATAATTTTCAGCACTGTGAGTGAGTCGTTACCAAGCCCTATTGCAATAGCTGTGGCAAACACGGGTTGCGAATAAATATAAATACTAACAGTTGCCGGACTTACTCTGCTCAAGGCATAACTATTAAAAAGATAGGCGAAGAAACTAAGCCCAACAACTACAAAAATAACACCGCCTAAAATATTCAGCGGCATAGTTGCCCAGTTAATTTCTAATGCTTCATTCAGGCCAAATGGCAGCGACATAAGCAAACCGAAAAAGAACACCCATTTATTTACCGTAAGCGGATGGTATTTTTTCATCAAAGGTTTTATCATAACAAGATACACTCCAAATAGTGATGCATTGATAAAAACCATCAAATCGCCCGGCATAGTTTCGCTGCCGAATGAAAAATCTTTTCCCATAACTATTATCAAAAGCGCACCAATAACTCCGGAAATAATTCCGGTGATTTTTGCTAGTGTAATTCTTTCTTTTAATAGTAAGGAAGCAGCCAGTAAAACCAACACCGGTGTGGAAGTCATAATAATAGCAGCGTTTATGGGAGTGGTTAAACTCAGTCCTTTAAAAAACAGCATCTGGTTAGCTGCTATACCCAAAAAAGCCCCGGCTATAAGTGTCAGAAAATCTTTTTTCTCCACTTGTTCACGTTTCAAAAGTGCATGAAAAAACCAGAATAAGAGCACAGCACCAATCCCGCGCAGAACAATAAACCCAAACGGTTTCACATACTCGGGCATCACTGCTTTTGCGATTGAATAATTAGCTCCGTAAATAATATTAGCACCAAGCAGGGCAAGATGTGCGCTTATATTCTCTTTTGCTTTCACGGCTTCAAAAGTAGGAATATCAATAACCTGTTCGTGCGGAATGCGTATTTTCGGGCTGACTATTCCTGTTACACAATGGCAAATCGCGCAGCCGAACGTTTAAAACTTCTTACTCCCAGCAGAATTATTCTGCCTATTCTGATTGGGCTTTCGGTTGCCACTTACATGGTTTTTTCTGCTCTGCACGAAGAAAGGTTTGAGAAAAAGATTGCCGCAAATGCCAACTATGCCTGGAGCGACAGCAATGCAGATGGAAAAGAAGATCATGAAGAGTTTGTTTTTGCAGGAGAAGGAGAAGGTGATTATGTAAAGATTACTTACCGCGATGAATTACGAAGTGTAAACTGGACCTGGTACTCAACATTATGGATTGTTATTGCAATTGTTTCCATGTTTATCCGTGATCTTAGTTACATGTATCGCATCCGTGTTCTTACCGATAATCATATTTCATGGCGCAGAAGTTTTGATGTGATTATGTTGTGGGAGTTTGCTTCAGCTGTTGCTCCCAGCGCTGTGGGTGGAAGCACTGTAGCCATGTTTATTGTAAACCGAGAAGGGATTAAATTAGGGAAAAGCACAGCCATTGTATTAATTACCTCGCTGCTGGATCAGCTTTTTTATATTGTTATGGTTCCTGTTGTTTTGCTGGTTGTAGGAACTCAGCACCTTCTTCCTGACTTTAGCAGTAAAGCAATGCAGGGTTTAGCTTCAGCCGGAATCAATCTTTTCTTTATAGGTTTTTCGCTTATGTTATTATACGCTGTTATAATTTCATGGGCTATATTTGTTAAACCCCGTGGTTTTAAGTGGTTGCTGATAAAAATATTCCAGCTTCCTTTTTTGCGCAAGTGGCGTTTGGCAGCAGCAGAAACAGGAAACGAAATTATGGATGCTTCTAAGGAGATAAGGGGTAAACCTTTTGGTTATTGGTTTAAAGCAACGGTTGCAACCTTTACATCATGGACTGCCCGTTTTTGGGTAACAAATTTCATTATCATGGCTTTTTTTCCGGTTAGCGAACACATGCTTATTTATGCACGACAATTGGTGATGTGGGTAATAATGCACATCACTCCAACGCCCGGTGGCAGCGGTGTAGCCGAAATTATTTTCACAGGATTCATAGGGGAGTTTATTCTCTCTGCAGGATTGATAGGAAGCATTGCCATCATCTGGCGGCTTATCAGTTATTACCCGTATTTATTTATCGGGGCCATTATTCTTCCTGGCTGGATTAAGCGTTCTTACATTAAAAAGAAAGCCTGATTACCATTTAACAATTACCTTCCCCATTGATTTTCGTGACTCAACAAAACGATGTGCATCGGCCAGTTTATCTGCTGTGAAAACACCGCCAACAGTTGGTTTTATTTCACCTTTCTTAACAAGGTCTACAACACTTTCAAGACAAATTTTTAACCAATCAGGATGATTGTCTGCTATGCGCAGCATATTCACTCCAATCATTCCGCGCGAGTTCATCAGAAACTGAACAGGATGATAAATTCCGAAATTGAAAACCATTTTCAAAGTATCCCAAATCTGTAAACCGCCACCCAGATTTTCTGCTGCACCGTAACCCACAATTCTTCCGCCTTTGTTAAGGCTGTTAAAACTTTTGCGGAATGTTTTTCCGCCAACCGAATCAAAAGCAACATCAACTCCTTCGGGTCTCAGCTTTTTTATTTCAGTGGCAAAGTCTGAAGTATTATAGTTAATCGGGTAATCAACACCCAATTCGCGCAGGTACTCTAATTTTTTGTCCGACCCTGCTGTTCCGTAAATAATGCATCCGTGACGTTTACAAAGCTGGACCAGCGCTGTACCAACACCTCCCGCTGCAGCCTGAATCAGCACATGATTTCCTTTTCGAAGTCGAATCATTTCCTCGGCACAAAACCATGCCGTTGAATATTGAACTGCCAGGGCACAGGCAACACCGGCATCCATATCTTCTCCAATCGGAACAATAGCCCGTTCATCTGTAACAACGTATGTTGCATATCCTCCAAAGCGGCTGAAAGCAACAACCCGTGTTCCTTTTTCAAGTTTGTTTTTTACCTGACTTCCGCAGGCTTCAACTCTTCCAACTGATTCATACCCTATAACAGCAGGTAGTGGCGGGGCATCCTGATAAAGACCATTGCGCGCCATAATGTCGGCAAAGTTGATTCCGAATGCATCAACCTTAACAAGTATTTCATTTGCAGCAGGAACTGGCATTGGCTTTTCCTTTAATTCAAATGCTTTTTCGGGTTCACCGTATTTTACAATGGTATAGGCTTTCATAGCTTTATAAGATATTTTCAGCAAACTTAGAATATAATTTTTCAAAACTGATTAATGTCATTAATTGTGGTGGATAAAGCCCCGACCTTGGCAATAAATTTGCCATGTCTAAGAAAATTATCATTGAGCCGTTTAAGATCAAAACGGTTGAGCCATTACATATTGCTACAGAGCAGGAACGTGAGCAATACCTAAAAAGTGCTTTTTACAATCCTTTCCTTTTAAAATCTAGTCAGGTAACATTTGACTTTCTTACCGATAGCGGAACATCTGCTATGAGTTCTGCTCAATGGGCTGCACTTATTAATGCAGACGAATCGTATGCAGGTGCAAGCAGTTGGGAGCATTTATGGCAAAGTATACACGACCTCACAGGCTATCCTTATATTTTACCAACTCATCAGGGACGAGCTGCAGAGCGGATTTTATATGGATATATCGGAAAGCCCGGAAAGGTTTTTATCAGCAATACACATTTTGATACTACACGAGCAAACATTGAATTCAGTGGAGCAACTGCTATTGATTGCTTAATCCCAGAAGGTTCTCAACCATCTCTCATTTATCCTTTTAAAGGAAATATGGATATTGAAAAGCTGGAAGAAATTATTCTTCAGCATAAAGCAGAAAATATTGGTGCAGTGATTTTGACAGTAACCAATAATTCAGGTGGCGGTCAACCAGTAAGTATGGAAAATGCACGTGAGGCAAAGCGTATTTGTTCAAAATATAACATCCTGTACATCCTTGACTGTTGCCGTATTGCTGAGAATGCATATTTTATAAAACACCGTGAAAAAGAATTTGAGCATTACACCTATTTTGACATAGCCAAAGAAATGTTCTCGCTTGCTGATGGATGTATCATGAGCGCCAAGAAAGATGGTTTAGTAAACATCGGAGGTTTTCTTGCATTGCGTGATAAAAAGCTGGCAGACGCCTGTACTAACCTTTTGATTATTACTGAAGGGTTTTCAACTTATGGCGGACTTTCAGGCCGCGATATGGAAGCGCTTGCAGTTGGCTTGAAAGAAGTTTTTGCTCCGGGTTACTTAACGTATAGAATAAAAAGCACAACCTATCTTGGAGAAAAAATTTCAGAAAAAGGAGTTCCGATTTTATTGCCGGTTGGTGGACATGCTGTGTATATTGATGCCAAAGCATTGTATCCTCACATTCCTGTTCATGAATATCCCGGACAGGCTTTGGTTTGCGAGCTTTATAAAAAAGGAGGAATCAGAAGTGTTGAAATTGGTTCTGTAATGTTTGGCAAGTATGATGAAAGTGGAAAACTCATTCCTTCTAAAATGGAATTGGTTCGTATGGCTATTCCCCGCAGGGTTTACACACAAAGCCATATTGATTATGTGGCTGAAATATTTGATGAAATTATTGCTGACCGCGATAATGTTAAAGGATATAAAATAATTGAAGAGCCTAAGTTTCTCCGTCACTTCACTGCAAAATTTCAACAGCTGTAAATTTCGTCTGTCTGATTTCTTTAGGTTTGCCGCATAAACTTATGAGGCAACTATTTTTTTTATTCTTCAGCATTTTTTTACCGATTATTTCAGTTGCACAAACATTTAGTGTCAGCGGAACTGTAGTTGATGATAAAACAGGGGAATCACTCGCTTTCGTTAACATACTACCAGATGCTGAAATTAATGCTACAACTACCGATATTGACGGACATTTCAGTATTACATCAAAATCCCGTTTGCATAAACTTTCATTCAGTTATGTAGGCTACGAAAATGCTATTGTTACTTTATCTGAAGAGGAGAATATAGTTATAAGGGTTAAAATGATTCGGAAAAATTTCGGATTACAGGAAGTTGTGATTTTTCCCGGTGAAAATCCGGCTCATCGCATAATCAGGAATGCAACTGCAAACAGAAATAATAACAATCCTGAACAACTGAAATCATTTTCTTATGTGTCTTATAATAAAATGTATTTCACGTTAGATACCGGTAAAGTAAGGGAAAACAAAGGCAGTATAATTAAACAAAATCCAACTTCAGACGAGGAAAAAGAAATTCAAAAATTCCTGGATGAACAATATATTATGTTGATGGAGTTTGTATCTAAACGTGAATACAAATACAAAGGAAGAAATAATGAGAAGGTTATTGCTTCCCGGGTTTCAGGCTTTAAAAACCCTGATTTTGCAATGCTTGGGACACAGATGCAAAGTTTTTCTTTTTATGATGATTATTTCAATCTGGGTCAGCAAAAGTTTTTAAATCCATTAAGTGAAGGCAGCACTTCTAAATATTTTTTTCTTCTTGAAGACACTCTATATACTGATAAAGACAGCATTTTTGTTATCTCTTACAAGCCCTATTCCGGAAGAAATTTTGATGGACTTGTAGGGTTGCTTTACATAACTACCGATGGCTGGGCAATACAAAACGTTATTGCTGAAGCCACTGGTCAGGCAGGGGTAGGAATAAAAATACAGCAACAATATGAAAAGAGAGAACAGCATTGGTTTCCGGTAAAATTGAATACGGATATTATGGCGAATAACCTGAACCTAAGTGGATTTAAAATCAAAGGAGTAGGTCGCAGTTATCTGGACAGTATAAAAATTGAACAGCCTGTAAATAAAAAAGATTTCAGACGGGTGGAACTTGATATTCTTCCTCAAGCAGCAAAAAGAGAAGAGGCGTTTTGGAACTTGTACAGGAAAGATACTTTGATTGCTAAAGAAACAAAAACCTATCACGTAATTGATAGCCTTGGAAAAGCGTACAAATTTGATTTGAGGTTGAAAGCTTTATCTGCGTTGGTTACAGGAAAAATTCCAATCCGTTTTATCGATTTGGATTTAAACCGGATAATTGCAGCCAACACTTATGAATCTGTGCGATTAGGTTTAGGTATTTACACCAATGATAGAATTTCACGATTTTTCAATGTAGGCGGTTATTTCGGCTATGGCTTTCGTGATAAGGGTTTTAA
>CANJWH010000026.1 GCA_947478465.1 Bacteroidota bacterium
AACAATCCCATGCCTATTTTGAAAAAATAGTTAATCGCCTGAAATCAATTGGATATAATTTCTTGCAAGTAAAATAAAAAATATAGTAACATAAAAAATGAATCTGTTAAAAAAAATAAATGACCGCCAAAAACAATTCAGTAGCCTGCTAGAAAGTTATAATAGTCATGAAATGCTAAAAGCAGAAATCAATAGAAATACATACTGTCGTCTTTTGCTCAATAATCTTTTTGACGGATACGACCATTTACCTGTTACAAAATCATCTATGAGTTTTTTTGCAATTGCTATGATTACTAATGATATTATGATTAATGGCAGAAGAACTATTTTAGAATTTGGCTCAGGTTTATCTACAATACTCATAGCAAGGCTGATTAAAAAGAATAATATACCATGCACTATTTACACCATTGAACATGACAAAAACTGGTTTGATTTATTGAACACTATTCTGATAAAAGAAAATACTATTGAAAATGTTGTTTCAATCCATGCTCCATTAAGCAGTTCAAAAAAATCAAAAAATGAATTAAATTGGTATAATGAAGAAGCTATTATTAATTCCTTAACCGATAAGCTTCTCTTTGATTTAGTGATAATTGATGGTCCTCCTGCACATGAAAAAAGCAAATCACTGAGCCGCTATCCTGCTTTACCTTTTATAAAAAACAAACTAAATAAGTCATATTCCATTTATTTAGATGATGCATCACGAAACGGAGAACAAGAGGTTATAAAATACTGGAAACAGGAATTCAGTTATTCATTCAACCTTATTAATAATGGGATAGCTCATTCTTCTGATGATGATTTTGTACAATATTCCTGCCTGCCCTGCTAGCTTATGACCATTTCTTTGCCATTAGTATCAATAGTTACGCCTACAAAGAACAGGTCTGCACTTCTAAGAGAAACAATACTTACAATCATTTCTCAAACATATAGCAATTGGGAAATGTTGATTATTGATGATTTTTCAACAGACAACACTGTTGAAATGTTAAAAGAATTTTCTACTGAAAAACGTATAAGATATTATCAGAGAAAAGGGGAAACAGGTGGCGCTCAGGTATGCAGAAATATTGGTATAGAGTTAGCGCAAGGTGAATACATCATTCTTCTTGACTCGGATGATTTGTTAACTAAAACCTGTATAGAAAACAGGGTTAAATTTATTACCGAAAATAACGAACTTGACTTTGCAGCATTTCCAACTATTATATTTGGTTGGGAGTTTCCTAATTATGACACCTATTGGAATTTGCCAAACAATGAAGATGAGATTAGCAGGTTCCTAAATTGGGATCCTGCCTGGGGTATCATATCCGTAATATGGAGAAAAAACAGCCTAATAGCAATAGGCAAATTTGATGAAAATGTATTGAGTTTTCAGGACATTGATATTCATTTGAGAGCATTAATTAAAAATTTAAAATATGCTAATGTACAGAGCGAGCAAGATTCATTTGTGCGAGAACATGATGAAGAAAGAATTGGTATTCATTGTGCACAACCTAAACACCTTTACTCACATGAACGATTGTTGATTCAAATTTATGAGGAATTAAAAAAATCTGACAAACTAACAAAAAACAGAAAAATAAGTCTTGCGGGTTTTTATTTTAGAATTTGTAATTTTTGGATACAACAAAATAATTTAAAAAAAGCCCTTCAAATTTGGAAAAAGTTGAAGGAACTAAAGTTAACAACAGGTTATGTTTATAATTCAACAATAGCATATTTCTATTATCTGTCATTCAACAAAAAAGAAATTATTCCTCTATTAAGCAGGCTACGTTTTATTTTCTATAAATTATTACCCAAAGAATTTTTTCTACAAAATAACACATGGAAAAAGCTTAAAAAAGTAAAATAAAAAAGCCCCGCAAATTTGCGGGGCTTTTTTATTCATTTATCTTAACGATTATTTCTCAACCTTAGAACTATTAAGGTCAACATTTTTCTCAATTATGTTTACTCTGTTCAACACATTTTCCAATGAAGCTTTCAAATCATTGATAGTTGTTTTCTGACCATCAATAATTTTCTGTTGTTCTTTAATAGCCTCAATCAATACAGGAACAATATGACCATACTCAACAGATTTAAAACCGTCATCATCTGTTACAACCACCTCTGGAAGAATTGTTTCAATTTCCTGAGCAATTACACCCACCTGACGACCCTCTTCCAGACCTCTGTTAGGAAACTCAGTAGTTCTCCAATCATAATATTTACCATTCATTGAAAGTACTTTGTTTAAAGCGCCATCAATTGAAGCAAAATTCATTTTCAATCTTACGTCTGATGTTTCATTAATACCAGTAGATTTTACTTTTCCTACCACAAGGAGAGCATTAGTAGCCGTTGCCAAACCTCCAATACCAACTCCTAAGTTGGTAATGGTCATTTTATTAGAATTACCAATTTGAACAGTTCCAGCTGCTGCTCCATTATTAATATTTACAACATTTGCAGCTGCTCCATTAGCAATATTAACTGTAGATAAACCTGCACCAGTTCCTAAATTTAATGTTTGTGCTCCCGAAGATGACCCAAGTGTTATTGCTCCTGTTTGAGCGGTTCCACCAATGGTAATTGTTCCTGTGGTTGTTGCAGCTGCAATAGTATAAGTTGAACCTCCTACTCCATTTAGAACATAATTACCAGTACCAACGCTTTCAGTTAATGAACTTGCACCGCTTGTGCTACCAACAGAAACTAGTTTAGCTGCTGCACCTGTTCCAATTGCAATTGTCTGACCTGCACTTCCACCAATTGTTACAGTACCAGTTGTAGTACCAGTTCCAATATTTGTTGCAGAAGCTGCAGCTGCATCATTAAGATTTATAGTATTCCCACTTAAGCTATATGTAAAAGAGCCTTGAGTAATAGCAGTATTCTCAGTAAGAGCTCCGCCTTGTTTTACAGTTACAGCTGTAGATCCATCATATGTAGTTCCTGAGCTAAGATATAAACCATTTTGAACAGTCAAATCTGCATTCATATTTGCAACAGTTTCAAAAATAGGAGCTGCTGCTGGTCCAACTGATTTAAGATATGTACCTGCCCCTCCTAGTGCCAAAGGAGTAAGTACACCAGAACCATCTGTATAAAATGTTTTCCAGTTTCCGAAAGAATTAAGTCCAGTACCTCCATTAGCTACAGGCAAAATACCTGTAACTGCTGAAGAGCTTGCAAGATTAATTGATCCAAATCCCAAGACAGCTCCCGCATTATCAACCCTTAAAACCTGATTAGCCGTACCGGCAATATCAGTTGGTGCTGCTGATGCATTTGTAGCATTACCTTTCACGGATAATGCAGCCATATTAGCCATAGCTATTGTTCCTGTAGTAGTAATAGGCCCACCTGTTAATCCTGTTCCAGTGGCAATACTTGTTACTGTTCCAGCACCAACTGTTGTCCAGGCAAGAGTTCCAACTGCATCAGTTGCAACCAACGCCTTACCTGCAGCACTCACAGTATTTGGAAGTGTGATAGTATAGTCTTGTGTCTGACCCAGTGTAGGAACAATTCTGGTAGAAAAAGAAGTAGTTTCAGAATTCAAACTTAAACCGCCTTGTCCATCAAAAAACGCAGTTCTTACAGCAGTACCACCTGTAAGTGAAAGCCAAAATTCCATTGCATTTGCAACGTTACTACCTGAAGCATGCCTTGTCTTAATATAATGTTCGAATGTTGAAGTACCATTATATCCAAAAGCAATTTGAGTTGCACCTGAGCCAACATTAGGGTTTCCGCTTCTTAAACGAAGTGAAGTTGTAGAACTATTGTCACCATTAATATCCAATTTTGCAGTTGAAGCTGTGACCTGAGCAGTGGTTAATCCTCCAATACCTACAACAGTTCCATTATTAAGCATATTATTAGCAGCAGTCCAAACACCGGCATTATTTCTTACGGTCTGCATATCTGTACCAACTAAAGTCGTAACCGGACTTGTACCTGCACCTAACATAATTCCATTCGTTGCTATTGTGTTAACTCCTGTACCACCATTAGCTACAGGTAAAATACCAGTAACTTCAGTTGCTCCGCCAGCCATATTTAAAGGGCTCCATGATGGAAGACCACCTGTTGTATGTAATACATTTCCATTAGTTCCTGCAGGAAAACGTACTGCAGCAGCTGGGACACCTGCTACAGGAGCGTAAATCATATCTCCTGCATTTGTCATTGGGTTAGTCAATGTAGGAACCCAATCCAAAACACCAGCTGTAACACCTAATACTTCACCATTAGTAGGAGAAGATGCAAGATCTAAAGGAACCATTGTTCTAAAAGTTGGAATTGCGTTTGCTCCACTTGCAGGTCCGGAAAAAACTGTATTAGCTACTTGAGTGCCAAAATCAGCACCGGTAACTGCACCCCATGAAGGATTTCCTGCAGCATTACCATGCAAAACATTTGTTGTTGTACCTTGGTTAGCAAAATCAGCAGATGCTAATACGGCTGCAGTACCTGATGTAACAAGTCCTTTAGCATTATAAGTAACTTTAGTGCTTGTTCCTGCTGTGGCTACAGTTGCAAGAGTTAATGCACCAGTATTGCTTATTGTAGCATCACCACTCATTGTTTGCTCCTGAGCAATGTTAAAAGCATCACCAATCCAAATTTTACCGTTTGTTAAGGCTGCAGCATTTGAAATTGTTGGTGCTCCCCATGTTAAAGTGCCTGTACCATTATTTTTCAAAACACCTGCAGCGTGAGCAGCCGGCCATGAATATGTTAGGTTTTTAATTTTAACCATGTCTCCATTTGCATCCACCTGAAATTTATCTCCACTACCCACAGTAAATAACTGAGCGGGAGATGCATCACCAATACCAAAATTTCCACCAGAAGCAAATCTTCCGGCTTCTACCCCATTTGATTGAAAAATAATATTGTATAAGAATGGAGCATTTAATGTAAGGTCAGAAGATACACCAGTTCCACCACCACTTGTTGGATAAATTGTATTTACATAATTTAAGATAGGCTCTACATCAACTTGGGTTCCGGAAACATCAATATCATTACCTGCAGTTGGAGCACTTCCACTTCCACCTATTGAAACCCAAGAAGGAGCACCGGGCGTTCCGCTGTTATAATAGAAACCGGGAGAAACACCACCACCCGTTGCAGTGTTATATACAATCAGCGAGGTTGCCGGTGATGTTATTGTGGATGCATCTCCGCTTCCGGTTAAAGCAACTCTGGGAGCAAGGAAACCCTTTTTAGGAGTAATACCTGAAACATTAAGATCTAAAATTGCTGACGCATCAGGAGCTGTGCCCGTTCCTGTTCCATTGATACTCACTCCCTGAGCGGATACCTGATTGGAAAAAAGCAAGGTGCCTGCAATTACTGCGCTTAGACTTAGAACCTGCTTGCCGAGTTGGTAAAAACGTTTTTTCATAGTTTGAAATTTATAACGAAATATAATTTTTCGCTGGTGTTAAACTGGGTTTGAAAAATTTCTGAAACAAATATAAAGCATTATTCTGAAATAAAAATTACAAAGATTCGCGAATTTTTAAGTTTCCAATAATTATGTTAATCTGTTCAAAAGTAGTATTTATTTGTAAAATCAATGGTTTTCATTGTACTTTTGTGTCGTAAATAAACAAATAATTTATTTCCCAAGGGCTAAAATGAAGAAAGAAAATTCTCTTTTTGAACTGATTCATTCTCTTAATAATAACGAAAAGCGCTATTTTATGCTTGAAGCTACTTCCAAGCGCAAAGACAGCAATCTTTCAAAATTGTTTGAATTTCTCTCCGGCCAAAAAAACTATAATGAAGAAGCAATTCTTAAACGTTTTGCTGATGAAAGTTTTGCCAAACAACTTCATGTAACCAAAAACCATTTGTATGAAGGAATCCTCAAATCCATGAGGGGTTACAACATTGAGAAATCTCTGGATCACAAGTTAAAGAGCATGTTGCATGATGTTCAGTTTCTGTTTGATAAAAGACTGGTTCATCAGGCAAAAACCATACTAAGGAGAGTGAAAAATCTTGCTGAAGAGCATGAGAAATATACAACTCAGTTAGAAGTGCTGGATTGGGAAGCAAAAATTCTTGCTTCTCAATTTTATGTAGGCAGTATTGAAAAAGACATTGACAATATTTCTGACAAATATTACGAGATACTTGAAAAGCTTCAGAATTCAAGAGAATACAATGATTTGCAGTCAAAAATGTTCAACAACTATTATAAGGAAGGTATTGAACGTAAAAATGAGAACTACAAAACAAATGATCAGATTATTAATCAGTTTATTCTGAAAGACGAAAACCGCGCCCTTTCTTTTAAAGCACGGTGTTGTTTTTACAACATTCACTCTATTTATTACAAAATAAACAATAATTGGGAAAAGGCTTACGAATACAGGAAAAAGCTCCTTCAACTATTTGAAAAAAGTGAGCGCATAAGTCCGGAAGAAATGAATATGCATTTTGCTGCAATCAATAATTTATTACCGGTAAGTCTGCATTTAGGCAAATACAAAGAAGTTGAGGACTTATTAGTAAAGATGCGCAGTATAACTGCAAAATATCCTAAAGTAAAAGTTTCTGAAGATCTTGAAATGAAAATTTTTACACATTCCAATATTGCAGAACTAAGCTTATTCGTCAGGATTGGAGAAGTTGAAAAGGGATTGAAACTAATAGAAACAATAACTCCTTTTATAGCCGAAAACGAAAAAATAATCAGAAAATTTCCACTACTTCATTTATACTATAACATTGCTTATTTCTATTTTTCCATTGGTAAATATTCTCAAGCTATTCAATGGATGAATAATATACTGAATGACAACAGCCTGAAATCTGTAGAAGATATTCATTCTTCCTCTCATATTCTTACTATGATTCTTCAGTTTGAGCAAGGAAGAGATGAGTTACTCAGTTATCTGGCACGATCAACATACCGCTATCTGAATAAACTTGAAGGATTATACAATTTTGAGACTATCTTACTTTTGTTTCTTAAGAAAAACACAACAACAAAAACCAAGAAAGACTTGGATAAAAACTTCAAAAAATTACGCGAACAACTTTTAAAAGCCCGCTATGAGCCTGGTGAAAGAAATGCACTTTCAACCATTGACCTTTTGGCTTGGGTTGACAGCAAAATAGAAGGCATTCCTTTTCATGAAATCATGAAAAGGAATGCTTCTCATCGCTAATTATCTGATTACTGTTACTTTTCTTGTAACTGCTTTTTCTCCTGATTTCAGGTTCAGGAAATATACACCGGATGAAAGTTTTGAAACATCTAAAGTATATTTCTGAAAACCAGAAGAAATTTTTCCTTCATTAATTGATTTTACCAGTTGACCGTCTGAACAAAATAACTGAATACTTAAGTTTTCACTTTGTTTTATTTCAAACGAAATAGTGACATTTTCTTTTGCAGGAACAGGGTAAACATTGAAGTGGCTCACATTATTCTCTTCAACATAGCTGTCATCAATTCCTTCTTCATAAAGTTTCAGATCATCAATTGCAGCTTCAATAAGGCTTCCACCGTCAAGATACTGACCTGTTCTTGTGCTGTCAGATGCAATAAACCTAACCTGAAAATTTGATGTTAGCTGAACGTAGTCAGAAACACGAAAAGCATATCTTCTCCAGTTGCGTTCTCCGGTTAAAGTATTTTCAACATTTTCCCAGTTTGTTCCGTCATCAGTAACCTGCACCTGCCACCAGTCAGCGCCTGGGTTTGCACCTGTTGGAGGATTATTAGTATACCATTTCATAAATGAAAAAAGCGGATTAGTATAACCTGTTAAATCAAAAACCGGTGACACGAGTGTTGTATGTCCATCATCTACATCATTTTCTCCAACCCCTGCAGAAGTTGATGTTGCATTTCCTGTAACTGCACATGCTATCCCTCCGGGCGTTGTTTGTTCATCAGTTTGCACAATGGTTCCGTCAGAGAATGATCCCATTGGAATATCAATTACCCAATCCCCTGTTCCATTATTATCAGAAGGTAAACCTTCTGTCCAGTCACCTTGTGTGTTATCAAAGTCCTCGGTACGTTGTAGATTAAACCCATTCAGGATAAAATAAGGTGTGTTAGGATAAGGATCAACTTCTGCTGCCACAGGCAATACAGAAGAAAGGACACCATTCAAATTTTCTAATGCTAAATAATAGGAAATCAATGTTCCCAGCGGCTGTGCAGGAATTTGAGCTGAGTAATTATTACCACCTGTATTATTCAGTGAGGAAGAAGTCCAAGAGCCATTTCTGTTTAGTTTATAAAACAAAATAGCATCTTGCAATGCCCATGGATATTGTAATGTAATGGTAGCATTGATATCAATGGGTGTACTTCCGTTATTTGCTGTTATAGCATTGTGATTAAGTGTTGCATTGGACAACAGTGTTATTCCATGACGGTCAAAGGCATTAATAATATCAAGGTCATTTGGTGTTCCGTTGGTGATATCATTATCGCCACCATTTCCTATAGCATCATCATCTGTTAATGCTTCAATCAGAATATCAACATAAACCTGTCCTTCATCACCGTCAGGCCCTGTAACACCGCCATTAAATGTTTCTGCATAGAGTGTCATCATTTGCTGCACGTTTCCAAAATTAACACCTAAATCCCACCATGCTCCGGCAATAATTTCACCATCATTATGTACTTCGCCCGAAATATCCTGAGGATAAACCATTGGTTCCTGATCATATCTTCTGATAAAACTGGTTGCATCTGTTGAACTATTTCCAATTCCAAGCACCCCGTTTTGGGTAATTCCTAAAGCCCATACATCCGCATAGCCTTCGCCCATAGCTCCGTTTTGGAAAAAGGCACCAATTGATTGATAATATTTATCATTAATTCCATGCCCGTATTCGTGGTAAACCACATCACCGATTTGTGCAAAGGATGCGCAACCATTTGCTGCAGCATAAAAATTTATTGAAGAGCCATCGTAAAATGCATTGCAATTATCTGTTGTAAGATCAATATTTGTAGGAAGTGCATTATCCATGTCTGTAAATGAGGGATAGAATGTTTTCATATAATCATGCACAATGTTTACATGGTAATAAGCTGAAAGCTCGCGGATATTTGCATCGCTGTCGAAGCTAATGGCGTTGGCTCCGTTTACAAGTGTAGCGTCAAATGTAGGTGTTACTCCGTTTGTGCGAACAGAACTCCAGAGGCCTTCCAAGTCAAAGGTTGTAGTTCCGGTATTTAATCCTGTTACGTTTCCTGAAGCATCGGTGTAAGAAGTATTTCCTCCTTGCGTTACTTTTAAATTAACCAATGGATTTACTGAACTCGGGTTGTAGTTATGCGTTGTATAAAGTGTTCCCGTAACGTTTGCCTCTGCCCCACCCGGTGTTGGATGAAAATGAGAAACCAAATTTTTGCGCATCAAGACATCACCTGTTACGGCATCTACCAACGTTTTGTATTTAGCCGGAACACCACTTGCATCAATTGTTTCAATCAAAAATTCGTAAACCAACTTGTAATTATTTCTTTTGAATTGAGGAACCGGAAGAATGCTGAGTTCTTCTTCTGCAACTACATTAGTAATTGTTCCTTCAAGATTTTGTTTTGCTTTAATTAATGCCTCACTTTCTGAAATGGAGGGAACAGATGAAACTGCAATATCTGTGAAAACATCAGCACCAAAAAGCACCACTCTTCCATCGTGTGTTAACTTAACAGTAAAACGACTGTTTAATATATTTAATCCATTGTGGACTTGTGTAAAATTTACGTACTCGTAGTTTTCAGATTTTTGTGAACTCACAAAATTAAGCTCGGCAGCGGGTATGTTAAATCCTTGCAGGTTATTAGCTATAAAATTAAGTGCACGGCTTTTTCCATCAACACCAAACACGGCAACAGGCTTACCGAATGCGCGGTGAGGGCGTGAGTTTTCTTCATTAAAAATAACGAACCATGTTCCGTTTTGCTGAACAAAATTTTGCCAGTTGGCGCGGTTGCGCAATTCGGTTTGCAGCTCTACATCGGGCATACGTTTGTTTTCTGTTATAAAACGGATTTCGTTTTTATCATTGGTGGTTTCCACTCCGCCTGATGCGAAAGTGTTAATGAAGAATGCAGAATAAAGAATTAAGAATGCACATAGTAAAAATTGTTTCATGGTAACGGAAAGTGGTTTTAACATTATTTGTGAAATTTTAACAAACCTAAACTAAAATATCAATTTGAGCAAAATGAATTTGTGGATTTGAAGAATTCAACCGACCAATGGTCTTAAATAATCAAAATCAAATAATAAATGGAATTTATAAAATACCTAAAAACGTACAATCAGCTTCACATTCAGCTGCCGTGCGGTAAGGTAATTGGGTATGGCGTATTGTCTTCCCGTAACATCAGAAACCCACAGATAAGAGATTGTATTATTTACCTGAAGCAAATTAAACACCTCCATGCTCAGCCAAACCGAGCTCAGGTGTTTCAGCGGATTTTTAGGTCCCAATAATTTTTTCTTTTCACCCAGCAATTGATAGGAGAATCCAAGGTCAACTCTTCGGTAAGGCGGAATACGCAGCGTGTCTTTATACCGCTCATAAGAAGGCGGGCCAAAAGGTAATCCACTACCGAACAGAAAATTTAGATGCACTTTAAGTGATGGAACTCTTGGAATATAATCCTGAAAGAAGATACTAAAATTTACACGCTGGTCGGTTGGTCGTGGGATATAACCTGGCTCGTAGCGAATTGAATCTACCGCAACAGAATTGATAGTATATCCAGGAATAATCTTGTCGCCATCTGAATTAAAGCGGTCGTAATAAAAATCATCTTTTATGTCTTCCTGCGTTTGCATGATTGACATACTGAACCACGACTCCACTCCTTTCACAAACTCACCATTCACTTTCAAATCAAGTCCGGTAGCGTATCCGCGGGCATTGTTATTAGCATAATAGCGGATGCGCACATTGTCAATTTCGTAAGGAATAAGGTTGTCCATGTATTTGTAATACACCTCTGCTACCAGTTTAAAGGGACGTTTCCATGCCGTAAAATTGTAGTCGCCTCCCAATACAAAATGAATAGACTCCTGTGCCTTGATATTGCGATTCAATTCTCCATAAAGATTTCTCAGCTCACGATAAAATGGGGGCTGGTAATAATACCCTGCCGAAAAACGAAAGAGGATATTTCTCTTCTTCCAATCAGGCTGATAAGAAAGTGTAGCGCGCGGACTGAATAAAAACTGATTGTTCAAATCCCAGTAATTAAAACGTGCTCCATAGTGCAGAGCAAAATTTGAGCTGTCACTGAAATGCCAGTCCTGTTGGGCATAGCCACTGTAACGATTAGACGATAAAACATTAATTGCCTTGTAAACATATTTAAGATTAATCTGGTCACCGGGCTGCTGCGGAATTGAATATCCTGCCGAGTCAATTAAATTCCACTCATTCAATTCATCGTTTACATATTCATGTTGATATTTTGCTCCCCACAAAATTCTGCTTTTAGGCAAAGTCAATGTCCCTTTATGCTCTGCATTTACAACCAATGCACTCAGGTAATTGCGGGCGTGGTGCAGATACGCACCTACTCCACGATTGAATTTTACTTCACCCAAATTATCGGAACCAAAATTATTCTCAAGCTGGTCGAGCCAGTATTCACCACTTACATCAAAGGTTTCGCGCTCATTAGAGTTAAATGCAGAAGTAATAAATTTCAGTTTCAGATTTGTTTTTGGGCGCCAGGTTGCTGCCAGCGCACCCATTGCGGTTTCAAAACTATTCACTTCCTGTCCGTCAAAATAAACAGTAAGGCGCAAAGCCTCATTGATTGTACCGAAATCTGTTTCTCTATTCTGAGGAACAAACGTGTATTTATTTCGGTTGTAATTAGCCAATAATTCAAAGGTCAATTTGGTGCTTGCATCAAAAGTCAGCAAGGTTTGAATATCGGTAAAACGCGGCTGATAGGCACCTTTTGTATCAAGACTTGTAAGCACATATTTATTAGTGCGTTGCCTTACACCAAATAAAAAAGAAAAGCGTTTATCTTTTGTAACACCTTCCAGATGTGCAGCAACACCCAGCAAACTTGCTGTGGCCGAACCGGCAAATTCTCTTGGCCTTTTATAAGTGATATCAAGCACAGATGACATTTTATCACCATACTTTGCATCAAAACCACCGGCAGAAAAAAGCAGCGATGAAACCAAATCTGAATTCACAAAACTCAAGCCTTCCTGTTGACCTGCCCTGACAAGAAACGGGCGATAGATTTCAATATCGTTTACATAAATGAGGTTCTCGTCATAATTTCCTCCACGAACATTATATTGCGAACTGGTTTCGTTATTAGAAGAAACTCCGGGTAATGTTTTCAGCAAAGCAAACACACCCTCACCCGATGAAGGAATTACCGAAGCTGCTTTGGGGTCAATACGATTTAAAGTGGTCTGTCGCGTTTCTTTGTCTTCTATAGTTGCTGTTACCAACTCAGTGGAAGCACCCGAAAGCATTGTATTTAATTCATAGCGTTCACCCGGTTTCAGTTTCACTGTATAGACTTTAGTTTCATAACCAAGATGCGAAACAGCCAATGTCAAGCGCTCTCCCGAGCGAACTTTCAACTCAAATTTTCCTGCATTATCGGTAGAAATACCTGCGGAAAGCCCATTCACCGAAATATTAACCAGCTCCAATACTTTGCCGGTTGTATCAGTTACATGACCAAATACAACAGCTTCGCTCTGACTGAAAGCCATCGAAGAATTAATGAATAAAATAAAAAAGAAAAGAAACCTTTTTACCATAAGCCCCAACACACCTTTCTTATATTGTAGAACGATGCGCTGCATTTAATTTACAAATCTAACGTAAAGGTTTTCTCTATAGTATCAGGCTTATTGTTTTTTCTTAAAATCACCGTTTTTCCAGGCTTGAATAAATTTAGCCCATGCAATAGGATTCAAAATATTTTGAGGCGGTAATTGTCCGGCATAATACAACTGATCGGTTTTACCTTTGATGTAGTTTTTATAGTTCATACCCCCATCCATTCCAACAGCATAATACAAACGCATCATTTCTTCTTTTGAAAGATTTTTATTTGCAATTGCCAGTTCATCATCAGGAATTTTCAGGTTCAAAAACGCCTGCTTGAATTGTTCGCGCGAAGGCCAGGGATAAATTACAGCTTCATCTAACTGATAAATTTCAGGCTCCATAATTTTAATGAGCGAATATTTATTGCTTGTTAAGCTATCGGGAATTACAAAATATGCTTTTCTGAAACCAAGTGCAGAAAACTGAATAGTATCTCCTTTCTGAGCAACAAATGAGAAATAACCAAAGTAATCACTTATAGTTCCATGACTTGATCTTTTTGCAATAATATTGGCAAAAGATACATGCTGAAGACTGTCGCTTGTTAAAACCACACCTGAAATCTGAACAAGATTGTTATCCACGCTCTGCGCTCTTAACACCGAAGTTGACAGACAAACTAAAAGCAAAAGCGGATAAATTATTTTATTCATCTTATGTATTAACTAATTATAGATGTAATTATTGTGCATACCCGAACTTGCAAATCCTTTCAGCACTTCCAACAAACTATTTACTATTCCTTCATTTTCACTTCCGGGTCCATCTAACCAGTTATAAACGGTATCTAAGCACTGCTGCACATCTTCGTTTACAAAAGGCCCAGGCATATTTTCAATTACAGTAAATGCTTCAATGCTTATAAGGTAATCTTCATCCAGAACAAGGTCAACAAAAAACGGAAGATGAACGCTGAAGTTCAATCCGTTTTCCCAACAGGCAGCTACCAGAACCTGTTTGGTGTCTTTGTCTTTTATTTCGTCAATAATGCTTTTAAGTACTTCAACAGATTCGGGATTTTTCAAGTCGAAAAAAATAGTTCGTGCAGCTGCCAGCACTTCACGATTTCTGTTTTTACTAATCAAGCGTGCAAGTTCCGGCAAAATTTCAGGACTGCCACTGCGACTGATTTCATCAATCGCTTCCAGCACCTGACCATCGTGCCCTGAGCGCAACTTTGCAACCAACTTATTAAATGTTTCCTGTTTCAATTTTTAATTTTGGGAGGACGAAAATAAACATTTAGGCTCGTTCACCGAAAATAGCGCTGCCAATTCTGACTAACGTGCTGCCTTCTTCAATAGCAATCTTATAGTCGCCCGACATGCCCATTGAAATTTCTTTGAAACCTATCTCATTACTAAAATCCTGTTCTTTTAGTGTTGTGAAAATTCCGTACAACTCTTGAAATTCTTTCCTGACAATGCTTTCATCCTCTGTTAACGTTGCCATTCCCATTACCCCGCAAATCTTCACATTTTTCATTTTACGAAATTTTTCGGAGTGAATCAAATCAACTGCTTCCTCAAAACTCAATCCGAATTTTGTTTCTTCTTTAGCGATATGAAATTGTAATAAGCACGAAATAATTCTCCCACATTTTGCAGCTTCTTTATTTATCACTTCTAATAATTCAAGGCTGTCAACCGAATGAATTAAACTGATAAACTGTGCAATGTATTTTACTTTATTTTTTTGAAGATGTCCAATCAGATGCCACTCAATATCACTTGGTAAAAGTGGTTGTTTCTGAGTCAATTCCTGAACACGATTCTCGCCAAAAATGCGTTGTCCGGCATTATAGGCTTCCTTAATTGATTTAACAGGTTTGGTTTTGGAAACGGCAACAAGCCTTACGTTTGCAGGAATTGCATAACGCAGTGCATTCAGATTTTCAGCAACGCTCATTAAAAATTAAAACAGGCCATTAATCTCTGCATCAATCTTGCGGACTATCTCGCCAAGATGTTCAGGATTTTCAGAAAATTTATTGTTGTCTACATCAATGATTAACAGCTTACCTTCTTCATAAGTTGAAATCCAAGCTTCGTAGCGCTCGTTCAGCCTTTTCAGGTAATCGATGCGAATTGATTCTTCATAAACTCTACCACGTTTTTGAATTTGTGTTACCAGAGTTGGCACTGAAGCACGCAAATAAATCATCAAATCCGGAGCCTTTACAAATGTGTTCATTAATTTAAACAGCGAAAAATAATTATCGAAATCACGGGTGGTCATTAGTCCCATTGAGTGAAGGTTGGGAGCAAAAATATATGCGTCTTCAAAAATTGTTCTGTCCTGAATCACAGTTTTTTTTCCTTTGCGAAACTCCAGAACCTGACTGAAACGCTTGTTCAAAAAATAAACCTGAAGGTTGAATGACCAACGCTGCATCTCTTCATAAAAATCGTTGAGATAAGGATTGTCATCTGCATCTTCAAAATGCGCATCCCATTTATAATGCTTGGCAAGCAAAGTGGTTAATGTTGTTTTTCCTGAGCCGATGTTTCCTGCTACTGCTATATGCATAAATCAGATGTGTGATATTTGGTGAAAGAGTGCGAAAGTAAAAAAATCAATCAACGTAAAACGAAAAAATGATTTTCACTTCACTTCATAAACTTTCAGCTTTTCGTTTGTAAGAATCATCAGCTTTTCTTTTTCTACCCGCAGCATTTGAATTTCATCAGGCGGAATTTCAACTTCCGCTTGCTGCAATGTTTTAAGATTGTAGCTCTGTAATTTCCTATCATTGAAATACAAAAGATTGTCGCCTGCAATCTGAAAACCGGTTAACCATTTTAAAGGAATAGTTTTGAAATACGTTCCGAAAATATCAAACACCAAAACTCCTGTTTCGGGATTATTGAGGTAAACCCAATCGCCTGATTCGTGCAGAAAATTCGGCTGCGGCTCGTAACCGATATTTTGATTGATATTGCGCACTTCCTGTGTTTTATCAAAAGCCTGATTAAAACGAATCAGCGAAAAACTAATCTGGTCATAAACCCAAAAACCATTGTCAAATGAAGTGCAGGCAAGCGTTGATTGTTCCAGACCTAAATCCTGCAACGAGATTACACGGTTCTCTGAAAGTTGATTGTCCAGAAATTGAATTTTTGAAAAGTCGTGGTAAAATAAAAGCAACTTTAAAGGATTGGTTGCATCAACGGAAGTGATGTTTCCCAACATCAGATTGCTGTAACGGTTGAATAATTTTCCGTTAGGCAAATACTTGAAAATCTCGTGACCTTTTATAACGTAAGAGTTGCCCAGATTATCGGAAGTAAAGAAATCTGCTTTCACCGCGACCTCTGTGGCAAGTGAGTATTGCGCAAAAAGTTTTACCGAAAATAAAAAGAAAAAAATTAGAAGCTGAACCGATTTCATAAGATATTTGCCCGCATGAAAGTAGAAAAAATTTACTTTCGTGAACAACATTAAACATTAGACATCAACAAAGCGAAGCGTTTTCTTTGATACCTTTACAAAACAACTCTCATCAAAAAACATTAAACATGTATTATGCCATCATTTGACATCGTAAGCAAGGTTGATTTGCAAAGCTTAGACAACGCCATTAACACTGTGCGAAAAGAAATAATCACTCGCTGGGATTTTCGCGACTCAAAGACCGAAATTGATCTGGACAAAAAAGCCATGAATATCCATGTGGTTACAGAAGACGAAATGAAAATAAACCAGATTGGTGATATTATTATTTCGCGCTGCATGAAACAAGGCATAAGCTCTGAAAGTCTTGACTTCGGAAAGGACCAATATGCTTCAGGAAATATGGTAAAAAAGGATATAAAAATAAAACAGGGTATTGATAAAGAAACTTCCAAAAAGATTACAAAATCTATCAAAGAAACCGGATTGAAAGTTCAGGCTTCAATTATGGAAGACCAGGTGCGTGTTACCGGAAAAAAAATTGATGATTTGCAAGCAGTGATGGCACATTGCAGAACAGGTGAATTTGGAATTCCTCTTCAGTTTGACAATATGAAAAGCTGATATTTTGCGGCTCCTATCGTTCATTTTTATTTTTATATTTCTAAGTAAACAGGCCTCAGCACAGCGAAACCGATTTCCGGAATTGCGCGACAGTGCAGAAAAAAAAGTTGAATTTTTCTGGTTTCCCTTAATTCTATATGCACCTGAAACCAGACTTGCTGGTGGTTTAGGTGAAGCACTTACGTTTAAAACATCAAGAAAAGATTCGCTCAACCGTCCTTCAAAAATTACGGGAACGCAGCTTTACACCATGAACAAACAATTGCTCGCAAATGTGTTGAGTGATATTTATACCAACAGCAATAAATACCATATCGTTTCATACATTAGTTTCCAACGTTTCCCAAACCGCTTTTATGGAATAGGGAACAATACCGACAAAACCTATGAGAAATATGATGCCGTATTTATTGACTTCAAAAACACATTTGAAAGAAGAATTGCAAAAAAGTTTTTTGCAGGTATAATACAGAACTATCGTTACTGTGATATAATCAGCTATTTATCTTATGGGGAGTTTGCAAGAAAAAATATTCCGGGTGAAAATGGCGGACATATTTCAGGTTTTGGAATGAATGCAAGTTTTGATAACCGTGACAATGTTTTTTACCCTTCAAAAGGCAATTACCTTAAACTTTCATGGATGCTTTATGACAAAGCTTTTGGAAGTAATTACAGTTTCAGAAATTACACCCTTGATTTGCGAAAATACATCAGTGTTTATAAACAGAACATTCTGGCACTGCAACTTTATGCCGAACATGGAAACGGAAACATTCCTTTTCACATGCAAAGTATGATGGGTGGAACCCAACTGATGCGGGGTTATTTTCAGGGACGTTATAGAGATAATAACCTGTTGGCTTTTCAAGCCGAAGCCCGAATTCCAATTTGGCGTAAGTTTACATTTGCTGTATTCGCAAGCGTTGGACAAGTAAGCCCGATTATTAATCAATTTGCTTTAGACAAAACAAAACTAACCGGTGGCGCAGGAATAAAAATGCGGCTGCTAAAAACACAAAAAATAAATGTACGTCTTGATGCCGGCTTTGGAAAAGACAGCTATGGGATTTATCTGGATTTCTCAGAAGCATTTTAGCAAGGGCTTCACATTTCAGATTTTCTTATGTTTGCACCCCTTTTAATTTTTACAATTATTTAATCTTTTTAAAATGTCACTGAATAAAATAGTTGAAATTCTTGGCAATGATGCCGATAATCTGCTGAAACATGAATGCAAAACCGTTGATAAAAACACCCTCACACTTCCCGGAGGCGATTTTGTTGACCGGGTTTTCCGCGATACAAATCGCAGCAATCAGGTATTACGCAGCATCAATTCAATTTATAACCATGGCAGATTAGGTGGCACCGGTTATGTTTCCATCCTTCCTGTTGACCAGGGAATTGAGCACAGTGCAGGAGCTTCGTTTGCTCCCAACCCTGCTTTTTTTGACCCTGAAAATATTGTAAAACTGGCGATTGAAGGTGGCTGCAATGCTGTTGCATCTACATTTGGCGGGCTTGCATTATGTTCAAGAAAATATGCACACAAAATTCCTTTCATTGTAAAAATAAACCACAATGAGTTTCTTACTTACCCGAATAAATTTGACCAAATCATGTTTGGCTCTGTTGAAGAAGCTTGGAATTTAGGCGCAGTTGCAGTGGGCGCAACCATATACTTTGGTTCTGAAGAATCAGGTCGTCAGATTGTGGAAGTTGCAGAAGCGTTTGAAAGAGCACACGAATTAGGAATGGCAACTATTCTTTGGTGCTATATGAGAAATAATGGCTTCAAAAAAGATGGTGTTGATTATCACACAGCAGCAGATTTGACAGGACAAGCCAATCATTTGGGGGTTACCATTCAGGCAGATATTATCAAACAAAAATTGCCTACCAACAATGGCGGTTATACTGCTTTAAATTTTGGCAAAACGCATAAAAAAGTTTACAGCGATTTGAGCAGCGATCATCCGATTGACCTTACCCGTTATCAGGTATTGAATTGTTACAGCGGAAAAATCGGTTTGATTAATTCAGGCGGAGCATCAACAGGAGCTGCTCAAAGCGATTTGTCAGAAGCCGTTGCAACTGCAGTAATTAACAAACGTGCTGGCGGACATGGATTGATTTCAGGACGCAAAGCTTTCCAGAAACCAATGAAAGATGGAATCAGTTTACTGAATGCTATTCAGGATGTATATCTTGAAAAAGAAATTACGATTGCTTAATTAAATAATGGCTGAAAAAGTAAGTTGGTTTAAACGTATTCGCGGAGGCATTACCACCTCAACACGGGAGAAAAAAGAAGCTCCTGAGGGATTGTGGTATAAATGTCCTTCGTGCAAACACATAGTTGATACCAATGATAATGCTGCTCATTTATGGGTTTGCCAGAAATGCAATCATCACCAGCGGATTGGTTCAAAAGAATATTTTGGAATTTTATTTGACGAAGGGAAATACAAGGAAGTAAATGCTAACCTTGCTTCTGCCGACCCGCTTAACTTTTCAGACACTCAAAAATATACCGAACGTTTAGCCTCTTCAGAAAAAAAGACAGGCTTAAAAGATGCTATTTCTACCGCTACAGGAAAAATTGAAGGGGTGGAAACAATGATTGCCTGCATGGATTTCACCTTTATAGGTGGTTCAATGGGAGCAGTTGTAGGCGAAAAAATTTCAAGAGCCATTGATTGCTGCATCAAAAAGAAAATTCCTCTTATTATTATATCAAAATCAGGTGGCGCAAGAATGATGGAGGCTGCACATTCTTTAATGCAGATGGCTAAGACTTCTGTTAAGCTTGCACAACTCGGCAAAGCAAAAATTCCTTATATCTCTTTAATTACCGACCCAACAACAGGTGGAGTTACTGCTTCTTATGCTATGCTGGGTGATTTAAATATAGCTGAACCGGGTGCTCTAATCGGATTTGCTGGCCCACGCGTAGTAAGGGAAACCATAGGAAAAGACCTACCGAAGGACTTCCAGACCTCTGAATTCCTTTTGGAACACGGGTTTCTGGATTTTATAGTAGAGCGGAAGAACCTGAAAAGCAAGCTGGCGCAGACCCTAAAATTCTTCGCAGCTTAAATTTTTCTAATTTGTTGGCTGTTAGGAATAAATTTCTACCTTTGCCGCCCTACAAAACGAAAAATAAACAAAGACGCAAAAAAGACGCAACATGTATTTGACAAAAGAAAAGAAACAAGAAATTTTCAAAAAGCACGGCAAATCAGCTAAAGATACCGGCTCTACCGAAGGACAAGCAGCATTATTCACACTACGTGTGAACCACCTGACTGAGCACCTTAAAAAAAACCCTAAAGATTTCGGCACACAACGTGCACTTGTAAACTTAGTAGGCAAACGTACCAGCCTGCTTGGATACCTCAAAAACAAAGATATTGAGGCGTACAGAGAAGTCATCAAGAAACTCAAAATAAGGAAATAATTTCCTCAGATAATTGAAAAAAGGCAATTCTATAATTGCCTTTTTTCGTTATTTATTCATTTCGCTCAGTGTGATAATCACACCTGAACAATTAACACTCTAATAAATTAACACGTGAACATACAAACACAAACTATAACGATGGCCGATGGGAAAACCATCACCATTGAAACCGGCAAACTTGCCAAACAAGCTGATGGTTCAGTTGTACTGAAAACAGGAAATACCATGCTGCTTGCTACCGTTGTTTCTAACAAAGAAGCAAAACCGGGAACGGATTTTTTACCACTTTCAGTTGATTATCAGGAAAAATATGCTGCCGTAGGAAGATTTCCCGGTGGTTTTTTCAAACGCGAAGCACGTTTATCTGAATATGAGATTCTGATTTCACGTATTGTTGACCGTGCGCTGCGTCCGCTTTTCCCGAATGATTACCATGCTGATGTGCAGGTAATGATTTCATTGATTTCATCTGATGCGGATATTCTGCCTGATTCATTGGCAGGACTTGCAGCTTCTGCGGCAATAAGCGTTTCTGATATTCCTTTTCAGGGACCTATCTCTGAAGTGCGTGTTGCTAAAATTGACGGAAAATATGTTGTAAATCCCCTTCGCTCAGAAATGGAAAAAGCAACGCTTGATATCATTGTTGCTGGTTCACTACATGACATAAACATGGTGGAAGGTGAAATGAAAGAGGTTTCGGAAGAAGAAATGATCGAGGCTATTAAAATTGGTCACGAAGCCATTAAATTACAGTGCCAGGGGCAAATTGAACTAGCTTCACGTGTTGAGAAAAGCAAAGTAAAAAGAACTTACAACCACGAAGAGAATGACCTTGAGTTGAAAGAGCAGATTGCAAAAGCAACCTACGATAAATGCTACGCTGTAGCAAAAGCAGGCAACCCGAATAAAACACAACGTAAAGAAGCTTTTGATGCGATTAAAGCAGAGTTTGTGGCAACACTTACTCCCGAAGATGCAGCAGCTAAGAAAGCACTTATCGGCAAATACTTCCACGATGTAGAGAAAGATGCGGTTCGCGATTCAGTATTGAATGAAAGAACCCGTTTGGATGGACGTAAATTAGATGAAATCCGTCCAATATGGAGTGAGGTAGATTACCTGCCTTCTGCGCACGGTTCTGCTATTTTCACAAGAGGTGAAACTCAA
The DNA here is from genome assembly GCA_947478465.1 of Bacteroidota bacterium. Taxonomy (GTDB): domain Bacteria; phylum Bacteroidota; class Bacteroidia; order SXHM01; family SXHM01; genus SXHM01. Next base: position 21,551 of record CANJWH010000026.1, read on the forward strand.
TCATTGACTACTGTTACTTTGGGTAGCAAACAAGACGAACAAATTATTGACGGTGCTGTGTTTGAAGGAAAAAATAATTTCCTTTTGCACTACAATTTCCCATCTTTCTCAACTGGTGAGGCAAGACCTAACCGTGGTGTTGGAAGAAGAGAAGTTGGTCATGGAAACTTAGCTATGCGTTCATTGAAACAAGTGCTGCCAAGCGCGGAAGAAAGCCCTTACACGGTGCGTGTGGTTTCTGACATTCTGGAATCAAACGGTTCTTCGTCAATGGCTACTGTATGTGCAGGAACACTGGCACTTATGGATGCAGGTATTAAAATAAAAAAACCGGTTTCGGGTATTGCCATGGGACTTATCGCTAACAGTGCTGGAAAATATGCAGTGCTTTCTGATATCCTTGGTGATGAAGATCACTTGGGCGATATGGACTTTAAAGTTACCGGAACAAAAGACGGTATCGTTGGTTGTCAGATGGATTTGAAAGTAGATGGTTTATCTTACGCAGTATTAGCAGAAGCATTACAACAAGCAAAACAAGGCCGCTTGCACATTTTAAATGAAATGGGTAAAACCCTTACTGCTCCGCGTGAAGATTACAAACCACATGCTCCGCGTGTAGTTAAAATGACTATTGCAAAAGACTTCATAGGTGCGGTAATAGGGCCAGGAGGAAAAGTGATACAGGAAATGCAACGCGAAACAGGTGCTACTATTTCTATTGAAGAAGTAAACGGAATGGGTATCATTGATATTCTTGCCGTGAATAAAGAAGCAATTGATAAAGTAGTTGCCAAAATCAAAGGCATTACTGCAACACCTGAAGTAGGTGATATCTACACCGGAAAAGTAAAATCAATCATGCCGTTTGGTGCGTTTGTAGAGATACTTCCCGGCAAAGACGGATTGCTGCATATTTCAGAAATTGAACACCGCAGATTAGAAAAAGTAGAAGATGCATTGAAAGAAGGTCAGGTGATTGAAGTTAAACTGATTGAGGTTGACAAAAAAACCGGCAAACTGAAGCTTTCACGCAAGGTGTTATTACCAAAACCTGAGAAAGCTGCTCCTGAAAATTCAGCGCAGACGAACTAAGCTTTCGTCACCCTGATACCGATAGCTATCGGTATGTTTCAGGGTCTTAATATGAGATGCTGAAACAAGTTCAGCATGACGGTAAAAAATAAAAAAGGACGAAATATTTTCGTCCTTTTTTATTTCCGTTCGTCTAAAATTTTACTTTTAGCTGCGCGTTGGGGAACAAAAAGCAGGAGACTTCGTTTTATAAACCACTAAAAACAAGTATTTCACATGAGGCAGCTAAAAATTACCAAACAGGTTACCAACCGCGAAAACGCTTCACTTGATAAATATCTTCAGGAAATAGGTCGCGTTGAACTTATAACAGCTGATGAAGAAGTAGAACTTGCAAAAAAAATAAAAAAGGGTGATGTAAAAGCCCTTGAGAAACTAACCAAAGCCAATTTGCGCTTTGTGGTTTCCGTTTCAAAACAATACCAGAACCAGGGGCTGAGTTTACCCGATTTAATTAATGAGGGTAACCTAGGATTGATAAAAGCAGCGCAGCGCTTTGATGAAACCCGAGGATTTAAATTCATCTCTTATGCGGTGTGGTGGATACGCCAGAGCATTTTGCAGGCATTGGCCGAACAATCACGTATTGTGCGTTTGCCGCTGAACAAGATTGGCTCCATCAATAAAATAAACAAAGCATTTTCAAAGCTGGAGCAGGAGCACGAGCGCGAGCCTTCGGCAGCTGAAATAGCTCAACTTCTTGACCTTACTGAAAACGAGGTGAAGGAAAGCATGAAAAATGCCGGTCGCCATGTTTCAATGGATGCACCTCTACTTAACGGTGAGGAAAGTAACATGTATGATGTGTTAAAGAGCAGCGACAGTCCGAGCCCGGAAAAGGAACTGATTGAAGACTCATTACGCAAGGAAATTGAACGCGCACTTACTACCCTTAATGAACGCGAGGCCGATATTTTGCGCTGCTACTTTGGTTTGGCAGGACAACATGCTCTTACACTGGAAGAGATTGGCGAAAAATTTGACCTTACCCGAGAGCGTGTGCGACAGGTAAAGGAAAAAGCCCTGCGCAGATTGAAACATGTTTCGAGAAGCAGGATTTTGAAAACATACCTTGGGTAGGGTCATCAACGAATAAAAATCTTTTACGAATATGCGAATGCTTACCTGCAACTTCAATTCGTATATTCGCGCTTTCATTCGTTATTCGTTGATATAAATGGCACTAATAGCACCTTCAATACTCTCAGCAGATTTCTCAAAACTTCGTGAAGAAGTTGAAATGATTAACAGCAGCCAGGCCGACTGGTTTCATGTGGATGTGATGGACGGGGTTTTTGTACCCAATATTTCATTCGGGTTTCCGGTTATAAAACAGGTAAAAAAATATGCCACCAAACCACTGGATGTGCACCTGATGATTGTGCAGCCTGAGCGTTATGTGCAGGAATTTAAAGATGCCGGTGCAGACATTCTTACCGTGCATATTGAGGCCAGCACGCACCTTCACCGCACGCTGCAAATGATAAAAGCTGCGGGTATGCAGGCGGGTGTGGCGGTTAATCCACATACGGCTATTAACCAGCTTGAGGATATTATTACTGATGTAGACCTGGTTTGCCTGATGAGTGTAAACCCCGGCTTTGGCGGACAAAAATTTATTCCCGGAACGTTTCAGAAATTAGAGAAGCTGCGCAAGCTGATTGACTCTACCGGTTCAAAAGCCCGTATTGAAATTGATGGTGGTGTAGGTAGCACTAACGCAGCACAACTTATAAACGCAGGAGCTGATGTATTGGTGGCGGGCAATTTTGTGTTTTCTTCGGGCGACCCGGTGGGGACTATTGCTTCACTAAAGAAAATTTAACCGCAAAGGGCGCAAAGTTTTACGCAAAGAACCGCAAAGGCTTCACACTCCCCTTACCTTTTCACTTATTTCTGCCATTGCCTCGGTGAAGGAAACCAAATCTTCCACTTTAAAGGTGGAGGCCGATAGTTGAAATTTACGCTTTGGATTTTGGGTGACAAAGATGAAGTATTCACTCCCCCAGATTTCGCCACGGGTAAAGGAGGTAATGTCAGCTATGGTGAAGGTAAAATCAGTAGGGCTGAGAAAATTGGAAGGGTCGAATTTCAGGCTTACCTTATCGTTATCTATACTTAGGCTTGTTGCCGGATAAACGCGTTTTGCCAGCCAAACTCCTAAAATGCTGATGACACCCAGAAACGAAAAGATGGTAACCCATAACAACCATTCGGGCTCAGGGTTTACTAATTGCATGGCTTCTATAAATGGCCAGGTAAGCAGACCGGGCAGCACAATGGCTAATACTACTTTGTAGTTGCGGCCATAACGGACGGGAAAGGTTTTTTTCATGCTGTTACCTTATTACCTCAAACTTCTTTGCCGCCACGCCTTCACCGGTTTGCAGGGTGAGGTAGTAGAGGCCAGGGCTTAAAGAAGAAACATCAATTGCGGATTGCGGATTGTTGATTGCGGATTGATGGACAACCTGCCCGATAGCGTTGGTGATTTTTAATTCGCAATTTAAAATTCGCATTCCGCAATCAATTACAATGCTGCTAGCAGCCGGATTAGGATACACCGAAAAATCTGCCGCCTTTGTATCGGGGTTGTGAATGCCTACTCCGGGGTCAACGGTAAAGGTTATTGAGTCGGTGTCGTCAATAACAATGCCCGGGGTGCAGGGTGCCGGACCTCCGCCAGAGCTAAGGCTAAGAACAAAGGTATGGTCGCCTGCAGGCAAGGTGCCAAGCAGAAAGGTATCGGTGTTGGGACAGATAACAGTCAGCATTCCTAAACAATGCAGGGCATAGGCTTCGGTGCGCGAGGCGTTGGTGGTATGTCCCTGATCAGATAATTCGCAACCTCCTGAGGTAAAGCTCAGGCTGGCTACAACTTTTACCACATCATTGGTAGTGGGTGAGGCAGGCAGGGTGGAGAAACTCAGGATGGTGCTTTGGGCGGAGCAATTGTTAATTGATAATTGACAATTGATAATTAATAATAGGAGTAAGATTTTTTTCATGTTCTGTTATTTTATTATTTCAAACTTCTTCACCGCCACGCCTTCATCGCTTTGCAGGGTAAGGTAGTAGAGGCCGGTGGGCAGTGTGCTGATGTCTATGGTTAATTGGGTGACTGGTTGATTGGTTAATTGGTAAACAAGCTGTCCCAGCGCGTTGTAAATGCTGATTGCAGACTGATTACCGATTACTGATGACTGAATACTGATACTTGTTCTGGCGGGGTTAGGGTACATTATAATATCAATCATGGCATTTTCAGAAAGTCCTATTGTGCATGGAAAATTATCCTCAGAATTAATTTCAACTGTTCCGGATACAGCACTGCAACCAATGCTGTTATGAACAACAACTGAATAACCACCCCAAATAAACGGACAATAGGTTTGTTCAACCGCGCCCGGTATTGGTTCGCCATTCAAATACCATTGATACGAATAAAAATGACTGACATATAATTCATCTCCGATAATAATAACGGGATTTAAAACTGCCTGATATGTTTGAACGGTGCTGGATGAAAACCAGCAACTGTCATTAACCTGCACGCTTACAGAATAAATTCCACTGGTGTCGGCACTTATGCTTTGTGTTGTATCGCCTGTTGACCACAGGTAAGAAATAAAACCATCTTCAGCTGTCAGCACAATGCTGTCGCCATTACAAAACAAGGTATTACCTGATACAGTAACCGTTGGAGTAACAGAATAAAAATTACAGTTTGGAGGAGCTATCAGGCGGCACATATCGGTATTGGAAGTGCCTTCGGGATAAAGGATGGAGTCGTTCTGAATAAAGCAAAGTAAGTCTGAATAGCCTTCTGGATAATAGATGCTTTCAAAAAGCCCGCCTGTATTTCCTATGCCTTCAATGTATGAAGTAAGGTTACCAATATCAGGGTTGTAGATGTTATACCGTTTTCTGTAAAGCCCACCTGAATAAATAGAGTCAATGCTGCTGATTGTGCAAGGCTGGGGGAAATTGGCAGAATAAATATAGGTAACAGGGAGGGTATCGCCCACCACAAGGCTGAAATCATAAAACAGTGTATCGGTGGTTGTATTGCTGGGAACAAAGTATACTTTTTTTTCAGCAATATCATTGCGTATTGCTCCGGTATATCCGTGATAATACGTTGTGTTGTAGGGGTAAATTGGGTTCTGAGAATAACCCGCTGAATAGATTTTTTTATAAGTATAGGAGCCAATAACGGTATCGCCATTTAAGGTGTTCTGGTTATTGTAACATAAATACAACGGGTCAGGACAAGTAACATCGGTTCTGCTGCTGGTCCATATTGCATTGCTGTCGGGAAAAGGAATATAAGTTTGTGCGCTGCTCAGATGCTGAACCAAGTTCAGCATGACGAAGAGTAGAAATAATTTTTTCATTATAGTAGAGATTGCTGCGCTCGCATCCGATAGCTATCGGATGACGTAACGCTACCCCAAACCTACCAAAAAAAATCGCTGCTTGCTCTTGCATCACAAAAAAAATATTCTATATCTTTAATCTTTCAAACGCGGGGCGTGCGTAGCAGATGAGCCCTTATTTTTTTTTCATTTATGAGCGGTGAAGAAAATAAAACAATAAAGTGTGCTGCCATAGAGGCGGTGCTTGCCACAGGGTTGCTGCCTGCTGATGAGCAGGGTGTGGCTCACCAATGGCCTCTGCCCCTGCCCGCTATTCTTAAAATTCAGTTTGCCCGAAAATATTTCAGAACCGTTTACCCCACCTGCATTATTGCACTGCTGAAGAATGATAACGATGTGACACTGTATCTGAAATGCGATGAAAAGGATAAACCCGTTACCACGCTGGTGCTGAAAAAAGCCAGCCTTCAGGATATTGCCTGCCAGTTATTTCCCTTCGGGTTTGTGCAAACCCAGCGCCAGAGCATAATAAACCTGCATTATTTTGAGGGAGTTGATGGCGATACCCTTTTGCTGCGTACGCCCATTAACAATGATATTAAAATCGGTGCTTCGTTTGAAAAACAGGTAACCCGCCTGCTTGATATTTACCTGAGGGGCAAAAACTGCATTGACCTGTTTGGTAACATATAATACCGGTTCACTCCCAAAAACAGGTTGTTAGCTACCGGTTTATGCCACCCCCCTCCCCCGTTTTGTAACTACGCATCCTGAAAAGGAAATGTATCTCCTAAGGTTAGGAGATGTGTTCACGAAAAAATGAATGTGCCTCCTAAGGTTAGGAGATATGTTCACGAAAAAATGAATGCGCCTCCTAAGATTAGGAGATGTATTCACGGAAAAATGAATGCACCTCCTAAGGTTAGGAGATGTGTTCACGGAAAAATGAATACGCCTCCTAAGGTTAGGAGATGTGTTCACGGAAAAATGAATATGCCTCCTAAGGTTAGGAGATGCATTCACGGAAAAATGAATTGTCACCCTAAGCTTAGTCAAAGGGCTTAATAATTAAAATGAACAAATAAAACCCAAAACATCATGATTGAATTAGCCAAGTACTTCCGCATTCTGTTTATGAGCGTAAACCTAAGCCGCGAACGCCTCAAAGATTTTACCGAAAGTCATATTGCCCGCTTAGCGGCCAATAATCCTGGCGGTATTTTTACCACCATTTTAAATGATATTACCAATGCCTACAACAATTTTTTTGGCGACCTGAGCAGCGAGCTTACCAATGTAGCCGTGCAGGAAGGTAAAACCATAGCCATGAACGAAAGTCGCCTTGCACTGGAAAAAAACCTGAGCGACAACGAAAAACTGATTGCCTTTACCTACCGCAACAATCTTGCAGTGTATGAAGAATTTTATCCGCTGGGCCTAACCGAATACCAGAATGCTGACCTCCCCACCCTTGAAAGCATCACTACCCGCTACCTTAACGTACTTAACAGCCACTCAGCCGATTTTACTGCCGCCTTTATAGCCGAATACACTACCCTGCAAGGCACCTTTGTAACTAACCGCAGCGCACAAACTACTGCCAAATCAAACGTAGATTCTGAGCGCAGCGACCTTAGCAGCTCACGCACAGCAGTAGCGCAGCAACTGACCAAAAACCTGCTTACCATATCCCTCCAGTACTTAGGTGACGAAACCAAAGCCGATGTATATTTTGACCAAAGCATACTAAACGCTGCTTTTAAAGAAAGTGAGCGCAAGGTAGACAGCAATATAGACCCCGGAGTAACCCAAAACGTATTTGATAACATTACCAAAGCCGAACTGCAACTCAAAGGCAATAACAACGGCAGCACAGATCTTTACTTAGCCTTTAAAGCCAGCCCCGATGAAGCCTGCACAGCAGCCGACACCGTTTGGCTGCCCGGACAAAAGGGCAGCACCACCGCAGGTGCACTGGGCTATACCAGTGTAAAAAAATACCTCAACATCACCAACCCTGCCGGTGTTACAGGTAGCTATGTGATTGAGAAGATTTGATGTTTGAATCTAAAACAAACCCCCGAAGGTTTTAAAGCCTTCGGGGGTTTGTTTTGGTGATTATTTAGCCTTGAAAAAAACCTTTGCTAACTAACCCTCTGCTATCAGTTTATTTTTATTGCTGCAATACGTGCATTGCGGATAGAAATCGTGCCACCTGTTGAAGCATATTTTAAACTATAAGTAGTAGTTGAACTAACATCAATCTGCTTTACCATAGCAAACGGAACATAAACAGCGTTGTCTGCACTATAAGGGTTGCAATCAGCAAAGTTTGTAGACCCGTCAGTAAATACCAAACGAACCGCATCAACCGAACTTGAATTACCCTTTACCTCACAGGATGTATTGATTAGGTAAGTACCTACACCAAGTGTTACCGAAACGCGTGTTGTGAGTGAAGTTGAGCTGGTAGCTGCAGCAGATTCCAGTTCATTATAAACCGTGTTTACCACACCGCTGCCTGTTGGTCCCTGAGCACCATCAGGGCCTGTTAACCCTGTTGGGCCGGTAGCTCCCGTAGCACCCGTATTACCGGTTGGTCCGTTTTCTCCTGTAGCACCTGAAGGACCCTGAACGCCAACTCCTGTTGCACCGGTACTTCCTGTTGCACCTGCAGAGCCTGTACTTCCGGTTGCACCTGTTGCTCCCGTTGGCCCGTTAGCACCGGTAGGACCTTGTACTCCCGCTCCGGTTGCTCCGGTAGCTCCCGTACTTCCGGTTGCTCCTGTAACACCATCTGCACCTGTAGCACCTGTAGCACCAACGTTTCCGCTGTTTTTGGCATACAATGCATAAGGCACTGAAATTAATTGCTGTGTACCCATGGCAAGAAAATTATTAGCACCATTGGGATCCATTGCCACATCAAAATAATAGGTATCGCTTCCCCAGTTAATGGCACTAAAAACACCAGCCAAAACATTTCCTCCTCCTATTTCAATTGAAAACAAACCAAATGCATTGGTGGTTACAAAATGCGTTTCATGATAAACAACAGTACCTAAAGCGGCTGAACTGTGAAGTTTTATTTCAAGTGAAATATTCTGGTTAGCAAGCACATTACCGCTGATGTCGCGCGCCACACCCTGATAATTGAATTTTTCAGGTGCCTGAGAAAATGAATTTGTAATTGAAATTACAAAACATAAAATAAGCGGAAGGATAAATTTTTTCATGTTGGTTTTTTTATTGCCTACTCTTTGTTTCCGTTTTCGGCTGCGCGGAATTATTTCAATCATCAGTCTGCAACTGACCTGCTGATTTGCACCACAAAAATGTGCTGAATAAAAGTTTAAACGTATGACGGGTAGCAGAGAATAAAATGATTCTAATCAACTTGTTCATCTGAAAATTGAACAACTATTGCTTATACACTAAAGAATAGAAACTGAGTAAGAGGTTTGTGAAGGAGTAGAAATAAAACCGAAAGCATTATCTTTGTAAAAAAATCAAACACCATGAATGATTTTCTTCAATACATCAGCATCAACCCCGAAATACGTTTCGGCAAACCCTGCATAAAAGATACCCGCATTGCGGTAGTAGATATTTTACAGTGGCTGGCATCTGGCATGAGTGTACAGGAAATTATGGAAGATTTTCCCTCACTGAAAGACGAGCATATAAGAGCTGCACTTGCGTTTGCTGCCCACCGCGAAATGCTTACCAAACTATCAGCCGCTTAACATGAAGCTACTGATAGATGCGAATTTATCGTGGCGCCTGGTAAACCTGCTAAAAAACAATTTCCCTGAAATCACACATGTAGCAACTACAGGTTTGCCACAGGCAACATCAGATAAAAGCATTTGGGATTATGCTTTACAAAACGGGTATTCCATTATTACCAGCGATGAAGATTTTTATTTGCTGTCCATAAGCAAAGGATTTCCTCCTAAAATAATACTGCTGAAAACTGGTAACCAAAGCACCCGTTACATCGCAACAATTCTAAATAAACATAAAGCTGAAATTTCGGATTTCATCACCGACAACGACAGCGAATACGGTGTTTTGGAAATTTATTAGTTGATAAAGGTTTGTGAAGGAGTGAGGACCTGCTTGCTAAGAACAAATTGGCTAAGTGGCTACTTGCCTCAAACTAAAACGCCAACCCAAAGTTAACCCCCAGCGTAATTTTCACCGGCTTATTGTAAAGCGGAGTTAAATCATCAAAGTCGTGGATAACCGTTTTTTTGCCGGCATAATGCTCCCACCAGGTATTCTTTTTATAGCCCAATCCAAAAAAGAAATCAAAGGCCACCTTGTCGCGGATAATAATTTGATAGCCTGCCAGCGCATTTACATTTAAATGCGTGGCCTCCAGATAATGATTGGCAGCATTCCAGCTCTTGGTACTTACAATAGCATTGGACCAAGACAATTGCGGTCCGCACCAGAAACCCCGCGGAGCCTTGCGTTTGCCTAAATAATAACGGTAGCCAAATTGAAAACGCCAGCCCCTTACCTTTAGTTCCGAGTTGGGTTGCGAGTTATTGGTACCGTTGTTCTGCGTAGCCTTTTCGGCCTGCGAAAGCAAAGGACTTTTACCCAGAAACGAAACGCCTGCCACAAAACTGCTGTGCGGAGCAAAAGCCATTTCGCAATTCAGTTTATACTCGGCAGTGTAGGGTATTGGTCCCCACAAAATAGAGAAGGGATTGGTTTTATACACCGTAAGCGCCTTGGGCGAGTGGCGTGTTTTCAGTAATGCTTTCAGCGAATCTTTCTGCGATTGTTGGGCATATAACAAAGAGCCACAAAAAAGAAAAACAAAAAGACAAAAGGCAGACTTGATGGAACGCAGATTATTATGATTCTTAGGATTAATTAGGATTTTATCAGCGCAAATCTTAATAATCATAATAATCTGCGTTCTATAATTAAAAATACAACCGTGCCTTTGTGCCCGTATCCTCTCCGGCAATCTCTCCTTTCAAAAATTTGTAGTGTCCTGTTATGGCAATCATGGCGGCATTATCGGTGCAATACTCAAAAGGCGGAATAAAAACTTTCCAGTTTCCCTTCTCCTGCTCGGCAAGCAAAGCATTGCGCAAACCACTGTTAGCCGAAACGCCACCAGCGATAGCTACTTCCCTAATTTCTAACTCCTTTGTGGCTAACCTCAGTTTATTCATCAATGTTTGCACAATGGTATGTTGCAGTGAGGCGCAAATGTCGTTCAGGTTTTTGCTGATAAATTCTTCGGGCGTGGTGCAGGTATTATCCAAACCGTTGTCGCGGATAAAATACATGAAGGCCGTTTTCAGTCCGCTGAAACTGAAATCATATCCCGGAATTTTTGCCTCCGGAAATTTGTAGCGCAGAGGATTTCCAAGCTTAGCATATTTATCAACCAGCGGCCCTCCCGGATAAGGCAGTCCCATAATTTTTGCGGCCTTATCAAAAGCCTCACCTGCTGCATCATCGGTGGTTTGGCCTATTACTTCCATCTCTAAATAGTCCTTCACCAACACAATCTGGGTGTGCCCGCCTGAAACGGTAAGACACAAAAAAGGGAACGAAGGTTTTTCTCCTGTACCAATGAAGTGAGCAAGAATATGCGCCTGCATGTGGTTAACCGGAATCAGCGGAATATTTAATGCCTGCGCAAAAGCCTTTGCAAAAGAGCCGCCCACCAACAATGAACCCAACAAACCGGGCCCTTGGGTAAAGGCAACTGCACTAATGTCTTCACGTTTTATACCTGCCTTTTTCATTGCCTCGTCCACTACAGGAATAATATTTTGCTGATGCGCCCGCGAGGCCAGTTCAGGCACCACGCCACCAAAGTTTTTATGCACCTCTTGCCCTGCTATGATGTTGGCAAGAATATTGGTATCCGAAAGCACTGCGGCAGCTGTTTCGTCACACGATGATTCAATTCCGAGAATGATAATAGGCTTCGTGTTCATTTACCTAATTTTGCAAATAATAAAGTCAAACAATCAGTTGTTAAATAATTAGTGCTAATCCGTGTAATTAGTGGCAAACAATCCATGTAATTAGTGCCTTCAAAAGTATTGAAAAAAACACTGAAAATATCTTCAGCTACATTGCTGATAATTATCCTCCTGCTGGGTGGTGCATACTTTGCCCTGCGCAGCAGCCGCGTACAAACAAAACTAACCCAGTATATAGCTTCCTACTTTTCCGATAAATTCGGAGTCACCGTTTCAGTGCGTGGTGTTGACATCGGTTTTTTTAACAGCGTTATTCTTGAAGGTGTTTTTATTGAAGATTTGCATCACGATACACTTATCTATGCCGAGCAGATAAAAGCAAACATTACCGGTGTAGGCATTGAAAAACGTCACCTGCAGGTAAGCCGCCTTACCCTTGAAGAATCAAAAGTTTACCTGCGCAAATATCCTGAAGACAAAGGCAAACTCAATCTTCAGTTCATCATTGATGCTTTGGGTAAGAAAGATACCACAAAAGTTTCAGCTCCCTGGACAATTGGTGTGAATGCACTGCGCGTAAGGCAAACCGCCTTTCAGTATGACGACCAACTGAAACCGCGCAAAGAATGGGGAATGGATTACAGCCACCTGTTTGTAAAACACATCAATATTGACCTTGACGATATCAGCATTGTGGGTGATACCATAAAAGGCAATATGCAAAGCCTTACCTGTGTTGAACAAAGTGGTTTTCTTTTGCAGGAATTTTCGGGAAAAGCTACAGTAAGCTCAGTGTTATTAAAAATAGATGACCTTCACATTACCACACCCTCTAGTAAAATTGTTACACAACTTGAATTCAATTATTCGCGCTGGGGCGATTTTCTAGATTACGTGAACAAGGTGAATATGAGCCTTGACCTTACCGACAGCCGCATAAGTTTTTTCGACATTGCTTACTTTGCTCCTGCCCTGCGCGGAATGACCACCACCATTGATGTTACAGGAAAAATTACAGGCCCTGTGCGCAACATCAAAGGCAAAAAATTAGACATCCGTTTTGGTGATAATACTCACTTTATGGGCAATGTTGAAATGGAAGGTTTGCCAGACATAAAGGCAACCTTTCTGCACCTGAACATATCAAAATTAACCACCACCCGTGCCGACCTCAACCGCATTCCGTTACCGCCATTTCAAAAAGGCAACTACCTTAAAATGCCCGAAAACGTTGGCTATCTGGGTAAGATAAATTTCAAGGGCAGCTTTACAGGATTCTTCACCAGCTTTACCGCGTACGGAAATTTCAATACTGCAATCGGAAACATTTCATCGGATATTTCACTAAACAAAGATCCTAAGAAAAATACCTACTCCTATGAAGGAAAACTTTCGGCAAACGAATTTAATATCGGCCGGTTTTTAGAATCAGAAGAGTACCTTGGCAAAGTATCGCTTAATGCAACTATCAACGGCAGTGGTTTTGAAAAAAACACCATCAACACAAAACTAAACGGCACGGTAAACAGCATTGACCTGTATGGATACAACTACAAAAACATAACCGTGGAAGGTTTGTTTGCCAACAAAATTTTTGATGGTAAGCTTAACATTGCCGAAGAAAATATAAAACTTGCCTTTAACGGAAACGTGAATTTAGCAGGAGACCTGCCCGTAGTTGATTTTACTGCCGAACTAAAAGATGCTCACCTCAGCAACCTGCACATTCTAAAAGACCGTGACAGTGTTATTGTTTCGTCCGACCTTAAATTCAATTTTACCGGTGATGATATAGACAACGGCATAGGAAATATTCTTCTCAGCAAAAGTGTTTATACAGAAGGCGACAGAACCTTTGCATTTAATGATTTTGAACTGGATATCCGGGAAGACAATAACAAGCAACGCACGCTTACTTTACTATCAGATATTGCTGATGCCGAGTTTACCGGACGATTTAAATTCCGTCAATTACCGGAAGCATTTAATATGCTGATGCAAAAATATCTTCCGGCTTATGCAGCCGATTTCAAAACCAAAGACGCAGAAAAAACGCCTGAAGTTTTTGAATACAACATAACATTAAAAAACACTGAACTTCCGGAGTTTTTATTTGTTCCGAAACTGCACCTCAATAAACCTGCAAAACTGAACGGAAGCTTTAATTCCAACATCAGCAGTTTTGTGCTGAAAGGTGATATTCCTGAATTGTTTGTTGACAGTGTTAAAATTCATAACATTAATATTTCAGCAAAATCTGTAGGTGATGAATTTCATGCTGTAATTACTTCTGACAAAGTAAATATTACCGATAGTATTTACCTGAAAAAATTAGAAATAAACGCAGAGATTGCCTTAGACAAATTAGACTATAACGTGCGTTGGGACAACAATGGCAAAGTGCTTAACTCAGCAGATATCAGCGGCACAGCTAAGTTTGGGAAGGGTACAGTTGATATTCGGATTCTGCCTTCAGAAATTTACATTCAGGACCAACAATGGGCTGTAAACCCCGACAACAAGATAAGTATTGACAGTGTGGACATCGCTTTCAAGAGCCTTACATTCTTTAGTCGCGAACAAAGTATAACCGTTGACGGGAAAGTTTCTAAAAAAATGAACGAACCACTGGATGTAAAATTCAGCCAGTTTGATATTTCTAACTTTAATTCCTTTACCGAAAAAAACGGATTTGTCTTTGACGGATACATTGACGGAAAAGCTTCGCTCAACAATATTCGCCACGACTTAATTTTTACAGCTGACCTTAATTTTACTGAGCTTACCGTAAATCATGAACTCATTGGATCTGGTGCTATGTCCAGCGCTTACGACAATGTTACAAAAGTAGTTGAAGCAAAAGGAAAACTCATGCGGGATGCTGTTCCGGCTATTGATTTCAGCGGAAAATATTACACTGCAAAAAAGGAAGACAGTTTTGATTTTGATCTTTCACTTGACAAAACTCCGCTAAGTATTTTCAGCAAATATGTCAGCGCTGTAATGGGCAACCTTAAAGGCTATGCCAGCGGAAAAGTTAAACTGAAAGGAACACCTAAAGATCCCGATATTAACGGAAAGCTGAATTTGCAAAAAGTAAATTTTGATATTGCTTACCTCAACACACATTACAGCTTTACTGGTGATGTGGATGTAATCAAAGATGCTTTTATCATCAACAATCTTCAGTTGCACGATTATGTTTCAGACAACTCGGTTTTGCGTTTGCGCGACATCAATGACGGAATTGGAATTGTGAATGGAAGATTGATGCACGACAAGTTTAAAAACTTTCGGTTTGAAGCAACCTTACAGGCAAATGACATGCTATTCCTCAACACAACTGCAGGTATGAACTCACTCTATTACGGCACTGCATATGCTTCGGGATTGATGAAATTCAAAGGCACATTCAAGAAAATTGTGATGGATATTGCTGCCACCACTGATAAGGGCACAAAGTTTAACATTCCTCTTTTTGGTGCAAGTAATGTTAGCGGTGCCGATTTTGTAACATTTGTCAGCAAGAAAGACAGCCTGATTAAAGTAGTTGCAGAAAAGAAAGCTGCTTCGGCAAATATTCAGCTCAATTTTGATCTGGAAGTAACGCCTGATGCTCTGGTACAAATAATTTTTGACCCGCAAATTGGTGATATTATTAAAGGGCGTGGAAACGGGAATATTCAGATGAACATCAATACACTTGGACAATTTAACATGTATGGCGATTATGTGATTGATGAAGGCGATTACCTTTTCACATTGCAGAATGTGATTAATAAAAAATTTACAGTTAAACAAGGTGGTACTATTAAGTGGAGTGGCGACCCATATGATGCAGATATTAATCTTGAGGCTGCCTACAAAGTGCGCACATCACTTGGTGAAATTATTCCGGTAACAGACTCAACCAAGCGTGTACTTGTTGAATGTCAGATGAAGATGACCGATAAGCTTATGAACCCGACAATCAATTTTGGTGTCGATTTGCCTAACTCAGATCAGAATACCAAAACAGCATTGAAAAGTGCTATAACTACTGAACAGGAGATGAACAGACAGATTTTTAGTTTGCTGGTGCTAAACCGTTTTGCATCTCAGGGAAATCGTGATGTTGGCGGAGCGCTTAGCTCTAACTCAACAGAACTACTCTCAAACCAGCTCAGCAACTGGCTTTCACGCATCAGCGATGATTTTGATCTGGGAGTAAATTACAGAACAGGAAACACGTTGACAGGAGATGAAATTCAGGCCTATTTCTCAACTCAATTATTTAACAACCGAGTTGTTTTTGACGGAAACGTAGGTGTTACCAACAGACAAAGCGCTTCCTCTAACAGCAATATTCTGGGCGACTTTAGTTTGGAATATAAAATTACAGATGATGGAAAATTCCGTGTACGTGCTTTCAATAAAACCAATGGAATAAACGTTGTTACAGCAAACTCGCCTTACACACAAGGCGCAGGTATTTCATACCGGCAAGAGTTCAACACTTTTGAGGAGTTTTTCAGAAATATGTTTATCCGAAAAAAGAAACAGAAAGAAGCTGCTCCTTTAGTTCAATAATTGTATTGCTCTTTCCAGAGTTTTTTTAACCACTCGCGGGTTTGCAGCTCTCTTTGATTATTTCCCGGCTCGTAAAATATTTTTCCGGCAATTTGTTCAGGCAAATGTTCCTGTCCCGAAAAATTATTTTCGTATTCGTGTGAGTATTTATAGTCTGCACCATAGCCAATATCTTTCATCAGTTTAGTAGGTGCATTACGCAAATGCAAAGGAACAGGCAAATGACCAGTTGCATCCACTTCAGCCTGCGCATTATTTATAGCCATATAAGTAGAATTGCTTTTGGGCGAAGTAGCAAGATAAACGGTAGCCTGCGAAAGAATAATTCTGCACTCGGGATATCCAATCACATTTACCGCCTGAAAACAATTGTTGGCAATAACCAATGCAGTAGGATTTGCATTACCAATATCTTCCGAAGCTAAAATCAACAATCTTCTGGCAATAAATGAAGGGTCTTCTCCCCCATTAATCATTCGTGCTAACCAATACACAGCTGCATTGGGATCACTACCTCGAATGCTTTTTATGAAAGCCGAAATAACATCGTAGTGCATTTCTCCGACTTTGTCATAGAGCGCAATATTTTGCTGAATGGTTTCGGTTACCAACTCATTAGTAACAGTAATTTCTTTTTTTCCTGAACCGCAAAGAATATCGATAATATTCAGCAGCTTTCGTGCATCACCTCCGGAAAGCCGCATGATGGCCTCGCTTTCCTGAACCTGCATGTTTATACCTCTTTCTTTTTGGATATACTGCACCGCTCGTTCAATCAATTCAATCAAATCATTTTTCTCCAGATGTTTAAGAATATAAACCTGACATCGTGAAAGCAAAGCTGGGATAACTTCAAACGAAGGATTTTCAGTTGTAGCACCAATCAATGTTACCGTTCCTTTTTCAACAGCACCTAACAATGAGTCCTGTTGTGCTTTACTGAAACGATGAATCTCATCAATAAATAAAATCGGATTTCCCTTACTGAAAAGATTATTCTCTTTTGCTTTTTCAATCACTTCTCGTACATCTTTTACTCCAGAACTAATTGCGCTCAACGTATAAAACGGACGATTTTGTGATTTTGCAATGATATTTGCAAGCGTTGTTTTTCCTGTGCCTGGAGGTCCCCAAAAAATCATAGACGGGATTAATCCCGTTGAAATCATTTTACGCAGCGTTGAATTTTCACCAACCAGATGTTTCTGCCCGATATAATCGTCAAGCCCTGTAGGGCGCATATTTTCTGCTAAAGGCAAATGCTGCATACGCTGTCTTAATTAATTAGACAAGGTAAAAATACTGATAAAATTTTTGAGGTTTTATTATTACGACTATTCAGGTTTAGTCGCTTTATCTTCTTTTTTCTCTTTCTTGTCTTCCTTCTTCTCCTCTTTCTTTTCCTCTTTTGCAGGTTCTTTTTTCTCTTCTGCTTTTTCTTCTTTTTTCTTATCTACACAATGTACGGCCATAGAATCTGCAGCCGCCTGGTATTTAAGTTCTGCAGCTTTAGTCCAGTCCTTACATCCTTTTTCAGGTTTATTATCAGCTGCTGATTTGGCATTTGCACGATTGTACCATGCTTCAGCAAAATCAGGTTTAAGTTTAATTGCTTCACTGAAATCTTTCTCTGCCTCTTTGTAAAGTTTTTGATAAAAATATGCTTTACCCCGGGCATTCTGTGCCTCATGATATTTCAAATTAATACCAAGTGCGCTGGTATATTCTGCAGCTGCTTTGTCATAAGTTTTCTGCTTCATGTAAATATTTCCTTTACCGAAAAAGGCTTCTGCAAAATCAGATTTCAATTCCAGACCTTTGTTGTAATCGGCTTCTGCTCCGGGAAAATCATTAAGCATAAACTTGCAATCTCCTCGGCTGACATAAGCATTAGGATAATCTGCTTTCAAGAAAATAACTTTGTTGTAATCCTGAATAGCAAACTTGTATTCCTTTAAAATGTAATATTCATATCCACGGTAATTATAAGCCTTTACAAAATCAGGTTTAATATCAATTGCTTTATCGTAGTCATAAACTGCCTGCTGATGAAAACCCAATTCACTCTTCACATTTGCCCGGGCAAAATATGCTTCAAAATAATCGGCTTTCAGCTCAATAGCGTGGTTGTAATGCTTCAACGCAAGTTCATTATTGCCTTTATTATAAGCCAAAAAACCCTGGATGTAATAATCCTCAGAGGTTTCCTGTGCAAAAGAGAATTGACAGTTCAGAAATAGAAATAGAAGAAAAAGAAATACGTTTTTCATTATTAATTTCAATACAGAAACAATGTCATTTACCATTTTACAGATTACTAACCAGTTCTTTCATTATTTGTGTCATTTTAACCTCTGCCTTTGCTGCAACTTCAATAACATCCTGATGGGTTACTTCAACTATTTTTCCCTCCACACCAAGATCCGTAATAATTGACATTGCAAAACAACGCATCTCACCATGCCTTGCAACAATAACTTCCGGCACTGTTGACATTCCTACTGCATCTGCTCCAATGATTCTTATATATTTATATTCAGCAGGTGTTTCAAAACAAGGACCTGTAAGACCTGCATAAACACCTTGTTGTACTTTTATACCTTTTTGGACGGCAATTTCTACTGCTTTTTTAATCAGTTCCTTGTCATACGTTTTGCTCATATCCGGAAAGCGCGGACCCAATTCTTTGTAGTTTCTTCCTATCAAAGGATTATCAGGAAATAGATTGATATGGTCATTCAAAATCATTAAATCT
>CANJWH010000027.1 GCA_947478465.1 Bacteroidota bacterium
CAAACTGTTCGGTTGAAATTGGTGTTTCTGATACTACAGTCTGTCAGGGCGCATATATTCCCAATCCTCAACCAACAGGACAAGCACCCTTTACTTATTACTGGACACCTCCTATCGGAATGAGTAATCCCAACATTGCCAATCCGGTAATTGAAGATGTTTTTAATCAGCAATACACACTGGTTGTTACAGATGCCAATGGCTGCACAGCAGTTGATAATGTTATTGTTACATCTTATACCGCCAGCAGTGACAGTGTTTACATGTGTACCAATAACAGCGCAACATTAAACCTTGGCCCCGGATCTTCCTATCAATGGCTTAATTTTTTGGATACACTTGGAAACTATACTCAACTTAACCAAACAACACAAAGCATTACAGTTACTCAGCCTGGAACCTACACAGCACTTGAATATACTCAAGGTTGTGGCGTTCTTACAAGCCAGTTTTTTGTAGGACTTTGTGAAGATGCATGCAGTAATGCTTGGAATCTTTTCACCTATCAGCATAACCCATATTGTGGTGGGGATAGCATTTTCTTTGCAGGCACAGGTAGTGGTCAAATTGTTTCATGGCAATGGTATGCAAGCCCTAATTTTTTCAGCACCAGTTCAACCGAATGGTTAGTGCTTACACAAAACACACCGCAGTTGGTTGAGCTGATAACTATTGATGCAAATAATTGCACAGCTTATTCAAGCATGACAATTACACCATTAAATAATAACCTTAGTGTTGATTTAGGACAAGACACAGTTATATGCAATGGGAATTTCACCATTAACCCAATAATAACAGGCGGAACCGGACCGTACACATATCAGTGGCAACCAGCAAATGAAATTGCTAATCCAAATCAGGCCAATCAAACTTTTTCTAATGTTTATAATGAAACTTTCTGGCTTTGGGTAACAGATGCACAAGGCTGCGAAACACTTGATACGATTAATATTACCGCTGTAAATACGCTCGATCATTTTGATACTGTTTATGCCTGCAACAACCAGACTTATCTTGAGCTAGCGCCCGGAGCATTCAGTTATCATTGGATAAACGGAGCTACTACCCAAGGAATTGTTTACACTGGAACCGGGCAAATTTCCGGATACGGAGTTTATCCGAATTGCAGTTTATATGATTTTTTTACTGTTCTTCCATGTAATAACAATTGCGCTAACCAAATTACTTTTCAGCATAATCCATATTGTTCAGGAGATTCAATACTTCTTTATGGAACAGGAAACTCTCAAATTACATCCTGGCAATGGTATGTTTCAGGTTACGGATTTCTTCCTAACCAACCGAATGTTTGGTTGAATTATTCTGGTGGAAACCAACCACTTTATGTTGTGCTAACTACTGTTGATAATAATAATTGTACTGCTAATTCCAATATTCAGATAACTCCAATCACTCAAAATATTGCAGTTTATGCAGGAGAGGATACCGTTATCTGCAACGGCAGCTATACCGCTACGGCACAGGCAACAGGTGGCAGCGGAAACTACACCTACCTGTGGGAACCTCAATCGTATTTTTCAGATCCAACATTGCAATCTCAAACATTCAGCAATGTTTATAACGGAACTTTCTGGGTATGGGCAAGTGATGTAAACGGGTGCACATCACTAGATACAATAGTTGTAACTGCTTTATCTGGTCCTTCAAGCAACGATACTGTATACCTCTGTAACAGTCAGGCATATCTTCTTTTGCCAACAGGTGCGCAATATTATAACTGGTCTAATGGTTCAACTACTGCAGGAATTGTTACAAGCACTTCAGGAACCTATACTGGTTATGGTTATTATCAAGGCTGCGGCACAGTGCTGAAGACCTTCCATGTTTTACCATGCAACACAAACTGTTTTAACGTTTTTACTTATCAGCACAATCCCTGGGCTTGCGGTGACTCTGTTTTATTTGCAGGAACAGGAGGAACACAAATTGTAAACTGGACATGGGATTTTGGTGACGGACAAATTGAAACAAACTCCTTCCCCTCTGTTTATCATTTATATCCACCCGAAATGGGTGTTAGCCGCACTGTAACACTTACTACTACTGATGTAAATGGCTGCACGGCAACTTCAAGTAATACAATTTTAATTCAAGGTGGAACTCCTGTTACTGTTAATGCCGGCAACGATTTTAACTTGTGCCAGCCGGGGACCTATCAAATGAATGCTACTGCAAATGGCGGAACTGGAACATATACCTACCAATGGACTCCATCAACAGGTTTAAGCAATACAAATATTCCCAATCCTGGTGTTATTGTTCAGGGACCTATTTGCTACATAGTAACGGCTACTGATGCTAACGGTTGTTATGATATGGATACAGTATGCCTTGATTATATCCATCCGGTAAACGACACTGTGTATCTGTGTAACTCAACTGTTGAGTTGTGTTTGCAGGAAGGCGCATTCAACTATATGTGGACAACTACAGGCGAACAAACAAACTGCATAACTGTGAGTGATACCGGAAGCTATTTTGCTTACGCATGGTTTGGTGGTTGCCCTACTACTTCAAATTATTATACGGTTTTGCCTTGCGAACAAACCTGTTACAATGATTTCAATTATCAAAGCAATCCATGGGCTTGTGGCGACTCTGTTTTATTTAATGCAAATGCATCAGCACAATGTTTTGTATACATGTGGGATTTTGGTGATGGCAGCACATTTAATTCAAATCTTCCAAGTCTTTATCATTATTACAGTTCAGGTACATATACAGTAACACTTACTACTATTGATGTAAACGGCTGTACTTCCGTAATGACACAAACCATTACCATTAACGATGGCTTTGATGTAAACATTACAGCATATTACAGCAATGTGGAAGAATGGAATATCAATAACGGCTCAAACATTACCAGTTGTGGCGGCACGCTTTATGACTCAGGCGGGCCAAACGGAAATTACCAGAATAATGAAAACCTGGCTTTCACTGTGTATCCGGCAACACAGGGAAATGTAACAAGCCTCAATTTCTCTTACTTCAACTCTGAAACCAATTATGATTTCATTACTATTTACAATAACAACAGCGCAAGCGGAACTATATTGTATGGCCCTGCTTCGGGTTCGCTATCAATAGGAACTATTACAGCCAACCTGACTAATAATCCTACAGGTGCGCTTACCATCAAATTCACCAGTGATTTCAGCATTGTACTTGGTGGTTTTGAAGCTGCGGTATCTTGTCAATCACCAAATGGTCAGCCTCAATATCCCGACAGCATTTTTGCCTGTCAGGGAGTGGCTCATCTAAATGCAACACCCACTGTTCCCGGAAATTATTTCTATCAATGGAGCCCGTCAACAGGATTGGATAATCCATACATAGCTAATCCGGTGGCGAGCATGGTTAACAATGTACAATATACAGTTACCGTTACCGATGTAAACACCGGTTGTTCTTCTTCAGACGATGTTGTGGTTACTTCTTACACCTTTATAGTTGACACGTTTGAAGTATGTGGCGACAGCATTACACTTGACTTTGGTCCGGGTGCTACACAATATTACTGGCAGTATTATACCGACCCGCAAGGCAATGGTTCAGGACTTAATCTTTATACCCAAACCATTAACGTAATTAATCCGGGAACCTATTTTGGTTATGCCTACTTCCCGGGCTGCGGTGCGCTAACCAGCTTATTTAATGTAGTTGCCTGCGAAACAGATTCTGTTTGGCCCGGTGATGCAAATGCTGACGGACAGGCTCACAACATGGATTTGCTGACCATAGGAATTGGTTACGGAACAAACGGTTTATTAAGACCAAACGCAACCATAAACTGGCAACCCGAAGCTTCACCTGCATGGGGACAACAACTTTTATCGGGTGTGGATTACAAACACATTGACTGCAACGGTGACGCTGTTATTGATGTGAACGACACGCTTGCAGTTATTCAGAATTACGGCTCAATCCACAGCTTCAACGGTATAGAAACCCGCTCTGATAATGATCCTATGCTTTACCTTACTGCTCCTGTTGACACCGTGTTAACAGGCACTTCAGTGGTAGTTCCGGTTAATCTTGGAACCGACACAGTGCCTGCAAACGATGTTTACGGAATTGGTTTTACAGTGCATTACAATCCTGATTTACTGCAGACAAACAGTATGGGAATAAATTTCAACAACTCATGGTTTGGTGTTCACGGATTGAATGCAATTTCTATCCGCAAAAATTTCCATGCACAGGGTATGATGGATGTAGCCTTAACACGCATTGACCACCAGAATATTTCGGGACACGGAACCATTGGCGAACTTAATTTTATAACTATTGATAACCTGAGCGGAAAAGAAACACTTTACCAAACTCTTGACCTGTACATAACCGATGTTAAACTCATCCGCAATAATGAGGATGAAGTACAGTTAGGTATTCAGAATGATTCCATTGTTGTTACCAACCTTGGTATTTCGGTGCATGAGCTTAACAGTCTTGAAGCAGGAATCAGCGTTTACCCTAATCCAACAAGAGAATTACTGACAGTTTCTGTTGATCAGAAGCTGGAAGTTGGAGGCTGGAAATTGGATATTTTAAATACCATAGGAGAACAGATTACTCCAACTTCTAACATCCAGCATCCAACATCTACCATCAATGTTTCCGATTTAGCAGCAGGCATTTATTTCTTACGGATTTCTACTGAAGGAGGAACAGTAAGCAAACGGTTTACCGTTATAAAATAGTGTGTGTTTAGTTGGGTAAAGCCCGTTCCCTTGTTGTGTGGGGAGCGGGCTTTATTAATTATTTACTTCGGGTGTAGTAAATAAAATCAGTTGCCGGAAGTTCGGTAACTCCGAAATTACGCAACATGGTAACTATCTGCCCGCGGTGAAAAGTAGAATGATTAAAAATGTGCTGAAAGACTTCATTTCGCGGGTTGCGGTATTCAGCTCCTTTCAGGTTATTATAAACGCAGTCGCCAGTAAAATCTGCTTCAGCTAATTGCTCCACAAATTTTTTAAACGCTTGTGAGGTTTCCAGAAATTTATTAATCGGTGTTTCTGCACCGTATTGCTTGCTTGGCCAGTCGGTTAATGACTGTCCGTGCATACGTTGCAACCAAATGTATTCAGCATCCCAGATATGAAAAACCGTTTTGCGGACAGAGTTAAAACTGCTCGGAATTTCTTTATACAAAATGGAAGTATCTAATCCTCTCAACACATTTGCAATGCGTTCGTTTGCCCAAAGGTTATAACCGGCATATTTCACTAAAAGATCTTTCATTGTTTAGGTATTTATACCTGCAAAGGTGAATAAAATCTGCTTGTTTAAAACTAAGCAATCCAAAATTTCGGTGCCTGATAATTAATGTTTAATTTTAGGTTCATAATCTGTGTGTAACCTGTTAGTTAAATGTTAATAACCCCGAATTGGAAATGAAGGGCTTACCAACACTAAGATTTTTCGACAAACAATTTCAGGAAAATAATAGTCTTGGATTTGTTTGAAAATATAAACAGCTAAGACTAAAAATCAAGGTGCATTTTGCAGCTATATTTGCAGCATGGAAAAAATAGGCGATAAAATAAAAACATTACGAAAAACCAAGTCCACAGGGCAACTCCCGAGCATTGAACAGGGAAAACTGCCGCCACAGGCTATTGATTTAGAAGAAGCTGTATTAGGTGCATTAATGCTTGAAAAAGATGCACTTTCAGATGTTATTGAAATACTGAAACCAGAAAGTTTTTACAGAGATGAGCACAAGAAAATTTACAGTGCCATCATGAAACTTTTTGAACAATCGCAGCCGGTTGACATATTAACAGTTACACAGCAATTAAAGAAAACCGGTGAGCTTGAACTGGTTGGCGGACCTTATTATATAACCAAACTTACCAACCGCGTTGCCTCTTCAGCCAACGCTGAATTTCATGCCAGAATTATCTCTCAAAAATTCATTCAACGCGAGTTGATTCGCGTTTCGGGTGAAATTTATAACGAGGCTTTTGAAGACACTTCCGATGTATTTGACCTATTGGATAAAGCCGAAAGTAATTTATTCGGAATTGCAGAAGGTAACATCCGCAAGAATTACGACAAAATGAGTTCGTTGTTATACGAAGCCATTAAAGAAATTGAAAAAGCAAAAAACAATGACGGACATTTAACCGGTGTTCCTTCCGGATTTACTGCCTTAGACCGTGTTACTGCCGGCTGGCAAAAATCAGATCTGGTAATTATTGCTGCCCGTCCGGGTATGGGTAAAACGGCTTTTGTATTATCCATGGCGCGTAACATTGCCGTTGATTTTAAAAAGCCGATTGCCTTGTTTTCGTTAGAGATGTCATCTATTCAACTGGTGAACAGGCTTATCTCCAGCGAAACAGAATTACCTGCAGATAAACTAAGACGCGGACAATTAGAAAGTCACGAATGGCAACAACTGCAATCGAAAATAACACCGCTTGCAGATGCTCCGCTTTTTATTGATGATACTCCTGCCCTCTCTATTTTTGAGCTACGTGCAAAATGCCGCAGATTGAAAACTCAGCATGATATTTCTATGATTATCATCGACTATCTTCAGTTGATGCAATCAGGTACCGACAGCAAAAACGGAAACCGTGAACAGGAAATAAGTATGATTTCGCGCTCACTTAAGAGTATAGCCAAAGAACTTGAAATCCCGGTTATTGCGCTTTCGCAGTTAAGTCGTCAGGTTGAAACCAGAACAGGAAACAAACGTCCGCAACTTTCTGACTTACGTGAATCAGGAGCAATTGAGCAGGACGCGGATATAGTATTATTCCTTTACCGTCCTGAGTATTACAAACTGGAAGAATTTGAAAATGGCGACCCTTCAAAAGGACAAGCCGAAGTTATTATTGCCAAACACCGTAACGGTTCGCTGGAAGATGTGCGCCTGAAATTTATTGACCGTCTTGCAAAATTTGCAAACAATGATTACGAAGGCAATTTTGATCCGCAGGCTGGAATTTCAAATTCTACTGATTTTGTAAATACACCAACTACCACAAAATCTTCGCGAATGAATAACATTGAGGAAGACGATAACCTTTCTCCTTTTTAATTGAATTCACGGTTTAATCCAATTTCTTTCCGAAATTTGCGTTAGTATTTTATGAAAATGAAACGCATATTATTCATTGTTGCATTTGTATTGTTAGCCGGAAGTCTTCGCGCTGCCTACATCCTTATTCCTATGGATGAATCGCAGAAAGACCATCTGAAAGCATACGGAATTGCTTACTGGGTTTTAACTAAAGATGTGGAAGTAGATTGGTTGCTTAACTATCGTGGCGGTAGTTTTATGATTAAGCAGAGCAAAACCATTGAAAACGAATGTGTCATTCGCGGAGTAAGTTATGAGATAATTGCCGATGTGCAGGCAACTTCTATCTTACAGGAAATTGCCGACCCGGAAGTAAATATGGATGTAGCTAAATTAGAGAAAGCTCCAAAAGTTGCAGTGTATTCACCCAAGAACAAACAACCCTGGGATGATGCGGTAACATTGGTTCTTACCTATGCCGAAGTTCCTTACGAAGTAATCTATGACGATGAAATTCTGGATGGAAAACTTCCGCTCTATGATTGGTTGCACCTGCACCACGAAGATTTTACCGGACAATACGGACGGTTTTATGCCTCCTATCAAAATGCTCCCTGGTATCAGGAACAGGTACGTTATTCTGAATCAAGTGCAAAGTCTCACGGGTTTGATAAAGTATCAAAAATGAAACTGGCAGTTGCACAACGGATAAAAGAATTTACAGCCGGTGGCGGTTTCCTTTTTACCATGTGTTCTGCAACCGATTCGTATGACATTGCAATGGCAGCGCAAAATTCAGACATCTGCGAAAGCATGTTTGATGGTGATGGCACAACCACAGACTACAACAAAAAATTAGATTTTTCGCAAACCTTTGCCTTCAAAGATTTCACGCTGAAAACGAATCCAATGGAATACGAATTTTCAAACATTGATGCTACTCAAACACGTGCAGCAAAAGTGCGCAGAGATACAGACTTTTTCACACTCTTTGATTTCTCAGCAAAATGGGATCCAATCCCAACTATGCTTTGCCAGAACCATCAGCAAATCATTAAAGGCTTTATGGGTCAAAGCACTGCTTTCAACAAAAAGTTTATAAAATCAGAAGTGCTGATAATGGGTGAAAACAAAGCATTGGATGAAGCGCGTTATATTCACGGAACATATGGAAACGGCACATGGACTTTTTATGGTGGCCACGACCCTGAAGATTATCAACACTTTGTTGGAGATCCTCCAACAGACTTAGCACTGCACCCAAATTCACCGGGCTATAGGCTTATTCTTAACAACATACTTTTTCCGGCTGCGAAAAAGAAAAAGCAGAAGACTTAATGTTGTATTTCCATTTAGAATCAGGAACACTAATATTGAATAACGCTTATTTATATTTTCCTGCTTACTAGTTGAATAACCACCAAACTGCAAACGCAATCAACGGAAGCGGTAACAGAAATAATACAAACGAAAATACCCAGGAAATAAACCACCATTTTACAAATTCAATTTTCTCTTTGTTAGTGGGATTTTCGTTACCGGGTGATTTAATTTCCAAAAAGTTGCGCAGTTCTGCAATGGTCATGCTTTTTGCATCCTGAGGCGAAAGCAAGTAATGATATAGATTGCGTGAACGCATTCCCCGAACAAACTCATTGAAAACCATTTTAGGATAAATCCAAATGCCGAGTGCCATCAAACCAAGGTCGAGTACCCATGCTGCATAGTAGTCATTACAACCAGAACCAATTTCCCATGCGCTTATACTGAATTCGCCTTTCCACTCAGCAGAATAGCCTGTGGCAAGATGATGTATATCGTGAAAAACCAATGCTCTTTTACGTGACTCCGGATTTGGAATAGGAATATAAAATCTGCCTACTTTAACTTTTCCCCAGGGCTTGTCAAGTCCGCCATCTTTACCAAGTCCGTATTTTTCAAAATAGGCATCAAGGGCTTCGCCAACTTTTTGTGAATCACTCATGGCTAATGTTTAAACGGTCGTTTTTTTATCATTCCTCCTCGAGTATCTTTCACGCTGTTCATCACCACAAAAGCATTGGGATCAATCTTTTCAATTTCAGTACGCAGTTTACTTATTTCCAATCGCGTGATAACCGTAAAAATAATATCGGTATCGTTCTGAAGTCCATCTTTTCCGAAACCACGTTTACCTTTATAAACGGTAACTCCCATCCCCAATTTTTCAGTAACCATTGCACGAATTTCTTCACTGTGACTTGATACAATAGTAATTCCTGTATATTCTTCAATACCTTCAATAATAAAGTCTAATGTTTTAGATGCTGCCAGATAGGTAATGATGGAATACAATGCCGTTTCAATGGAAATAAAATAAGCTGCAGTTGAAAATATTACGATGTTAATGAGCAGAATGATATCACCAATGGTTAATCCTGTTTTGCGACTCAATGCAATTGCAAGCACTTCTGTTCCGTCAAGCACTGCCGTTCCACGCACAGTTAAACCAATTCCTGCACCAAGAAAAAAACCACCAAAAACAGAAACCAGCAATTTATCCTGAGTTATATCTGGAAAATGAACGGTAGCAATTACCAGTGCCAGAAAAAAAATGGCAATTGCCGCACGAATTGCAAATGATTTACTAATTACATTATAAGCAAGAATAAGAAAGGGAATATTAATCAATACAAGCAATAGCGGCAAAGGCAAATCAAAAATGCCGGCAAGCAGCAATGCAATACCAGTGGCGCCACCATCAATAAAGTTATTGGGAATAAGAAAACTTTCTAACCCGAAACCGGCTGAAAAAATTCCGGCCGTAACCAGAAATATATCTTTAAAAAAATTAACTACATTAATACGTAGTTCCCTTAGACCCTTTGCTAATTCAAACTGCGAGTAAGCATCCTGCTTTCCTGCATTCTGCCTTTTCTTTTGCAGAATGGTATCGGTTACAATCTTAGCAAGAATAGAATTCATAGAGCAAACTAATACCTTTTTCTCAAAACTAAGATTATTTTTTCAATCAACAATGTCTAGCGCAGAAACTTATGCGTAATCTAAATCCAGGCTAAATCTTTCGGGATGACGACCTTGTATGTTGCGATAAAAATCCATGATTTCACGCATGTCTTTATGTATATCACCCGATGGATAAATTACTTTACCAATGCCGGCTTCTTTCTTTTTAAAATCCATGTATCCAAGTGCTATTGGCACTTTTGCACCAAGAGCAACATAGTAAAAACCGGTTTTCCATTTGGTTACTTTTTTGCGGGTGCCTTCGGGTGTTACCAGTAAATTTAATTCATCATTTTCTGCAAATAAATCAATCATTGCCTGTGTCATACTTTTTTTATCACCGCCTTTTTCTTTCGGGTTGCGATTAATGGCTATTCCTCCCATAGGTTTAAATATAAGTCCGAGCGGAAATTTCATATAACTGTCTTTAATGGTAAAGCGAATTTTTATGCCTACAATATCGTAATAAGCAAATCCTATAATCCCGTCCCAGTTGCTGGTGTGTGGTGCGGCTACCACTACTGCCTTTTTCAGATGCAGGTTTTCAGGAGTAATTATTTTAAAGCCATAAAGCCTGAAAAGAAAGAGTACCATTAATAATATGTTTTACGCAAACATATGAAAAAATACAGATTACTGAAGTTAATTTTTTCTCTAAATAATAATCAGGCATATTCAGCATCTATGCTGAACTTCTCCGGATGTTGCCCCTTTATATCTCTGTAAAAGTCCATGATTATTTTCATGTCCTTTTTTATGTCGCCCGATGGATAAACCAATCCACCAACTCCAGCTACTTTGTTTTTATAGTCAAGATATCCCAAACCAATTGGCACTTTAGCATTTAAGGCTACATAATAAAAACCGGTTTTCCATTTGTTATTCAATGAACGGGTGCCTTCAGGTGTAACCATAATATTCAGGTGGTCGCGTCCATTAAAAAGGTCAGTCATTGCTTCCACCATGCTTTTACGTTGTCCACCTGCTACCTTTGGTCTGCGATCAATTGCTATTGCGCCAACCGGTTTAAAAATCAAATTGAAGGGAAATTTCATCAGTTGATCTTTCAAGGTAAAGCGCATGGGAATTCCCATCATATCATAAGCTGCTAAAGCATAAACCAAATCCCAGTTGCTGGTATGCGGTGCGGCAATCATCACACACTTATCAATATTACCGGGCATTTTATTATTCAATGTCCAGCCTGTTAGCTTAAAAATAAGCCTGCAAATAAATATTATCATTTAGAATGGCAGATCATCATCAGGTGCTGAATTGCTTGCAACCTGTTCCATTGGTTGCGATGATTGCTGCTGTGAAGGAGCAGGTGCTGAATTTCCTTTGCTCAGTGAATCAACTCTCCACGCTTCAAGATTGGTGAAGTAGCTTACTTTGCCATCTTTTTCATAACGTCTGCCGCGCAGATTGAAAGTTATTTTCACATCTTCGTTAAGGTTAACATTATCTAAAAGAGCACATTTGTCCTGAGTTAACTGAAACTTAATTGCCTCAATAAATTCTCTGTCGTTCTTTGATTCGCGGGTTTCAACAACAAACTCGCGTTTGCGGAAACTGTCTGTAACTTTCTGTTCGTTGTATTTTTCAACTAATCTGCCGGTGAGTTCGTAACTTGCCATGTGGTTAAATTTTAAAGTGAGTAATTTTGCAGCGAAGTTAATTTTTTTTGACAAACAAAGTAAAACAGAATTAGAAAAAAAATGGAAGAGAAAATAAAGAAAACAGATGCTGAATGGAAAGCAGAATTAACTCCTGAACAATATGATGTTTTGCGCAAGAAAGGAACCGAACGTCCGTTTACAGGAAAATACAATATACACAAAGAAAAAGGTATGTATGTATGCGCAGGGTGCGGAAGTCCGCTCTTCTCATCAGACACCAAATTTGATTCAGGTTGCGGCTGGCCAAGTTTTTTTGAGGCACTTGACAAGGAAAAAATAAAAGAAGTTCGCGACTTGAGTTTCGGGATGGTGCGCATTGAAATTTTATGCGCTAAGTGTGACGGACATCTCGGGCATGTATTTGATGATGGTCCTAAACCAACAGGATTACGATATTGCGTGAATTCGCTCTCTCTGGAATTTACATCCAAAGAACAATAACAACCATTTGCATGCCATTTTTTACAATTGGCATGTTAAAATGATTACTTTCGCGCGCCTTTTCAAAATTATTAAAAACAAATAGAAGAGGTTTTGAATATTAACTAATAAACCAATATGAAAAAGTTAAAATACCTTTTTGCATTTGCTTTTATAATTACCTTTTCATCCTGTCAGAAAGATGAACAACCTGAACCAATTCAGGATGCTCCTATCCATGCTTACGCTCCTGTATACTCAGGTTTTCCTGAAACTATAGAAGCCGGCAGCAAAACAAGTTATACCACTGCAGATGTAATACTTTCAACCGGCAGTTGGAATTTTAACAATGCGCTCATCGGCACATCCACTTCCGACAGAAAATCAGGTTTAAAATCTGCACGCATTCAAACTACCGGAATGCTGACCATGAATTTTAATTTAACCAACGGAGCATCGGTGGTTACTATAAGCCATGGCGTTTACGGTACCGATGCTGCCAGCACATGGGAATTATATGCCTCCACCAATTCCGGCAGCACCTGGACTAAAATAGGTTCAACAATAACAACAAGTTCTACTACTCTATCTGCTGCCAGCTTCACTATGGCCTACAGCGGTAATGTACGTTTCCAAATCCGCAAATTAACCGGAGGAAGATTGAATATTGACAACATTTCGGTAGAGGAAGATATTCCTGTTCCTACACGCGATAACAATATGGGAATGGGAAATCCAAGCAATGCAGTTACAGATATCAATATGCCAAACAACTATTTATTGGTTAAATCACAATATGCACTTTCTTACAATAACTCAAAAGGCGAAGCAAACTGGGTAAGCTGGCATTTGAGCGCTGCGTGGCTAGGTTCTGCTCCGCGCTGCGATTGTTTTACTTCTGACAACACTCTGCCTTCTACATTTTTCAAAGCCACATCATCTAATTATACCAATACCGGATTTGACCGCGGACATATGTGCAATTCAGAAGACCGTGGTGGCAGCAGTTCTGATAATCAGGCAACATTTCTGATGACCAACATTATGCCTCAGTCACCTAATAATAATCAAAGAACATGGCTTGGTCTGGAAACCTATGGCCGCACCTTAACCACGTTGGGATATGAGGT
Organism: Bacteroidota bacterium; assembly: GCA_947478465.1. GTDB lineage: Bacteria > Bacteroidota > Bacteroidia > SXHM01 > SXHM01 > SXHM01. The sequence continues at coordinate 13,299 of CANJWH010000027.1, forward strand.
TTATATAATCGCAGGAGGTTATGGATCAGGGGGTACAGGCAGCAACGGTGGTGTTACTTACATAATTGCCAATGGGAAAATAAATGTGCCTGCACGCACCTGGAAAGTAATGCTTATTTTACCGGTAGGAAACAATGATGTAAACAGAGTTTCAACAGCTACAAGAGTTATTGCTGTTGACATGCCGAATACTCAGACAGTAAATACACATAATTGGGACTATTACCGTGTTTCGGTTGATTATATTGAAACCCAGACAGGATATGATTTCCTGAATCTGGTTCCTGATAATATTGAGAATGTAATTGAATCGGTTGTGGATGTACAACCGGTTTTATAAAACTAAACAGATTAAAACAGAAAAGGGTAAGTGTTTTTGCAAACACTTACCCTTTTAGCTACCGATACAGCCGTAGCTGTTCCGGAACCGCAGTTTACAGTTCATCAGGTTATATCTTGCTTTCCGCTTGCGCGGTTTTAGAAGTCTTGCATCATTTACAAGGTCATTGCTAACCCTGTCCCTTCGTTTATCCTTTATCGTTACCATTACCGGCAACACAAGTGGAATAAACTTATCGGCTTTGTCCCTTATTGCATGGATTTACGCCTTGTTTCTGTTTTGTCTCACCGCTCAAATCTTGCGATTTTTACGGTCTTGATACTAACTGTTGAAACTAACACTTTTTACAAAGAACTTTTTTCAATCGTCCGGCTTTTTACTGCCGACCTTTTTATCTCTCAACTGCTGATGCAAACATACAACCGTGAGATAAGTAAAGTCAATATTTTGCAGGCATTCTTATTCACGTTTTTCGCACCGGTTATGAACAGGTTATAAACCGGCAAGAAGCCACAGTTAGGCTTCACTTACATTGTTATTAACCAAAACACAAAAACAGGTTATAAACTTTTTGCACCAAAACACAGAAAAAAGGGAGCAAGCAAAAACGGCCGGAAAGCACAATATGAATAAATGAACACTCAAACACATTCCACTTCAAATTTCTATCTTTAGCGCACAATTAAAATGAAGTGAGCGATACGCCAAAAAGTTTTTTTCAAAGATTAGTAAGCAACGGAGAACTGAAGCTCAACCGTAAATTGGGTATTTACATTGTATGTCTCCTGCTCTCGTGCTTACTCTGGCTGTTAATTACCCTAAGCGATAAATATGATACTGACATTGTTTTCCCGGTTACATACAATGGAATTCCTAAAAGCAAAGTGGTAACAAATAATTTGCCCGAAACAATTACAGCACGGGTAAATGCAGTAGGATTTAATTTGCTTTGGTATAAAATAAAAGGATACAGCGAACCCATTACATTTGAAATTCCTTCATCAAAACTGCGCGAACTAAACGGAAACAATTACACACTTACAAATAACAGACTTGAAAAAATCTCGTCACAACTGGGCGATAAAATAAAAGTACTGCATATTTCGCCCGACACTATTTATGTTGACTTTGCCGAAAAACTGAAACGCAAACTGCGCGTAAAACCTGAAATAAGTCTGACACTGGAAAAGCAATACGGGTTGATGGATAGCATAAAAGCAGACCCCGAATTTGTGAATGTGGTGGGTCCGAAAAACATAGTTGAAAAAATGCAGTTTGCACAAACAGAAAAATTAACATTGAAAGATGTTAGCGAAAAACAGCAGGTAAACATTGGATTTGCTAAACCGGAAAACTCAAAGGCTGTTATTTTTTCGCCTGAAACTGTTAAGATTATTGTGCCCGTTGAAAAATATACAGAAGGCAGCATTGAAATTCCGGTTACTGTAAAAAACCTCCCAAAAGGCAGCCGATTAAAAGTTTTTCCTGAAAAAGTGAAGGTTACCTATCTGGTGGGACTTAGTAACTACGATAAAGTTGATGCCTCCATGTTTGCTGTGGGTTTTAATTACAAGAACCTTCCTAAAGGCAAGGGAAATAAAATAAGAGTAGAATTACAGAATGCACCTTCATTCGTTAATTCGGTGAAGGTGGAGCCGGTGAGTGTTGAGTATATAATTCAGAAATGACCTCACCCCAGCCCTCTCCTTAAAAAAGGAGAGGGAGCAAAAGCCAATGAAAAAAATAGGAATAACCGGAGGAATTGGAAGCGGCAAAACAACTGTAGCACGGGTGTTTGAGCAACTGGGTATTCCCGTTTACCATGCCGATTACTGGGCAAAGGAAATAATGAATACCGAGCCTCTGGTAATAGAACGACTGAAAGAACTTTTTGGAAACTCTATTTATGACAGCAATGGAAAGGCCGACCGCAAACGTATTGCCGAAATAGTTTTTGCAGACAAAAACAAACTTAACGAACTTAATTCTGTTATTCACCCTGCCGTTTGGCTGCACGGTGAGAACTGGCTGAAGCAGCACCACGACAAGCCCTACATACTGAAAGAAGCCGCCATTTTATTTGAAAGCGGTGGCAACAAAGGTGTTGACAAAGTAATCATGGTTTCGGCACCCGAAGAAATACGCCTTGAGCGTGTGATGAAACGCGACAACGCTACCCCTGAAGAGGTAACAGCCCGCATGGCCAACCAATGGGATGATGAAAAAAAAATTGCCCTCAGCGATTTTGTGATTGTAAATGACGACAGGCAACTGGTTATTCCGCAGGTGCTGGAAATACACAGCCGGCTTACTAACGCCCACCAAAAATAAGCAAGAACACGGAGGCCAACGGCCCTGCTACCAGTGCTATCCCGAAAAGTATAAAAGCCAAAACCGCTGCTATACCCAAATAGGTAATGCAGCCGTTGTTTGATTCTTTTGTTTGTTCCATAATTTATTAATTTCCTTATTTCTGGCTTTATTTAAGTACCCCAAAACTAAAGAAATCCTGGAAAATTCGAATTGCTCTGTTTTTAACACCCCAAAACCTATTTTCCAGTTTTTCGTATAGCTTCGCTATATAATAATATAGCTTGTTGAAAAAGAACCTATCCCTCGCAGTCCTCACCGTTTTAATTGCTCAGTTTTCGTTTGCTCAGGTGAATGCAGATTTCAGTACCATCAATACCGATGGCTGCGGTCCGCTTATTGTGCAGTTCAATAACCTGAGCACCGGCAGCGGAACCCTTACCTACTCTTGGAACCTGGGTAACGGTAATACCTCAACTTCTACCAGCCCTTCGGCTACCTACATAACACCGGGGCTTTACACCGTAACCCTTACCGTTAGCAACGGAACAGATACCGACACCGAAACCAGGGTGGATTACATTGAGGTGTTTGCACCGCCCGTAGCCAACTTTTCAGCCGATGATAACCAAGGCTGCTTTCCGCTGCCTGTTCAGTTTACCGACCTTTCCACACCCGGCTCATCGCCCATTGCATCATGGGTTTGGGATTTTGGTGACGGAACTGTTAGCACCGACCAGAACCCCGCGCATACCTATCCCAATGCGGGAAGCTATAACGTTACCCTCTTGCTTACCGATGCCAACGGCTGCTTTACACAGTTTACACAAAACAATTTTATAAGTGTTACTTCCGGTTTTCCAACGGTGGGCTTTACGGCTACTCCTCTCTTCAGCTGCGATGTTCCGCAGAGTGTAAGCTTTACCAATACCTCATCGGGCACGGGTGCGCTTACATATCAATGGAGTTTTGGTGATGCCGGAACCTCCACTGCCGCCAACCCCAATCATACCTACGTTGCAGGAGGCGTTTATACCGTAAGCCTTACCGCTACCGACCCGATAGGCTGTTCAGCAACTTCTACCCAAACCAATTACATAACAGTTGTGGAAACGGTAAATGTGGACTTCAGTGCATCCGGCACAAACGTGTGTGCCAACGCGCCTGTAAACTTTACCGACCTTACCTCACCACCTCCTGCTACATGGCTCTGGAATTTTGGTGACGGACAAACATCAACCGACCAGAACCCTTCGCATGTTTATACCACACCGGGCACTTACTCGGTTCGTTTGATTGCCAGCTACACGGGCAATTGCAGCGATACCTTGTTACAAACAAACTACATTACCGTTGCCGATGCACCGGCTGTAAGTTTTAACTCCGATGTAACAAGTGGATGCCAGCTTCCGCTAACCGTAAATTTTAACGACAACTCAACAGGCACAGGTCCTTTCACTTACTTCTGGGATTTTGGTGACGGACAAACTTCAACCGACCAAAACCCGCAACATGATTACAATTTCTTTGGCAATTATAACGTATCGCTGACCGTAAGTAACACTACCGGATGCAGCGTTACCAATACCCAAACACAATACATTCAACTGAGCGAAACCACAGCCAACTTTAATCCCGATGTTTTTGGTTTTTGTATTCCGCTAACGGTAAACTTCAGTGATTTGAGTACCTCGGGAAGCCCCATCACCTCGTGGCACTGGGATTTTGATGACGGAACAACTTCAACCCAGCAAAACCCAACCCATACCTTTAGCGATACAGGGCTTTACACCATTACCCTTATTATTGAAAATGCTGATGGCTGTATCGATACCTTGATACGTCCCAATATTATTTTTGCCTATACACCACCGGGAGCCAACTTTACAGGAACACCTAACTATGTTTGTCCGGGTGATGAAGTTCATTTTACTGACCTTTCATCTGAAGTTACAGACTGGAGCTGGGATTTTGGTGACGGGACTTTTTCAACAGAACAAAATCCTATTCATACTTATGGTGATACAGGTTATCATTCCGTTACGCTAATAGCACTAAATAATGGATGTACCGATACCATTACTTTTTTCAACTATGTATATGTGCGCCCTGCAGTAGCTGAATTTGAAGCTACACTAAACTGCGATGCTCCTTATACGGTTACCTTCCAGAATAATTCGGTAGCTGCCGACAGTTACACCTGGGATTTTGGTGACGGCTCAGCAACCGATACTACATTTGAGCCTACACACACCTACCTGCTTCCAGGCTATTATGAAGTTCAACTTACGGTAACGAGTGATACTACATCCTGTATAAATTCAGAGATAGAGAATTTTACTATAACCGATCCTGTTGCAAGTTTTGTTGGTGCTAATACTTCAGGATGCGGGCCGTTAACTGTTAATTTTACTGAAAACTCAACCGATGCCGTTGCATGGTACTGGGATTTTGGTGATGGTTCTACCACAACCGAACAAAACCCTACACACACGTTTATCAATCAGGGAACGTATGATATTTCACTCACCATTACCGATTTAAACGGTTGTTCCGATACGTTGATAAACCTTGATATGGTAGTGGTAACGGGCTCTATTCCCGCCTTTGAAATTGCAACTACTGCAGGTTGCGATTCGCTGGCAGTAACATTTAATGATCTCTCATCGCCTCCCGGAAGTGTGCTTACCTGGAACTGGAGTTTTGGTGACGGAGGAACATCAACACAACAAAACCCTACACACATTTACCAGAATGCAGGAAGTTATAACGTTGCACTAACCATCACTGATGATGCAGGTTGTACCAACTCCAGCCTGATGTTCAATTTTGTAAACTACATACCCTACCCTACTCCAGATTTTCTGGCATGGCAAAACGAAGCTTGTCCGGGTGAACCCATTACGTTCAATAATAATTCATCACCCGATGCAGTAAGTTTTATCTGGGATTTTGGTGATGGCACAACATCAACAGACACAATGCCAACACATGCATATGCTGCAGAGGGTGTTTATACTGTTTCACTTTCTGCCTCCAACAGCAATGGCTGCGATAGTTCAGCTACTATTACCGATTACATAATAATTCAAACACCTGAAGCGGCATTCACCGCTTTTCCAACTGTAGCATTTTGTCCTCCGCTGCTGGTTAATTTCACCGACCAATCGGTGGGTACTATTGTAGCATGGCACTGGGATTTTGGTGATGGGTCGTTTTCAACTATTCCTAATCCGGCACACGTTTACACTGTTCCCGGATTGTTTGATGTTACGTTAATCATCACCAATTCTTTCGGATGTGTTGATACCGTGTTCATGCCGGGAATTATCAATCTTTCGGGTCCAAGCGGAACATTTTCATTTGAACCAGACTCGGCAGGCTGTCTTCCTTTCACTGTAACGTTTGAAGCAGCATCAAGCAATGCCTCAACCTTTACATGGGATTTTGGTGACGGTAATCTGGGCAATGGACAAATTGCTGCGCATCAATATACACAGTCTGGAAACTTCTTCCCTTCACTTATATTACAGGATGCCAATGGTTGCAGTTTTGTTATACCCGGAACAGGCAGCATAACAGTTTCGCCTTTGGTGGTGGATGCCGGAACTGATGTTTCTGTTTGCGGAGGAGATTCTGCTCAGTTAGCAGCAACAGGCGGAACCATCTATGTATGGAACCCGACTACAGGACTAAGCAATCCTAATATTGCCAACCCGATGGTATCACCTTCGGTTACTACCATGTACTATGTTACCGTTACCGATGGCGATTGCTCGAACACCGATTCGGTTACCGTTACCGTTGGCAATACAGCCACCGCAGCTTTTAATTTCAATACTGTTTGTGCAGGAGATACTACTTTCTTCACCGACTTATCCTTAAACGGTGGCGACAGCATTGTTACATGGCAATGGGATTTAGGTGATGGCACTACTTCGCAATTACAAAGCCCTGCTCACCTCTATTCACAGGGCGGAACTTATTCCGTTGAATTGTATGTGGCTACTACTAATGGCTGCGACAATTCACTTACTACCAATGTGGTTGTTAATTCCAATCCTGTGGCAGCTTTCAGCGCACCTGATGTTTGCCTGAATGATACCAGTATTTTCACCGACCTGAGTACGATTGCAACAGGTAATATAACTTCATGGAGTTGGGATATGAGTGACGGAACTATTTTCTTCACGCAAGATGTGGAACATTTTTATGCAATTGATTCAACGTTTACAGTAAGTCTTGTGGTTACAGGAAACGGTGGTTGCAGCGACAGCACTTCGCAAACGGTAACCATTCATCCGCTGCCGGTTGCTGACTTTAGTTTTGAAGATGTCTGCATCACACAAGTAAGTGTATTCAGTGACAGCACTAGCATAAATAGCGGAAGCATCAGCAATTACCAGTGGAATTTCGGAAATGGAAACACTTCCAATCAACAAAACCCTACACAGGTTTATGCCGCACCGGGCACTTATACTATTACATTATTAACAACATCCGACTTCGGTTGTACTGACTCAATATCGGACTCAACAACTATATTCCCGAAACCTGTCAGCAGCTTTGTAACCAACAACGATTCATCCTGCACCTACCCTGTTACCGTGGGCTTTAGTAACTCATCAACAGGCTCAACTATATACGACTGGTCATTTGGAAATGGTGACAGTTCTGCGGCTGTAAATCCTTCTGTTGTGTACGATACATCGGGTAATTATTTAGTAACGCTGATGGTAATCAATCAATTTGGATGCAGCGATACTTCGTCTGCTATCTATAACGTATATCCTATTCCCCGTGCTGATTTCAGCGTGTCAGCAACAGAAGGTTGTCAACCTTTGAGTATTTCGTTTGACAGTGGCTTAACTGAAAATGCAGTAACTTATAACTGGACCTTCAACAACGGCAGCACCAGCACCGATGTTAATCCTACTACTATATATACCGACCCAGGCATATATGGAGTTAGTTTAACCGTTGTAGGCGAAGGCGGTTGCATCGACTCTGTTTCTTACACCAACATTATTACCGTTTTCGAAAATCCTCATGCCGCATTTGATTATCATGTAATAAACGAACCAAATATTGACGGAACAACGGAATTCACAAACCTGAGTTCACCAGTTATAAGCACCCATTGGAACTTTGGTGATGGCGGTAGTTCTAACGAACCCAACCCTACCCATCAGTTTGGCAACTACGGCTCCTACCCTGTTTCATTAATTGTTACCGATGTACGCGGTTGTATTGACACAGCAGCATATAACATCTTTGTTGACTTCTTCAGCGGATTGTGGGTACCCAATGCATTTATTCCTCAGGGTGAAGAAGGCTACAATGTTTTTCTGCCAAAAGGCACAGGTCTAAAAACCTATACCATGCAGATATTTGATACCTGGGGTAACCTGCTTTTTGAAACCAGCAAACTTGAAAACGGACAACCTGTTGATGGCTGGAACGGTATTCATAAAGGTGCACTGCTTCCGCAGGATGCCTATGTCTGGCATATTATAGCACGCTTCGGAAACGGAAGACTGTGGGAAGGTAAACTCTATGAAAACGGTCAGCGCAGCACTATTGGCAGCGTAACGTTGTTGAGGTAATTATCTCACTAAGGTCACATTACCAATAAAATCCTGTTCACGCTTGTGGTTATCGCGCACAAAAATGCGCCATACATATACATCGGGTGCAGCTACTTCAGTGTTACCCCGTATAGTACCATCCCACCCTACAGCGGGGTCAAAACTTTCAAATACCTGTTGCCCCCAGCGACTAAAAATACGCAGCTCGTAATCGCTCCAACCAATACCGTCAGGCAAAAACACATCATTCAGGCCGTTTCCGTCAGGCGTAAACGCATTGGGAACATAAATGGTAAAAGAGGGAAGAATAACAAGTGTATGCTCTATGGTATCGCTGCAGCCAAACTCATTAAGCACCTCTAAGGTAACAGTAAATATCCCGGTGTCGGCATAACTGTAAACAGGGTTTTGAATCGTTGAAATATCACCTGTACCAAATTGCCAGTTCCACTGCACAGGGTTACCACCCGATAAGTCTGTGAATGTAATTTCGGGATAGAGAATTTCTGTAACCGTTGGGGTAAATGCAAACTCAGGAAATGGTTTTGGATGCACAGTAATAAAATCATTTCTGGTAAGTGAAGTGCTGCATCCCATGTCAGACGTAACGGTTAAGGTAACGTCATACAGGCCGGCATTTTCCAGTGTGTAAGTAGTATTTTGCTGCGAAGACGAAAAAAGATTTTCAATTTTCCAGTCCCATACAGCATTTGAGCCTGTTGCAATGCTGCTTAAATCATTAAGCGCAACCAACAGCGGCATACATCCTGCATCGGGTATAACCTCAAAATCAACTACGGGCAAAGGGTGAACTGTAATAGTTTTAACAATGCTGTCTAAACAACCCTGATCAGAAACAATATTCAATTGAACAATATAGTTGCCTGCTGTCAAGTAAGTATGTGCAGGACTTTGTGCCGCAGCAATGGTTGCATCACCAAAGTTCCAGCTCCAGGAGGCAATGTTTCCGGATGCTACAGTGCTCTGGTCAATGAAGTTTGTTGCCAGTCCTTCGCAAACAGCGGTTGCTGTAAAATCTGCCACCGGCAGAGGATACACAATTACAGGGGCAGAAAAAGTGCTGGTGCAACCATTATCTGAAGTAACGGTAAGTGTTACAGTGCTGGAACCGTCAGTGACATACGTATGTGTTGGATTTAGGGTATTGTCGGATGCACCATCACCAAATGCCCAGTCCCAGTTTGTAATGGTTCCTGAGGTTACGGTGCTTTGGTCGGTGAATACGTTAGCAACATTCAGGCATTCATTCGTTGCAATAAAGTCAGCAACTGCACCAGGGAAAACAGTAACAGATATAAGTGTGTCATCGATGCAGCCACCTGTTGATATAACAGAAAGAAGAACATCAAATGTTCCGTCAGCAGTAAAGGTATAAGCAGCGTTTTGTGTGGTGTATTCAATACTGCCATTATTCAGTACATCCCATTCCCAGTCTGTAATTACAGAGGGATTAACAACAGAAGAAAGGTCGCTAAAAACACTGGATTGTGTAACGCACACATCCGTTGCCGAGAACTCAGCAAGCGGTGTTGGATTTACGAATACAACTTTGGTGGTATCATGTACGCACCCGTTATTGGTAGTTACCTCAAGATTTACATTATAGCTTGCAGATGCTGCATAAGTATGCACGGGACTTTGCAAATTACTTGTTGGTGAGGCATCATCAAAATCCCATATCCATCCGGCAACCGTACCTGATGAAACAGTGCTCTGATTGGTAAAATTACCCTGCACATTCGGGCAGAAGTCAGAAGTTATAAAATCAGCTACCGGCAAGGGATACACCACTACGTTATCGGCAAATGCAGTTACATTATTACACCCTTTATCTGAAGTAACATTGAGCGTTGCCGTGTAGGTTCCATCTGCGGTATAAGTATTTGAAGGGTTTTGCGAAACAGAAGTATTGCTGTCACCAAAATCCCAATCCCATGAAGCAATGGTACCCGAAGAAACGGCAGAGGCATCGGCAAAGGTATTAGCAACATTCAGGCATTCATCAGTAGTAGTAAAACTTGCAACTGGCAAAGGATGCACTGTAACAGGTACAGTAATAGTATCCGTACAGCCTTCATCGGTAACTGTTATCAGTCTTACATTGTAGGTTCCATCAGTAGTATATGTATGCGAAGGATTTTGTGTGTTGTCGATTACTCCGTCACCAAAATCCCAATCCCATGTTGTTATACTTCCTGATGAAGCTGTAGAATTATCTGTAAACTGTGCCGCATTGTTTGCACACACACCGTTTACTAAAACATCATTCGCAACTCCACTTACGGCAGTGAATGTTGTTACAGGATTGGCACTGATATTGGCTGTGCCTGTGTAAGTGCGACAGAAAGCATCATTCACAGTATAGGTATAATTTCCTGCAGGCAGATAGTTAAGACTGGAAGTAGTTTCTCCACCCGGGCTCCACAAATAGGTATAAGGACCAATACCTCCTGTTGGTGAAATGGTTACTGTGCCTGTTCCGTCACAGGTGGTGTTGGTAGTGGCTATTAAAGCTGCAGGTGCTGTGCAGGCAATATTTACCGAAGCAAGAAAACCATCACCGCAAACAAGGAACTCACCGTTTGAGGCAAGTATAATATCATAAATAACACCCGGTGCAGGCGTTGTTGATTGATAGGTTAGTAACGAATCGAACATCACCATTCCGTTTTGTGTACCTGCAAACACATTTCCACAGTAATCAACTGCAATGCCGCTGCACATCATTCGAGCTCCTCCCGGAACAGCAACGCTGTTTAGGAATGTAAGTGTGGTTTTATTAAATCTCCTTATTGAAGCACCATCATAAATATAGAGGTACGGACCGCTTACAACCAATGCATTTGTTCCCTGAAAAATGTTAGGTCCGTAAGTAGGATTAGGTGCGTATCCAACTCCTGCAGGTTCGGCTTCTGAAAGCAAAAGTCCGCTTTGAACAGAAAGGGCCGGTGTGAAATTCGCATTGGTTTTACGCAATATATTAGTTGGCGCATTGGCTGTTCCTATTCCAGATGTTACGTGAAGCGAATACATATCACCATTGCAATCCGTTGCGATACCTCGTGTTTCTTCACCATACACTATCTGATTACTTACCGCTCCTGTATTTGTATCCCATCTACCAAGATTATCACCCGGAACTGTATTAAAATAGCCACCAATGGTTAATACTGTTTTTGAATAATCAAAGGCAAGCCTCCATTCTTCCACCAAGCCGGCAAATGCCCATTGCTGCACTCCGCTTGGGTCAAGCTTTTGGCGTTTGCCTGCTGAGTAGCCTCCAACAATATAAACATTGCCAGGATTATCCACTGCAATATCTCCCTGAAAGACAGAGGCTGTTGTATAAGTCCATTGCAAAACACCGGCAGCATTATATTTTTGAACCTGATAATTAGTAGTACTGCCATGTACAAACACATTTCCTGCTCCATCTTCCTGTATATCAAATGCGCGGTTTGCAGCAGGAAAAGTAGTTGCCGTTATCCATGGATCAATTACAATTCCTTCGGCTGATGAAATATTTTGCTGCTCAAATTCAAACGAGACTCTATTAGCATCAACACTATATTTAACAGGAATAGCAGCGTTTGTTAATGCAGTAAATGCATTGGGAGCATGGTCTGTTAGCTTACCATGTTTATTGCTAAAATTCAGATTTCCGTTTTCATCTAAGTACAGATTATCTGTGCCTGTAATTTCAAATGCAATTTCAGGAACAACAACATTTGGCTGAACAATGAACCTGTATTTTATTCCGCCTTCTTTGGGAAGTTCAAACTCAGCATCCACACCGGGAAAAAGATTTTTGTAAACTAATTTGTAGTAAGCAGGTACAAAATTATACTGTGCACTATCCATAAAGCAGGCGTAGTTATAATATTCATGCGCTTTGTTTTCAACCTTGATTTCCGCAGCAGCATTGGCATTCAGAAATTTTAAGCCGATAGATTTCCATTTCAGCTCAAACCGCTCATCTTCTATTCGATTGCCATTGTCTTTATTGCTCGTCTCTTCAATTTCATCGTATTCGGGCAACTGAAAGGTTATGCCCGATTGTGTGAAATAGGCAAAGAACTCAGAGTTTTCTACTGCATAATGAATAGGTTCGGTGAATACCATTTTGCGGTCACCAGCACGTTGGGTAAACTGTCCGCGTTCTTCTACGAATACTTTATTTTCAAATGGCTTAGAAACAAAACTACGTTGTTTTTGCTGCGCAGATAAAGCAAACGAAAAGCATGCAAGAGACAGAAACACTAATAAGAAGCGCAGAAATTTCATCAAACAGCTATTTGCATTTCAGTGAACTATGCAAATATAAGATAATCTCTTAAAAATACTATTAAGACCAAGCAATCATAGCAATGGAAACAATTGCCATCGCAATGCCTGCCCAATTGAGTGGACTAAGTTTTTCGCGAAAAATAAAGAATGCAGATAACGCACTTGTAGCAACTATTCCCATATTGTTTAATGGAAAAACAACTGAGCTCTCAAAACCATCCATCCTCAAAGCTTTGAAAAGAAAATAGAGTGATCCATAGTTCGGAATTCCAAGAAGAATACCGGCCCAGACACTTTTAATTTCAAATTTTGTTCTACCACTCAGAACAGTAAAAATCAAAAATAAAAGGCCAATACTTCCGGCTACTAAAAATGCCATAGAACAAAATAAACCGGCATCACTTTCCTGTATATAATTTTTTTCGCTATATTTAAAATACGTGTCCAGAAAGCCACTACCAAAGAATAATACAACTGGAAGAAAAAGATATTTGGGCTCAACATCATGCTTCTCTTTTTTAACTGATGCCATAATAATTGCAACGCAGGCAAGTATAATTCCGCAAATTTTCAATAATGGCATACTATCATTATAAAGAAAAAAAGCAGCTATTACCGGAATTATCATACACATCTTAAAAGCAACCGTGGCAATAGTTATCCCAACTTTTTGAGTTGAAATTCCAAGAATATTAAACATAGTAATAAACCCAAACCCGAAAATAAAAATGCTAAAAAACCAAGGTTTATGAGGCAATTCTGAAATCGACAAAGTCATTCCGTCAAACATAAAACCCATTATGGCAGCTGTGAAATAATTAAAAACAATGGCCTGCGAAATACTCACATTCCACTTTCCAAAAAGTTTGAAGATGAGAACTAATGAAGTAGAAGAAAGTATGCTGAGGAGAAGGAAAAACAAGGGGATTAGGAGGTTAGAACTATCAGTTCAAGGTTAGTCGAAAAGTATTATTCGTAAAAAAATAAAGTTTATCACTTTCAATTGTATCAATATTAGCAGGCTCTGTATTTAGCCTTGGTGCAGCAACGCCATCACCAATAAGCATTTCGGAAATAAATACACTTGCTTCGTCCCAAAGGTTAGCATCTATAAAACTCTGTAACAATTTGCTGCCGCCCTCTACCATTACTGATTGAATTTGCTTTTGAAACAACACCGTCATCACTTGCTGCAAAACATTTTTTTCAAAATCAATGGTTACATATTCTGTGTTATTTTTTGCATTCTTTTTTTTCGATGTAAAGACAAGTGTAGCATGCAAACCATCAAACAAATTTAGGCTTTCAGCAAGTTCGAGATTTTTATCAAGCACAATCCGCAACGGATTTTTGCCGCTGACTAAACGGACGTTCAGCTGCGGATTATCCAAGCGTGCTGTATTTGTGCCAACCATTATTGCCTGCTCTTCGCTGCGCCACTTGTGCAAAAGACGTTTTGAATGTTCATTGCTTATTTTTAACTCAGGTTCGTTCTTATCTTTTCTTTTTCTGTCAATAAATCCATCGGATGTCTGCGCCCACTTCAAAATTATATAAGGACGTTGTTGTTCGTGAAAGGTGAAGAAGCGTTTGTTCAATTCACGTGCTTCGTTTTCCAGAATGCCTGATGTCACCTCCACTCCTGCCCTCTTCAGTTTTTCAATTCCTTTACCTGCTACAAGCGGGTTAGTATCGCTGCAGGCGATCACTACTTTCTTGATACCGCTTTCAATAATTAAATCTGAACAGGGTGGTGTTTTTCCATGGTGCGAACAGGGTTCAAGGCTTACATAAAGCATTGCATCATTTAAATGCGATTTGTCTTTTACCGAGTTGATGGCATTTACTTCGGCATGCGTCTCACCGAAATTGGCATGAAAGCCTTCACCAATAACTTTATCATTGTAAACAATAACACAACCTACCATAGGATTGGGCGCAACATTACCCAATCCGTTTGCTGCAAGTTGTAAACAACGTTGCATATATTTTTTGTGTTCATTCACGCTGCCAAAATACGACAACAATTTGTTTTCTTTGCCAAATGAAATTAACATGGCTTTGTAAAAAGTTTGAAGAACTGAGCAACAGCGAACTTTATGATGCAATGATTTTGCGTCAGGAAGTTTTTGTGGTGGAGCAAAACTGCCCTTACCTTGATGCAGATGGCAAAGACAAATACTCGTGGCATATGCTGGGTTATGACGAAAATAAAAAGCTTGCAGCCTATGCCCGCATTGTGTTTCCGGGTGTTAGCTACAAAGAAGTTGCAATTGGCAGGGTGGTTAGCTCGCAACAACACCGCAGAACAGGTGCAGGAAAAGAACTAATGCGCGAATCAATAAAAGCCATTGAAAACATCTATGGCAAAGTACCCGTTCGCATTTCAGCACAGACTTATCTAGTGAAATTTTATGCTGAGTTTGGTTTTGTTTCTACAGGAAAAGAATATCTGGAAGATGATATTCCGCATACTGAAATGCTGCTTTAATTTACGCTTACTACTTCTTATTCAGTTCGTAATAAAACTGATCTTTAACTCTAATTCCTCTTATATAATAGCGTTTAGTTTTGTGCTTAAACGTCAGTTGAACTTCTTCAGGCTTATTAAATTTCATTTTTAAATCGCTCTTGTATAGTATAGGGTCAATGGGTCCACCTTTTATCATTTCAGAAAAATATACCAGCCGGTAATTATTTGAAGTTATCTTTTCAAGCATTGTAAAATTATCCTTCGGAGCAATTTGATTACGATTAGTAAATATTATTATTTCGTCATTCAAATCTGCAATTTCTCTTGAAGTATAAACGGTATCAAATGCTATTTCATTTATTCCATTCATAATTGTAATATGAGGCTTAAAAACCAAATCTATACTAATAGTATCATTTGCTTTTAACTTTTCAAGTTGATTTAGCTCTTTGCCTTCTGCATAAAAACCGGCACAATCACCTGTAAGCAACAACTGCGAATAAACTTTTGCTGTTGTTGTGGCAAAACCAGTTCTGTCTGATTTAAATACTATGGTAGTAGTATCATCAGGAAAAGAGATTTCAAGATTACAATAAGGCAGAATTTTGCTTTTATCATCATAAGTAGTAACGATTATAAAAATTTCGTTCTGAGCAAATAATGCAAATGGGAAAAGCAACTGTACCAGAAGAAATATCCTCATTCAATAAAGTACTATAAGATTAATCAGAGAAATTATTTTTTTTCCTCTTTATCTTCGTTCTCAAAGTCTAAGCGCTCAATATTATTCATATTGCGCAGTATCCATGCCTGCCGACCGCTGATATAGCCTGTTGGCTTTGAAGCAGACCATTTAATGGGGTTGGGCAAACAGGCAGCAATCAGGGCAGCCTCTGAGCGGCTGAGTTTTGCAGCACTCTTTTTAAAATGATAACGCGCTGCTGCTTCGGCACCATATACACCGTCACCCATTTCTACCACATTCAGGTAAACTTCAAGAATGCGTTGCTTGCTCCAGAATATCTCTATCAATCCGGTAAAATAAACTTCAAATCCTTTGCGAACCCAGGTGCGCGAGGGCCATAGAAAAACATTTTTTGCCGTTTGTTGACTGATGGTGCTGGCGCCTTTCATCTTTTTGCGCTTGCTTTTTTTCTCATTGTTCTTCAGCGCTTTTTCAATGGCGTTGAAATCAAAACCGTAATGGTCAAGAAATAATTGGTCTTCGGCAGCTACAACAGCCAAAGGCAAAGCCTGAGAAATCTCATCATAAGAAACCCAGTCTTTTTTCAGCTTTATGTCTTTGCCATCCTGCTTCTGCTCCACGCAACGGATAAGCATAAGCGGTGTAACAGGCACCGGTACAAAACGGTAAAGAATAGTTATCCCTATAGAAATAATAAAAAACCATAGAATGGTTTTTAAAATAAACTTTAGGACTTTGAGGAGGAAGAACATAATTTAATTATAAAGCAGGTAAAATTCTAATGCACCCAGAATGGCTTTCCGGGCCAACCACCATACCTACCAATACCACCAATTGACATCATTATTAAGAATAACAATATAATAACCAACCAGATTTTAGATTTTATAGGCAGTGATTTAATAAAATCAAACATTTCCTCACTATTTCATTATATTCCCAATAGCATTGTGGTAAATATTTTTCAATTCAGTTACTGAACCAAAATTCTCTTCGTCAACCAGGAGATTATTTTCTGATGTCACTTCGCCCAACAAAGTAAACTCTATTCCTGATGCAGAAAGCAGCTCCACCAATTTCTCCTGATTCTCCGGTTTTACCGAAACCACTACCCTGCTCTGCGCTTCGCCAAAGAGGAAAGCATCTTTACGGAAATCGCTGTCGGTAGCAACGTTGAAACCTAAGTTGTTTGGCATTGCAGATTCTAAAAGCGTGATAAATAATCCTCCGTCAGAGCAATCGTGTGCGCTTTCCAACACTTTGTTTACAATAAGTGATTTAATAACCTGTTGCAGTGCATACTCGGTATCAAGGTCGAAATATGGAGCAGGAGAATTTTTAACTCCTACAAAAGAATACAGGTATTCAGAAGAAGAAATATCGTTCTTGCTTTCTCCTACTAAATAAATAAGGTCACCTGCGTTTTTGAAGTTTAATGAGGTGCGGGTATTTTTATCTTCCAATAATCCCAACATACCAATGGTTGGCGTAGGGAAAACGGGTTCTGTTTTATTGTTGATGGTGCTTTGGTTATAGAAGCTAACGTTTCCGCCTGTTACTGCCGTATCAAACTTGCGGCAGGCAGCGCCCATTCCTTTGATTGCACCGCTAAACTGCCAGTAAACTTCAGGGCTGTAAGGATTACCAAAGTTCAGGCAATTAGTTATCGCAAGAGGCTCGCCTCCACTGCAAACAATATTACGTGCAGCTTCTGAAACTGCAATGGCAGTGCCGATTTCAGGGTCAGCATTAATGTATCGTGAGTTGCAATCAACAGTCAATGCAATTGATTCTTCGGTGTCTTTAATATTTACAATAGCCGCATCGGAAGGAGCATTAGTGCTCATGTTCACGGTTCCAACCATTGAATCATATTGCTCATACACCCACTTTTTAGAAGCAATATTTGGGTGACCGGCAAGGTGCTTGGCCACTGCTTTTAAATCTTTTGGTTCTGCAACCTGGTCAATATTGAATTTTTTAGACTCTGCATAATAAGCAGGCTCTTTGGTTTCGCGCTGATAAACCGGAGCGCCACCGCCCAATACTAAATCCCATGCAGGAACATCAGCAACCAGTTCGCCTTGCATATAATATTTCAAACGTTTTTCAGCAGTTACTTCACCGATCTGCACGCAGTTCAGGTCCCATTTTTCAAACACTGCATTCACTTCTTCTTCGCGTCCTTTCTGCACAACTATCAACATACGCTCCTGTGATTCGCTCAACAGAATTTCAAAAGGCACCATGTGTTTCTGGCGCATCGGCACTTTATCTAACCAGATGATCATTCCGTGCTCGCCCTTAGCCGACATCTCGGAAGTAGAACAGGTAATACCTGCTGCACCCATATCCTGCATACCCACCACAGCACCTGTTTTAATTACTTCCAGCGTTGCTTCCAAAAGAAGTTTTTCCTGAAATGGATCACCCACCTGTACCGCAGGAATTTTCTCGTTAGATGCTTCTGTAATATCTTCCGAAGCAAAAGTAGCTCCGTGAATTCCGTCTTTACCTGTTGAAGAACCAACAATGAAAACAGGGTTTCCTGCACCGAAAGAAATTGCTGAAATGGTTTCACCAACTTTCACAATCCCTGCCGACATGGCATTCACTAAAGGATTCTGGTTATAGCAATCATCAAAGAAAACTTCGCCACCAACAGTTGGAATACCAAAGGCGTTTCCGTAATCGCCAATTCCTTTTACTACACCTTTCATAAGCCATTTGGTGCGCTCAGTGGTCGGGTTTCCGAAACGCAATGAATTGAGTTGCGCAATCGGACGTGCCCCCATGGTAAAAATATCTCTGTTAATTCCTCCCACACCTGTTGCAGCCCCTTGATAAGGCTCTAAGGCTGAAGGGTGGTTATGTGATTCAATTTTAAACGCACAAGCCAGTCCGTGTCCTATGTCAACCAAACCTGCATTTTCTTCTCCTGCTTCCACTAATGTTCGTTTCCCTTTTCGTGGCAAGGTTTTCAGCAGAGTGATTGAGTTTTTATACGAGCAATGTTCGCTCCACATCACGGAGAAAATACTCAACTCTGTAAAGTTGGGTATGCGACCTAAAATAGTTTTTATTTTCTCGAATTCCTCTGGAAGAAGCCCGAGTTTTTTAGCGGTTTCTAGAGTGGGTAAAGCAGTTTCGGTTGAAATTTGGCTCATTGTGCATTTATTATTAAGCGGCAAAAGTAATCATATATCTTTGCTTTTTATATGTCGGTTTTATTGGAAATTTTATTGGTCACTGCTTACGCCTCGTTGTTCATTTTCCTCATTGCGAAAATGAAATTCTTCGATTGCGAGGGCATCAGCCGCAGAGCCATTCAGGGAGTGTTTATTCTTAAAATTCTGTTCGGCATTCTGCTCTACCTTGTCTATACTTTTTACTATACCGACCGCAGCACGGCAGACATCTATAAATACTTTGACGACAGCAAGGTGATGTTTGATGCTTTATTTACTAAACCCCTAGATTATTTACAAATGCTCTTCGGAATCGGAAACGATACACCTTACTTTGATGTTTATTATAATCAAATGAACCATTGGTATCGTGAATACGATAGCAATCTGTATAATGACAGCCACACAATTATCCGCTTCAATGCCATTATCCGGTTGTTCTCCATGGGCGTTTATAATGTGCATACCGTTTTTATGTGTTTCCTTTCGTTGCTTGGGTTAACGGCTATTTATAAAACATTTATTCCGGTGATGAAAGAGAAAAGTCTGCTCCTCTTTGGTGCAGTGTTTCTAATTCCCTCTGTTTTATTCTGGGTATCTGGAGTATTGAAAGAAGGATTGCTTTTTTTCGGCTTGGGTTTTCTTGTATACTACTCACACAATATAATCCGCGGTGAGTGGAATCTGAAAAACATCTTCTGGATTTTGTTTTCCATAGCAATACTGGCATTGACTAAGTTCTATGTAGCAATTGCTGTAATTCCTGCACTGGTTGCCAATTACTGGATTGAGAAAACAGAAAATAAAAATGTGTTGCTAAAATACATTGCTTCTTACCTGCTATTATTTTCGATAGGGCTTTTCGCAACTAACTCACTGCAAGTTCTGGTTCAGAAACAGAAGGATTTTATAAACCTTGCCAATGGCGGAACCTACCTGCAACGCATCACTGTTGAAAAAACGGACACAGTTTACATTGCTTCGGTAATGCATGACCAACTGGAAATTGACCGCAAAACAAAACAAGTAAAAATCATTAACAAGATTGATTATTGCAGAATTTGGAAAGATGGAAAACTTGGAGAAGAAACCGAATTTGTCGGAGCTAAGAACTTTAAAGAAACAGAATATCGACTGTTGCTTGATTATGGAAAAACAGGCAGCACAATTGAAATAAAAAAACTTGAACCTGATATCTACAGTTTTCTGAAAGCTACACCAAAAGCAATTTACAACACCTACTTCCGACCTTTTTTTTTCGAATCAGTCTCACCTTTTATTCTCATGGCAGGATTTGAAAACCTGTTTATCATTTTACTCACAATTGTTGCCATCCTATTTGCTGACAAAGAAGTATTGACCGAAAAACTGTTTTGGTTTTGCGTATTCTTTACCCTAGTAATTTTTACACTAACAGGTTTGATAACACCCGTAATAGGAGCCATTGTACGCTATAAAATTGCAGCGCTGCCGTTGCTTTTGATTGCTCTTTTTATGTTGATTGATAAAGACAAACTGACAACAAAATTTCCTTTCACCAAAAGATTTTTCTGATGAACTTAAACTCCAGACGCGACCTCGTTTTCATCACCCTTGCAGGTTTCTTTATCACCAATGCTATTGTTGCTGAATTAATTGGCGGTAAACTTTTTCAGGTTGGCCCATTTGTTCAAAGCATAGGGATTATGTTATGGCCGGTTGTATTTCTTACTACCGATTTAGTGAATGAATATTATGGTCCGCAAGGTGTGCGCAGATTAACCCTACTAACCGTTTCATTGATTGGTTATACGTTCATTTTATTGGCACTTGCAATGCTTGTAACAGCAACACCTTTATCCCCTGTTTCTGGTGAAGCATTCCAAACTGTTTTCGGTCAATCGTTATGGATAATTATCGGAAGTATAACAGCTTTCCTGACTTCGCAATTAGTGGATGTTTCAGTTTTCTGGACACTCAGAAATAAAACGGGAAGTAAAATGATTTGGTTGCGCGCAACAGGCTCGACTGTTGTTTCACAGCTGATTGATACATTTATTGTGCAGGGAATTGCATTTGTAATTCCGGGAGTATGGACAGTTGATGAATACCTGAAAAATGCTTCAGCAGGCTATGTTTTTAAACTCGCAGTTGCGATAGCTATAACTCCTCTTATCTATTTATTACATTGGTTGATTGACCGGTATATTGGAGAAAAAGAAAGTCACCAGATTATCCAGCACACTGCTGAAGAAGCATTACATCACAAAGTGGAAGACTAACTCTTTAATACTATTTTTGGCAGCCCTGCTGATGCAAAAGAAATTTCTATCCAATCTTATTCTCCTTGTTTTCCTAAACCTGCTAGTAAAACCGTTCTGGATTTTTGTAGAAATAAATGTACAGAACGCAACCGGTACCGAGCAGTACGGAATGTATTTCGCTTTGCTAAACTTATCGTTGATTATCAATTTCCTGCTTGATTTTGGAATTACCAATTACAACAACAGAAACATAGCGCAAAATCATCATTTACTTCAAAAACATTTGTCAGGCATTATTCTGCTGCGCTTTGTTTTAGCTGCAGTATATTTTATTGTTGTGATGACAATTGGGGTGATTATAGGCTATTCAAAATTTCAACTATTTGTATTAATGCTGCTTGGATTTAATCAGTTTCTTATAGCCTTTACGCAATACCTGCGCAGCAATATTTCAGGCTTGCACCTTTTTAAAACAGACAGTTTACTATCTGTTACAGACAGACTATTAATGATTGTTATTGTCTGCGTTTTACTTTGGGGTAATTTCACTGACGAAACCTTTAAAATTGAGTGGTTTGTTTATTCTCAGACTCTGGCATATATACTAACTGCATTTATAGCATTAGCAGTAGTACTTCAAAGATCTGGCAAACTTGAACTCAATTGGAATACATCATTTTTCAGGGCAATATTAAAACATAGTTTTCCTTATGCATTATTGATTTTATTAATGTTCGTCTATACTCGCAGCGATGCAATTTTACTCGAACGCATGCTGGAAAATGGTGATCTGGAAAGCGGAATTTATGCACAGGCTTTCCGCTTGCTTGATGTAGTAAATATGTTCGGTTTTCTTTTTGCGGGTTTATTGCTACCCATTTTTTCAAAAATGCTGAAACACAAACATTCTGTAAAAGAACTAACAGGACTTTCTTTTCGTTTGCTCATGGCTCCTGCCATAGCAATTGTTATGATATGCCTGTTTTTCAACTTTGATATAATGCAATTATTATATAAAGAGCATACTGTTGTTTCGGCAAAACTGCTTCCTGTTTTAATAGCGTCTATTATTCCAATTTGTTCGGGCTTTGTGTTTGGCACTTTGTTAACTGCACACGGAAAGTTAGATGAACTAAACCGCATTGCTATGATGGCAGTGGGAATAAATATCATCCTCAATCTTCAGCTAATACCAGACTACAAAGCTCAGGGAGCTGCTACTTCAGCATTAATCACACAAATTTTCAATGCTGTTTTCCAGATTATTATTGTCCGCAAAATATTTAAATGGGAAGTAAACCGGATGTTTATTTTAAGTCTTGCACTATTTACAGTTTTAACGTTTACAAGTGGTTGGTTTCTATCCAACCTTGAAAACAGATTACTTGGAATTGCTGCAATGACAGCAATTTCCATAACACTTGCATTTGCCACTCGCCTTATCAGCATAAAAGGTATTTTTGCAATTCTTAAAGAAAAAGACGCTTAAATGACATTCACCGGAACAGAAAATTACATCGCATCACGCGAATTACAGATTGCAGTAAACGCTGCGGTATTATTGGAGAAACCTTTACTGGTAAAAGGCGAACCGGGAACAGGAAAAACCTTACTGGCGCATGAAATTGCAGATGCAATGAAGAAGAAGATCATCACATGGCATATTAAATCAACAACTAAAGCGCAACAGGGATTATATGAATATGATGCTGTTTCTCGGTTGCGTGATTCTCAATTAGGTTCTGAAAAAGTACATGACATTGCAAATTATATCAAAAAAGGAAAACTTTGGGAAGCCTTTGATGCTGATGAACAAGTGGTGTTACTGATTGATGAGATTGACAAAGCAGACATAGAATTTCCGAATGATTTATTGCTTGAATTAGACAAAATGGAATTCTATTGTTATGAACTACAAAAAACAATCAAAGCTAAAAAACGTCCTATCGTTATCATCACATCAAACAATGAAAAGGAATTACCAGATGCATTTTTGCGCAGATGCTTATTTCACTATATCCGATTCCCTGACCGCAGCCTGATGCAGCAGATTGTTGATGTCCACTATCCCGGCTTACAGGAAGAATTGGTTGACAATGCAATGAATATATTTTACCGTTTACGTGAGCTAAAAGGAATTAAAAAACGTCCAGGCACCAGCGAACTTCTTGACTGGATAAAACTACTAACGATGGAAACCTTGCAGGAAGGAGAATTAAAAAGCGTTGATTTAAAAACAAAGTATCCTCCCCATATCAGTGCTTTACTAAAAAATGAACACGACTGGGAAACGCTTTACAATCCTAACAGAAGATATTAACCAAGTATTTCTTTTCTGGCAGCTGCCATTTTAGACGGCATCTGAAAAGTGATAATGTGCCAGAACATTACAAAATCAGAACCCAGGCTGTAAAGGGGATACTGAAAAGTAGCAGGTTTATTTTTCTCAAAAGCAAAATGACCCACCCATGCAAAACCATAACCTGCAAGGGGGATAGCTGCAAAAAACCTCCAATCCAATGTATAAAGGAAGGTAAAGAAAAGCCCAATCACTATTCCCGTGCCTATAAAATGCAGTGTTCTGCAAATAGTATCTTGATGTTCTGTCAGGTAATAAGGATAGAACGCCCAAAATGTTTTGTATTTTTTTTCAGTTGACATATTGCAAGAATTTAAGTTGACTAATATTTTTTAACTTTTGTTTTTGTAAGCCCTTCCAATATTGAAGTTGTAATAGATAAAATTACACTGAAAAGAAGCGCCCACCAGAAACCATTCACATAAAAACCATCAATAAGTTTACTTGCAAGCAAAATAATTCCTGCATTAATTACGAGCAGAAATAAGCCAAGAGTAAAAATGGTAAATGGTATGGTCAGTAAAACCAAGACAGGCTTTAAAAAAGTGTTGAGAAAAGCCAGTACAATGGCAATCAGCAAAGCATTTGTAAAATTAGTAACATCAATACCCGACAACAACCAGTCGGTAAAAAAAACTGCTAATCCTGAGATAAGCAGTTTTAATAAAATCTGAGCGAGTGAACTTTTTTGCATAAGGACACAAATGTAAAAACATTTTTAATCAGCATCTTTGAGCCCGTTATGAGAAAAGCTTACCTGCAAATGCACGTTGCCATCTTCCTTTGGGGCTTCACGGGAATTTTAGGTCGTCTAATAGAATTACAGGAAGGTTTACTGGTTTGGTATCGCATGCTTATTACCATTGTAGCTCTGTTTGCGCTGATTAAATATAATGGCGAATACAAAAAAATAACGTGGAAAGAATTCAAAAGCGTTGGCTTTGTGGGCGCTTTGATTGCCATTCACTGGGTTACATTTTACGGAGCAATTAAATATTCAAACATCTCCATTGCACTCAGTTGTTTTTCTTCAACAGCTTTGTTCACGGCCTTTATTGAACCTTTTATGAATAAACGCAGGATCAGCAAAGCTGAAATATTCTTCGGTCTTGTAACCATTGCCGGCATTTATCTGATATTTCATTTTCAGAAATTGTATGCTACCGGAATTATTCTTGCACTTATAAGTTCTGCACTTTGCTCTGTGTTTACTATTAAGAACAAAGATTTAGTTGGCACGCACTCACCCGGAAATCTATTGTTTTATGAACTACTGAGTGGCATTGGTATCCTTACTGTGCTGATGCCTTTTTATCTATGGGCATTCCCTACAGACAGGTATTTCCCGGATGCAAGTGATTGGTTGTACTTAGCTATTTTAAGTCTTGCATGTACTGTTTTTGCGCTACGTATTTCCTACAAAGCATTACAGAAAGTTACACCATTTACCATGAACCTATCTGTGAACCTTGAACCAGTTTACGGAATTATTCTGGCCTTCCTTGTTTTTCATGAAGAGAAAGATTTAAACGCAGGTTTTTATGCCGGGACTTCACTGATTATTCTTTCGGTGGTGGTACACTCGTTATTCAGATTCAGGAGTGCAAGAAATGAGCGAAAACTAAAAAAAGCCTATAGCTGCTTCACTCAGTTTCTCAACCGCTAGCGGGATATCCCAGTTTTTAACATTTCTTCTTTCTACATAATTTGAAACGGCCCGCAATTGCACAGCAGGAATTTCAAACTTATTGCAAGAGTA
>CANJWH010000028.1 GCA_947478465.1 Bacteroidota bacterium
ATCGCAGCCCATAGAATGCAGGCTGAAATGTTTGAAAGCAGTTTTTCCTGTTTCAGTAAAAGTTCCGTTCTGATTATTTATGAATAAGTAATCAGGCTCTTTCATATCGTTGCTTACATAAATATCCGGCCAGCCATCAAGGTTTATATCGGAACAAACAACACCAAGACTTAAGGCATCTTTTTGAGTGATACCAGAACTTACAGTAACATCCTGAAACTTATTATTTCCTAGATTATGATACAATCTATTAAAACCTATTTGTTCACTTCCTGTTTTGGAAAGATTAACACCTAACTCAAAAATGTGATTGTTATTGATGACAAATACATCCAGTAATCCATCACGGTCGTAATCAAAAAAAGATGCGTGAATGGAAACACCCTTATCATCTAAACCATATTCAGCAGCCTTTTCAGAAAAGGTAAGGTTGCAGTTATTTATGAATAACAGGTTGCTTAACTTATCAGAGGCTGTGCTATTTAATCCTGAGCGACAAACATAAATATCCAACAAACCATCTGCATTTACATCTGCCATAGCAACTCCGGTATTCCAGCCGTCAAGCGCTTCTACACCTGCAGATATTGTGATATCCTGAAATTTTAAATCACCTTTATTCAAATATAACTTATTGCCTACCTCGTTTCCTGAAAAATAAATATCCTGCAAGCCATCGTTATTGATGTCACCGATTGCAACACCGCCACCGTTCCAGTGATTGGGATGGTTCAGAGCATTAAAATCTTCGGTATCCTTAACAGTGTTTGTAAAAGTTATTCCCGATTGAATTTGATTCTGCAGTGTAAATAACTGCTTATTTTTATTCTGTGCCGAAGAATTAAAAAAACAAAACAACAGAAAAGAACTAATTGCAAAGACTTTGTTTTTGTTCATTAAAAGAACCATTAAATACTTTCGGTGTAAATTAATTGCTCATTAACATTTTCAAATCCCATCTCTTTTAATTTCTCTGCATACTGTGCTAATTGTTCCTGATGCTCGGTTTTTTGTTTTCCTGTTTTAAAATCAATCACTGTCGCCTGTTTGCCATTGATAATAACTCTGTCGGGACGAAGCCAGGTGCCGTCAGTCAATAGGATATCTGCTTCTGTTTTTATAGTAAGACCTTCAGCAAAGAGCGGTTTTATTTCAGGCTTGTTGAGCAATGCAACAATTTTCTCTTCCAGTATTTTTTTTTTCTTCCGCTTTTATCAGACCATCATTTTTCATTGCTGACAAAACAGGTTGAATATCGCTCTCTGTAAATATCTGTGAGATGGCCGTGTGAAATAAATTTCCCCATGTTATTCCCAAATCTTCTTCCCACAGTTTTTTTGAATTACGGCTAATTAAGAGTTTCTCGCGCCAGTCAGATGAAATCAGTTGTTCTAGCCGGTATGCGTTTTCTTTTGTTTCTGTTTTTGAAACATATTTTACATCTGTTCCAAAACTGTACGTATACTTTTCGGGCTGCCATTCCTTCTTGTTTTCCAGCCACGCTTTCAATGCGTAGGGAATAGATGAGATAGAATCTTTTTCTTTATCGGGTAAAGGCGAAAGCACATACAATCTGCTTACAGGTCGCGTGAACGCAACATACAACAGATTAAGAAAATCAAGTGTAGTTTTACTTACTTCGGCAGTGTAGTCGTCAGCGAAATCTGTTTGTTCCAGTGTTTTGTTAGACCCAACCAGCGCTGTTTTCATGGGAGCCAGTTCTTTCTTTTCTGATGTGTTTAACCAAAGTATTGAGCGCTTAACATCAACTTCATCTTCGGCAAAAGGATAGATGACCGCAGGAAATTCCAGTCCTTTTGATTTGTGAATGGTCATTACATTCACCGCGTTAATCCCCTGCGGAACAACGATGGATATTTTATTTTTCTTTTTCTCCCACCATTGCAGAAACTCACCGGGGTCGTTAGTGTTGCGTGAAGTGTAAGAGTGAATAGTGTCTAAGAAAAACTGTATATATGGGTCGGGCAGAGAATTAAAAAATGCAGCGGTCATTTTCTCAAATACTTCATACAAAGGATATTTCAACAACGTATTAGCTTGAAGTTGCGGATGATGCTCCGTTAAATATTTATTCAGATTTCCGGCTACTGATTTCTTTAAATAATACAAAGTCTCTGCTTCGGCAATATTGTCTTTGCTATTGTATAAAAAACGCAGTAATGAAATGAGGAAATTAACTTCTGCTGATTGCGAGAGCAACAATGATTCAGAAGAAATAACATTCACCTCATGTTCCAGCAGGTAGCGGGCTATTTCAGATGCGTGTGTGTTTTTGCGGGTAAGTATGGCAATGTCTTTTAGCTGAAATCCATTGGCAACCAGTTCATCAATTACAGATTTAGTTTTTACAAAAACATTTTGATGATACTCTTCGTCATCAACAATAAAATCAAGCGTTACTAAACCACCTGTGTTTTTCTCTTCGGCTTTCTGACTGTGGTTGTCATAAATTACGCTGTAGCTTCCGCTAATCTTTGAGGAGATAAACGAAAAGAAATCGTTGTTAAAATTCACAACTTCCACTTTACTGCGATAATTAGAATCCAACTGACGCAACTCAATATTGCGCTCTAAGGTTTGTTGCCGCTGTACAATCAGTTCGGGAAAAATGCCTTCATTGTCTTTGCTTGCTTTTTCAAGCAGTGCAGGTGTTAGAAATATCTGCGGCAGTTGGGTAAACTGTTCAACTCTCCCACCCCGCCAGCGGTAGATAGCTTGCTTGCCATCGCCCACCACCATATTAAACTGTTTTAACGCCAGTGATTCATCAAGCAGTGGCAAGAGGTTGAGCCATTGCAATACCGAAGTATCCTGAAATTCATCAACCAGGTAATGCTTGTAGCGTTGCCCAATGCGCTCGTAAATAAACGGTGCTGGTTCATACATTACGACACCCGAAATCAGTCGATTGAATTCCGAAATATGAACGGTGTTATTCAGCGTTTTTATTTCGCTTAATATCTTTTCAACTTCACTTAAAACGCTCACAGCATAAAGGTTCTTAGCCACCAACTCATACAACAGATAATCGCGGTGGTATTTTTCTTTTGCAGATTGCAGTTGCTGATAACATTCTAAAAGCAAGGGCGCAATGCCGTCAATACTTGCTTTTATATTGTCAGTTTTTTTATCTGTGTACCAGATGCCTTCACCTACTGCTTTCTGAACGTAGGTGTTCCCTTCAATTTTTTCTAGATTAAGTTCCGAAATTTTTTTAAAATAATTGCCGATTCCTGTTTTGCCGTAGTAAAAATCATCCAACGATATTCCTTCATCGGCAATTATTTTCAGTGCTTCCTGCGCAATACCTTTCAGCATATTTCCATACTTGCTGCAAAAGGCTGCGCTGTTTTTGCGTACGTTTTCAAAATCTGACGGAGTAAGATTTTTCAGTTCTTCAACGTGCAGGTGACCTTCTTCGTCAAATAAAATCTTAGAAAGCTGAAAAATGCTGTGCTCTATGCGCCAGTCTTTATCTTCATCGGCACGCAGCTCGGCAAACTCAACAAGTGTTTTGGTAAGAGCTTCATCGCTACCTGCTTTTTGCAAAAGGATATCAATGGCTTCTGTAAGCAATTCATCCGATTCCACTTCCACGTTAAAAGTAACTGGCAGGCGCATATCGTGGGCAAAAGTGGCAAGGATGCGATGCGTAAACTTATCAATGGTGCTGATGCTGAAATCGGAATAGTTATGCAGAATGTGCGAAAGCAATTTGGCGGCACGATGAGCAAGCTCGGCATCTTCCAGTTTTAAATTGGTTTTCAGTTCTTCTTTTAGAGGGTCGGATATTCGATGTCCGATGTCGGGTGTTGCCAACACTGCCAACTTCTTCAGCACACGGTCTTTCATTTCGTCTGCCGCTTTGTTGGTAAAGGTTATAGCAAGTATATGACGAAAATAATCAGGCTCAGGCGAAGCCAGTGCCAGTTGCAGATACTCGCGCACCAGCGTATAGGTTTTGCCCGAGCCGGCAGAAGATTTATAAACGAAGAAACTCACAGCGTAAAATTATTTAATTTCGCCCCGCTCAAACAATTCCATTTTGAAATTGTTGAAAACAAAAAACAATAATTTAACAACAATAAACACAAATAAAACAATGTCAGTATTAGTAGGAAAAAAAGCGCCTGAGTTCAAGGCAAAAGCAGTTATCAATGGCGGTGAAATCGTTGACGGTTTTTCGTTAAGCCAATACATAGGAAAACAACACGTGGTGTTTTTCTTTTACCCTAAGGATTTCACATTTGTGTGTCCAACTGAGTTACATGCTTTTCAGGAAGCGTTGGGTGAATTTGAAAAACGTAATGTAGCAGTAGTAGCCTGCTCAACCGATAGCGAACAAAGCCACTGGGGCTGGTTGCAGATGGAGAAAAAAGCAGGCGGTATCAAAGGTATCACTTACCCGATTGTTGCCGATACTACCAAAACTATCGCTACTAATTTTGGTGTTCTGTTTGGCGATTACGACAGCAATGAGAAAGGTGACTTAATTGCAACAGGACCTATGATTGCTTTCCGCGGCTTGTTCTTAATTGACAAAACAGGCGAGGTAAAACATCAGGTGGTAAACCATTTTCCATTAGGCCGCAGCGTTGACGAAACATTGCGTATGGTAGATGCACTGCAGTATTTTGAAGAAAACGGTGAGGTTTGTCCTGCCAACTGGAGCAAAGGCAAAGCAGCCATGAAAGAAAGCCATGCAGGTGTGGCAGATTATTTGGCGAAACACTAAACCACCCCCTGACCCCTCCTTGAAAAAAGGAGGGGGTGCAAAAAGCCCTGTCCTGAGTAATCGGGACGGGGCTTTTTGTTTTTAACGAAGTGATTTGATTGAGGAATGAAGTCATTTGATTGAGTGAGGAAGTCGTTTGATTGAGTAGAGAACCGATATGATTGACCGAAGAAGTGGTTTGATTGACCGTGAGACCGATTTGATTGACTTAACAAGTGGTATGATTGACCTTGAAACCGATTTGATTGGCCGAAGGAGCGGTTTGATTGAGTTAATTAACCTGAAATCTATTGAAAGAGAGAAATTTAGTACGTTTGGGGTAAGCTAAGCCAATGAAAAAACTACTCCAATTTATTTTCCTTTTATGTTCATCAGTTACTTTTGCTCAGGGAACATGGACTCAAAAAGCAAATTTTGAAGGAACTAAAAGAGCAGATGCAGTAAGCTTTAGTATCGGGACAAAAGGATACATAGTAACTGGCCAGGATGCCGATTCTTTGCGTAGCGATTTTTGGGAATGGGATCAGGCAACGGATACCTGGACCGAAAAAGCAAGATTTCCCGGAACAGCCCGCTCTGGTGCTTCTGGCTTTTCTATTGGTACAAAAGGATATATAGGAACAGGTTTGGATGCGGATACACTACGAAGTGATTTTTGGGAATGGGACCAGGCAACTGACTCATGGATTCAAAAAGCCAATTTTGGTGGAACTGCAAGGTATTTCGCAGTTGGGTTTTCAATAGGAGATAAAGGGTATATTGGTACTGGAAATGGTTTTGGACCTGGGGAAGGTAATACTAAAGATTTTTGGGAATATGATCCCACAACAGATATCTGGACTCAAAAAACTGATTTTGGTGGCGTGGATAGATTACAAGCAACAGGATTTTCAATCGGGCAAAAGGGATATATTATTTTCGGTGGAGATGGACAGTATGGTTATTATTATACTGATTTCTGGGAATGGGACCAAATGACTGATACCTGGACTGAAAAAAATTTTATACCAGCAGTTCATCCTGAACCTACAGCAAGACTTAGACCTATTAGTTTTGTAATAGGTACCAAAGGGTATGTTGGAACCGGATGGTACATGTGTGGATTAAGTTGCAGTTTAACATGCAATGATATTTGGGAATGGAACCAAGATACCGAAACATGGACAGCAAAAGAAACCATTCCAGAACTCACAAGAAGTTCCTCTGTTGGTTTTTCAATAGGTGACAGAGGTTATATAGGAATCGGCTATTCTTCTACCTCTCTTATAAATGATCTATGGGAATATTGCGATGATTGCACTGTGAACATTGATGAATTAGATACTAATAAAAGCGTTTCTGTTTTCCCCAATCCCGCTTCCACTTCTATCACCCTGAGCGTAATCGAAGGTCTAACACTAAATACACAATTAAAAATCATGAATGCCCAGGGGCAGCTTGTTCAGCAATTATCCATTGTCAATTATCCATTATCAATTGATATCAGCCAACTCAACCCTGGCCTCTACTACCTCACCCTTCAAAGCAACGAAAGCGTAGCCACCAAAAAGTTTGAAGTAATCAGGTAATGTCATTTCAAAAAGCCTTTAAACGCGAGTTGCAGGTTGCCTTTTCAAAGGAGTCGCAACCTGTATGGTTCCGTATTGTAAAATACATACTGCTAGGCTGTGTTATCTGGTTCTTTTGGGGAACAAACACGCTTTGGAATATTTTGGTTGTGCTTTTTTTCGTTGCCATGTTGTTGCATTTTTGGTATCGCTACAAAACAAACGGCTGGAGAAAAAGCTATGGCATGTGGAAGCATGAGCGTGATAGAAGAACTTAGCCAAATAGGCAAATAGGGGTTAGTAAACACGAGATTGCTACTTGCCTAACTCCTATTTGGCTAACTCCTAAGCTATCCCACCTGCAACACCAAGCCCTTCAAATATTGCCCTTCAGGATGAAAGATATTAGTAGGATGATCAGCCGGCTGGCTCATATGATGCAGAATACGAACCTTGCGTTTGGCATCAATGGCGGCAGCCATAACAGTACTTTCAAACAAAGAGCGGTCAACCGCCTGTGAGCAAGAGAAGGTAAATATTATTCCACCAGATTTTATTTTGCGGATAGCACTTTCGTTCAGTCTGCGGTAGCCTTGTACAGCATTGTGCTTTGCCTTCTGGTGTTTTGCAAAAGCAGGAGGGTCAAGGATAATAATATCAAAATTATCGGCAGCAGTTTTCATATATTCCTGCACATCGCCTACATGCGAAAGGTGCATTTTTTCGTCAAAGCCGTTGAGCAATACATTCTGATTGGTCCAGTCAATGGCCTTGCGCGAGGCATCTACTGAAACCACCCAGGAAGCGCCTGCTTTTAAAGCATAAACCGAGAAACCGCCCGAGTAACAAAAGGTGTTCAACACACGTTTGCCTTTTGAGTAGTTGCCAAGCAGTTTGCGGTTTTCGCGTTGGTCAATAAAAAAACCGGTCTTCTGCCCTTCTTCCCAGTTTACATAAAACCGGTTGCCGTTTTCGGCAACATCGTTAGTTTCGTTTTTACCGAAAACGTAATTCGATTCAGACTTTACTATTTCTTCGTTTTTACCGTGAAGAGTTTCTTCGCTTTTGTCATAAACCGCTTTCAGTTTATCACCAAAAACAGTTTGCAATGCTTCGGAAATAAGCGCAAGATTATCGTGAATAAAAAACGAGTGTGCCTGCACTACTGCAGTGCCGTTATAAAAATCAATAATCAAACCGGGAATACCATCTCCTTCTGCATTCAAAAGACGATAAACGGTGGTAGCTGTACTTTCGCTTAAACCAATTTGCTGGCGCAGTTGATAAGCGTCAGCAATTTTTCGTTTCCAGAAATTAAGATTTATCTCGGTTTGTTCAAATGATAAAATACGCACAGCTATTGAACCTTGAGAGCAATAACCTGTTCCCAGGTATTCGCCCGAAGTGGAAAACACTTCGGCTACATCGCCATCAGCTACTTTTTCGCTGCGTTCAGAAATAGCTCCCGAAAAAACCCAGGGGTGAAAACGTTTGAGTGAATGTTCTTTGCCTTTATTGAGAATAATCTTTTTCATGGCGCGAAGTTATAGTATTGATAAATAGGTGTTGATAAATTCTAACAGGTGAATATCGATAAACAGCATATCTAAACGCAACAATAGCGTAGAAAGATTATAAATAAGTAAACCTGAGAGCATGAGAAACAAAATTACCAACCTAATCAAACAAAGTAAAAACATCCTCTTCATATTTATAATTACTCTTTTCTCAACACAAGTATTTTCACAAGGAGTTGCAATTTCAAACAGCGCTTCCAATCCACCCGCGTCAGGTTCAATGTTACATGTTTATGGAACCACCAGAATTGGACATGCCGCAACATCTGAAGGAGTATTAATTTTCAATAACGCCACAAATGCTAAAACAGTAACTATATCACCGGGGGCAACTGGTATCAGTTATGGATTGGTATTACCTCCAGCACAGGCTGTGGGTCCTAATTATGTTTTACTAAATGACGGAGCCGGCAACTTAAGCTGGGGACCACCAACAACAGGAACAGAATGGCAATTGCTTGGAAATGCAAATACCAATCCTGCACTTAATTTCTTAGGAACTACAGACGCACAACCTTTGCGTCTTGCTACTAATGGAACAGAAAGATTAAGAATTAATGCTTCAGCAAACGAAATAGGAATTGGAATGACCGCGGCAGCTAACAATACACTAGATATAAGCAATACCACTTCAACAGGAAAAGGAATAAATGTAACCGCCAACTCACTTACAACAGGAAACGGAATAAATGTAAGTTCATCATCCACAACATTAGGTTCATCAGGTTCTATTGGAAATTTTACTCTTTCAGGAAACAATGCAGCTAATGCAGGTTCTGTATTAAAAGTAACCAACAGCGGAACATTGAACACAGGTATAGCACTAATGATAACAAATGCCGCAGCAGGAAAATCATTTCGAGTTAACGATGACGGAACTGATAATGATGTAAGTCCATTTATTATTGATAATGCAGGAAATGTTGGAGTTGGAGTTGAAACTCCTGCTTCAAAATTTGATGTACGAGATGGCGACTTCACACTCTCTAACTCCGGTACTGCAGGTGCATTAAAACTGCAAGGTACATCAACAGGTAAAACATCTATTAAAGCTGGTGCCCAAGGTGTAACTGACATCCCTTTAGTTCTACCCACGCAACAAGGAAGCAGCGGAACCCTTCTTACCAATGACGGTGCAGGAAACCTCTCATGGACAGATTTAAATACGCTCGGAGCTGCAACCTTTCAGGTTACTCAAGGTACAAATTATGGAACTACTCAAACCATTACCAGCACAACAGACGTTGATGTTGATGGAATGGTAATCTCTGTACCTCCAGGAGTTTACATGATTTGGTTCTCTTCAGATGTTTTGAATGGAAATAATTCCAACACCTGCAGCGTTTCAATATATACGAATGGTTCAGCAAATACAATAAGTGAACGCAATTTTTCAGGTTTAGTGAAAAAAAACATGGTGTCAGCTATGGGTGTTGTTACAGTAACAGCAACCAGTCCTGTTGAAATAAGAGTAAAAGCAAAAGTTGACGGAAGCAATGCTACCTTTTATAAAAGAAGTCTGATGGGGTTGAAAATCGGATAATATTGGTTTTTATTAGCGCAAAAAAACAAAATATTTATTTACTTTCGTATTGAGATTTTAAACTAACCCCTCATACATGAAAACAAAATTACCACTGCTGCTTCTGCTTTGCTTTAGTTATTTAATTGCAAAACCTCAGACTTATAACTTCTCGGTTTCAACAGAATCATATTCTGATTTAACCAACCCGATATCTGTCAACAACGGAATAACATGGGACGATCCTCTTTTTCTAATTCCTGTTGGCTTTGACCTTAAATATTTTGGAGAAACTTACGATACAATTTTCATCAGCAACTTTGGATATGGCTCCTACATTAGCTTTGAACATGGAACCCCTGAATCATTTCCAGTTCTTGCAACCATTGGATCAGACCTTGTTGACAGAGCTTCAGACACTATCAACTATGACGGACAGACAGGATCAATTTCACCTATCTCCTATCAATTGGAAGGAAATTCAGGAAGCAGAATATTGAAAGTTGAATGGAAAAATGCAGGCTTTTATCCTGACCTTACTGATGATAATATTGCTCAGGATTTTGTCAATCTTCAACTGTGGTTTTATGAAGGTTCAGGAAGCATTGAAATACATTTTGGCCCCTCATCTATAACAAGTCCGGGATTGGACTATGAAGGAGAAACAGGACCTTTTGTGATGCTTGCTCCGCATGTTGACCTTAACAGTTATTCTCCTGACCCGTTGACAGTATGGTTAAATGGAACTGCCAATTCTCCAAGCGCAGTAGTTTCTCAAAATGCATCATTTTTGGACGGAACTACAAGTGAAGGAACTATTTACCACTTCAACTATTCGCCTACAGGAATAGAAGAGAACGTTGCAAAAGGATCTGTACTTTTCCCAAACCCTGCAAAAAACAAAATTAACTTTGCTGCATCGCTTTTACAAAGTGGAGGCATTAGTTTTGAATTGTATAATTCTTCAGGTCAGCTTTTAATGGCACAGGCTATTTCAACTAACAGTATTGATATTTCAGAGTTGCCATCAGGCATATATTTCGTTCATATATTTAGCGAAAAAGAGGTGATTAATCAGCGTCTTATAAAAGACTAAACAAATGGTTAGATTTTCACTATCTCTTTAACAACCCGTTAACATGCAAAGGGTTTTTCATTTACTAATTTTGCCCGAACCCAAAAAATGAAAGGAAAATGATGTTCAAAAAAGCATTTCTGTTTTTCGCACTCTTATCAGGAATATCTACAATAACTTTTGCAGACGGAGAAAAAGAAACAAAAGGATATAACCTTCAATTTAAGATTTCAGGCATACCGGATAAAACCTGCAAGCTTGCTTATTACTTTGCAGACAAACAATACCTGAAAGATACCGTAATTGCGCAAAACGGTGCTTTCGTTTTCAAAGGTGATGAAACATTGCCAGGAGGTATTTACATCATCATTTTACCGAACAATCAGTTTTTTGAATTAATGATTGACAAAGATCAGGACTTTAGAATGGAAACTGATACTGTGGCTTATGTTGGTAATATGAAGGTTACAGGATCAGAAGACAATAAACTATTTTACGATTACCTGAAATTTATAAACCCGAAACAGAAAGAATCAAAAGATTTCCGGGATAAAATGGATATCATCAAGAAAGAATTAGACTCACTTAAAAAAGAAAATAAAAAAATCGACTCCACCGAATTTAAATTAATAAAAGCCAAACTGGAAACTATTGATGAAGAAGTAAAAAACTACAAGATAGATTACATGAAAAAATATCCTGAAAATATTTTGGGTAAAGTATTCAGAACATCTAAAGAAGTTGAAATACCTGAAGCACCAAAATTGCCTAACGGCAAAAAAGATTCAACATTTGCTTTCAAATATTATAAATCACATTTCTTTGACGATATTGATTTTTCAGATGCACGCCTTTTACGCACACCAGTTTTCTACGGCAAAATTCGACAATACCTTGATAAG
This sequence comes from Bacteroidota bacterium, assembly GCA_947478465.1. Taxonomy (GTDB): domain Bacteria; phylum Bacteroidota; class Bacteroidia; order SXHM01; family SXHM01; genus SXHM01. The sequence goes on from CANJWH010000028.1 coordinate 11,380, forward strand.
CTTACTGTTCAGCATCCAGATTCGTTAATCATTGCATCGGATTTCCTTTCAGAGAAAGCTCGTGCTAATGCAGAAGTATTCAAATTCATTGTACAAAACATTACGAGCCATTATGAAGTGGAAGCAACCAAGGTAGTTGGTCTTGACGCAATTTTTGTGCACATGGTAAATAAGTATTACAAAACAGGACAAGCTTCATGGGTAGATTCAACTGTGATGGCAAAAATCATGAAGCGCGCCAAAACCCTTGAGCCATTGTTACTCGGGAAAGTAGCTCCCAATCTTGTATTACCAGACGTTTACACACAACAACCCTTTGCACTTCATGATGTGAAAGCAGACTACACTATAGCATATTTCTGGGATCCTACCTGCGGACACTGCAAAAAAGTAACCCCCAAATTATATGAGTGGTGGCTGGAAAACCGTGATAAAAAGAAGGTGGCTGTTTATGGAGTGAATACTATTGTTGACCAACAGGAAATATTCAACTATCTGAAAGAAAAACCAATGGATTGGATTAAAGTTTGGGATCCTTACAACCAAAGCAAATTCCGTGACTTGTATGATATTTACAAATCACCGGAAATGTATTTGCTGGATAAAGACAAGAAAATTATATCCAAGCATATTGGCGTTGAAGACCTTGATCCACTTATAAAAATGTGGGAAAAGCAACAGAGCCAGAAGGCTATTAATATAAAACCTGAGGAAGCAGAATAATATTAACGATTAACCTCAGCAGGGTTTCCCATTTTACCTGAGTTGTAATCCATAATACATTGTTGAATTTCAGCTTCGGTATTCATTACAAACGGTCCATAAGAATAAAGGGGTTCATTCAGCGGTTGTCCGCCTAAGAGCAATAGTTCTGCACCTTCAGAAGAAAAGATGTTAATCAGACTTTCACCACGCTCATATAATACAACCTGATTGGCTTTAACCTCACGCGCACCTTCGGTTTCCACTTTGCCTTTTATAACATAAATAAAAGCATTGTGTGTTGCCTCAACCGGAATGTCAAGGCGGCAACCGGCATTCAATTTCAGGTGAACATAAAACGCATTAAACTGCATTTCAATTTTTGATTTAGCACCAAGCATTTCGCCTAATACTACTTTTGCTGTATAATCTTTATTTACAAGAGTTGGCGTTTTTTCATCGCGGTGAACGTATGTTTCAGGAGCAGTGTGTTTCAAATGTGCAGGTTGATTTAACCAAATCTGGAAACCGTGGTAATCTCCACCGTCATTAAATAATTGCTTGCCTGTTTCTTCCATGTGAATGGCCCCTTTGCCAGAATGGAACATCATGAATTCTCCTACTCCAATTTGAAAATCATAATTTAAACTGTCTTTGTGATGCCCGCTTCCTGCAATAAAATACGTTGTAGGGATTATTCCTGCATGCGGATGTGCATCAACACGCAGAGGCTGGGTTCCTGGCTTTAAATTAACAGGTCCAAACTCATCAAAAAAAACATAAGGCGAAACGTAATCGGTATGATCGCCTGCAAAAGCACGTAATACTGGCAAAGTACCAACCATAGTTTTATTGGCACTTAATACTCTGTAAACCTTACGATACGTTTTGGAATGCACTATTCCTGATGCGGCTTTCAGAACAGGTACACTTGCCAGTCCAAGCCCTACTATTGCAGAGCCTTTTATGAATTGTTTCCTGGTCATTTACTCACCAAATAGATTTCCCTGCTTATCAATATATAGGTTTTTGTTAAGCAACTGAACTACTCCAAGACCTTCTTCAAAATCAGTTGAACTTTCGTAAATAGTTGGAATAACTTCTTTTCCATTTACATCAACATAGCCCCACAACTCGCCTTTTTTCACAACGGCAAGACCTTCTTTAAATTCAGCTATCTGATCATACATTCTGTTCACGACTACACTTCCTTTTCCATTAATAACCATAAAGCCCTTATTAAAAACTAAAGCTAATCCTTCACTGCTGAAATTAAATGCTTTATCAAAAATGAATTCTGTAATAGCTTTTCCTGTTTTGTCAATGTAACCAAACTTGTCATCTTTTTCAACTACACAGAAACCATTACTGAAATCGCGAGACCAATCGTAATCCAGAGCAATAACTTCTTTGCCGGTTTTATCAACAAAACCAAATTTATATTCCTTACTAACACTTGCCAGCCCTTCTGAAAATTGTCCTGCATAATCATAAACAGCAGGAATTACCAACGTGCCTTTTTTATCAACAAAGCCCCATTTGCCTTCTTCCGTTTTCACAGCAGCAAGACCCTCTGAAAAAGCAAAACCTTCGTCAAAACTTTTATCAAATAGCTTTTTCCCATCTAATCCCAAATAACTGATTTTGCCAGCATCATCCATAACTGCAGTTGCGCCATCTTTAAACTCTGTTACGGTTGCATAAACAGGCTTAATAACTTCCTCTCCTTTTGCATTAATAAAACCAAATTTAACACCTGACTGAACCGGAGCAAGACCTTCATTAAACTTGTAAATCATTTCATAATTTAATGCAGTGAGTTCTTTTCCGGTTTTATCAACAGCTGTCCACTTTCCGCCAATCTGCACCTGACCAAAACCATTTGTAAAATTTCCACAGGCATCATATTTTGCCGGAATTACTAAATTCCCCTTAGAATCAATATACCCCATTTTTCCACCTATTTTTATAGCAGCAAGTCCATCATAAAAAAGGTATGCCGCTTCGTATTTAGGCTCAATAACAATCTTGCGTGCCTTATCAGCATAACCATACTTTCCTTCTTTTACATAGGGTATGAGTTCATGGCTTACCTGCGCTAATGAATAAGTCGCAAGTAGTAAACAACTAACAACAAGGAGCATATTATTTTTCATCGTTTTACAAATTTTTGAGATTGGCTAATTCCATTTTCGGAGGTAAAATTAATGAAATACAGGCCGGAAGAAAGTGAAGAAATGTTAATGACTGCTTGTGGATTAATTAGTGAAGTTTGAATCAGCAGTTTTCCGGCAACATCATAAATCTTCACATCTGATTTCCCTTTTCCTGATAAACGGTTCACCTGAATTACATCACCTGCAGGAACCGGAAACAACTTAATTTCTTCACGCTCATAAGAATTGATTCCTGTTGTGCTATAATTATAAGGAGCAGACATTATTGGGCAATAAGTAAGATAATTTACCTCAACTGTGTAATTGCCTTCAAAATCGGGCTGATGCATTTGCCCATTGGCACCCGGGATAAGATTACCTTCATAATACCATTGGTAGTATGTTCCGGCAGGTGTTGCTTCTAAATACATTCCGTTCAAACCAATGATAGGTGTAGGCTGAGTGCAACTTTGCTGTGAAGTAATGCGTGGAGAAACTGCCAATGAATCCTGCAAATCTTCCCAAGCCTGGCAACTTCCTTTCAACCAGTGGTCAAACCATAAGGTAAACATATCCGCAGCAGCATCCTGCTGATCAGCCCTAGCAATATTAGGTACAGGATTACAAGTGCCTTCACCAAAATTACAATTGAAGTTATTTTCAGCAAAAAAACAATGACTGCCATTATTTATACTAATATACGTTTTACATGTTGACGATAACGCTGTATGCATTTGCAAAGCATTAGTAGCTGGTGGGGCAACACAATCTGCAGACCCTGCAATGGTTAAAGCCGGAATAGTAATATTTGCAGCAGCTGTTGTTGAAGAAGGATTAGTTTCTGCAGCAGCCAATGTTACCATTGTAGTTATAGAAGTATTGTTTTCTGCAGCAAGAAATGAACTTCCTCCGCCCATACTATGACCCATAACTCCTGATTTATCTGTTACGTGCTGGTAAAATGGAGAAGAACTGCTTGCGCCTTCGCTCTGCATCTTAGCTGCAAGAAAAGCAATATCGCCACCAAAATTGGCATGAACTGGAGAGAAACCACTTTCCGTTGTTGGCAGGACAACAATATATCCCTTTGGAACCAATGCGCTCCAGATATTGCTGTAAACATCATAACCCATTACAAAGCCATGACCAAAAACAATTACTGGAAATGAACCTGTTGTCACGGTCTGATTTTGTCCGGCAGCTACACCCGGATAATAAATCCAGCATGTAACATCGCGACTACGTGCAGGATCGTTCCAGGTAGTATAAACATAACCAACAGGATATGTTTGTGAAAATGAGAAATGAGAAACAAGAAACAAGAAAAAGAATAAAGTAATTAATTTTTTCATAGAAGATATTAATTGAAGATTTATTTGATTTTGGGCTTAAATATAGGTGAAAAAAAGTATCAAAATCAGTAAACACCTCTTTGCAGAATTTGTTTATTGACAGACCTAACAAAAAATCTTTTACAACTTTGTCACATGAAACAATTTACAACTATCAAAACCGAATCAGCTAAATCACGCAAAATACGCTGGGGAATGAATATCTGGCCATGCATCTGGTGTACTGGCGGAAAAGTAGAATTTATTGCAGGTGATTTCAGAGAACTTCATATATCTATCAAACGCAATATCCGGACATGGAACAGGGTTGGAACTGTTTATGGAGGCAGTATTTACAGTTCAATTGATCCTTATTTTATGTTGATGTTATTGGAAATTCTCGGCAAAGAATATGTGGTTTGGGACAAAGGCGCTTCAATGAAATTTGTGCGACCCATTATTAAAAAAGTAAAATGTCGCTTTTTGATTGATGATGAAACTATCGAAAAAATTAAGCAGAAAGTAAGTGAAGACGGGGAATATACGTTTGAACTTCCACTCAAATATGAAGATGATAATGGAACAGTGTATGCAGTTTTTCATAAAACTGTTTATGCAGCAAGCAAAGTGTTTTATAAAAATAAACTGGCAGCACGCAAAGCAGCATAAACATTCCGTTTATTTGCAGTTATATTTTCCCAATGAGATATTTCCTTCTTCTTACTTCTTGTTTCTTATTTTTTATTTCTTCTGCTCAGCAAACAGAATTGACCCGCATTGCCTTTGGCAGCTGCGCTATGCAAAATGGCGAACAACTTATCTGGAACGAAATTATAAAGAACGATCCCCAACTCTGGATTTGGCTTGGCGATAACATATATGCCGAAACCGAAGACATGGAGAAAATGAAACAGGATTATGAGAAACTAAAAAATAACCCAAATTATCAATTGCTTCTGAAACAATGCCCTGTAATAGGCACCTGGGATGACCACGATTACGGCACCAACGATTGCGGAAAAGAATACGCAAAGAAAACAGAAAGCCAGCAACTGCACCTTGACTTTTTTGATGTTCCTAAAGACAGCCCGCGCAGGAAACAGGAAGGCGTCTATCACTCCTATACCTATGGCGAAGGTGAACGCATGGTAAAAATCATTCTGCTCGACACGCGCTACTTCCGTGATGCTCCGGGAGAAAATGCTGATATCCTTGGCGAAACCCAATGGCAGTGGCTTGAAAAAGAATTGCGCGAAAGCAAAGCAAAGATTAACATTATTGGTTCAAGCATACAGTTTGTGCCTAATGACCATAACTTTGAAAAGTGGGGGCATTTTCCGCAAGCGCGACAACGCTTACTTAAACTTATTGGCAGCAGCAATCCACAAGGTGTATTTTTTCTTAGTGGTGACAGGCACATTGCCGAACTTAGCCGTTACATCGGGTATGAAGTAAAATACCCAATTTATGATTTAACATCCAGTGGATTGACACATGACAGGGCTATGTATCCTTTTGAATACAACAGCCAGCGCGTTGGACAGGTTTATTTTAAAAGAAACTTTGGATTAATACTGATTGACTGGGAAAATAAGCGCATAACATTTCAGGCAAAAAGCCTCAGAGGTGATATTAAAGTCAATCATCTGATTGACTTTAAGGAAATAGGAATAAACTAAAAACAGATTATGGCAAACTTTGAACTAACCTATACAGGTGATTTACGCTGCAAAGCTGTTCACCTGAAATCAGGAATGGAAATCATAACCGATGCACCAACCGACAACATGGGCAAGGGCGAAGCATTTTCGCCTACAGATTTAACTGCTACTTCGTTGGGAGTTTGTATGCTTACCACCATTGGCATTTCGGCAGAGAAAAACAATTACCGCATTGAAGGAGCACGTGCTGAAGTAACCAAAATTATGGCAGCTACCCCCCGCAGAATTTCAGAAATAGTAGTGGATTTATATTTACCCGCCAATAGTTACACAGAAGAACAAAAAAAGATGATTGAGAATGCAGCATTGCATTGTCCTGTAGCTAAAAGTCTGCACCCTGATCTGGTTCAAACGGTGAAATTTGTTTGGTGATATAAAACAAAGAAAGCCCTCCGCAAGGCAGAAGGCTTATAGAAAGCAATTAAGTGCAATGACGCGCTTACCCTTTCACTTCCTGTTTCTCAATGCTACCGTAAGCAGGGCAGCTTTCGTGAGTTTTGCAGGATGCGAAAATCATTGCTGAACTAACTAATACAACGAGAATGATTGCAACTTTTTTCAAGGGTGAGGTGTTTTGTGGGTGAGTAATCATGTAATTATAACGGGTGCAAAAGTAAAATTATTGTATATTCATACGGATTTAATGAAACAAAGGTTATCAACATTTTTTCAAGACGCACAGATTGTGTATCAACGAATAGCTAATCCATTACGAATATACGAATTGAACACGCTATCATTGCATTCGTATATTCGTATTTTTATTCGTTATTCGTTGATAATATTACTATGACCGCAGTAAACCCCGTCCTTGAAGATAGTTGGAAAACCGAACTGGGTGATGAATTCAACGCTGAATACTTTACCCAACTGAAAGCTTTTTTGCTTGCGGAAAAACAAACGCAACGCGTGTTTCCTCCGGGCAATAAGATATTCTCGGCATTTAATCATACTCCTTTTGACAAAGTGAAAGTGGTTATTCTGGGGCAAGACCCCTACCATGGTGAGGGGCAGGCACACGGACTTTCTTTCTCAGTACCTGAGGGTATTGGTAAACCTCCTTCATTGGTTAATATTTTTAAAGAGATACATGCTGATTTAGGTTTGCCTATACCAACATCTGGTAATCTGGAGAAGTGGGCTGACCAAGGCGTGCTGCTTCTTAACGCAACACTTACTGTTAGAGCTAACCTTGCAGGCTCGCACCAAAAACGCGGCTGGGAAAATTTTACCGATGCCGCCATCAAAAAGCTATCGGAGAAAAGAGAAAACCTTGTGTTTATATTATGGGGACGCTTTGCTCAAAACAAAGAGGTATTGATTGACGCAAACAAACATCTCATCCTGAAAGCAGCTCACCCCTCCCCTTTTTCGGCTTACAATGGTTTTTTCGGATGCAAACATTTTTCAAAAACGAATGAATACCTTCGCAGTAAGGGAATTGGGGAGATTGACTGGAGGTTATAAAGCAAATAATGAGCAATTGACAATGGATAATGGACAATGGAAGCCAAACCACTTTACGCCTTTGCGCCTTTGCGTGCTGATTGCTGGTCTGTTTTTCATTTTCCCCTCTTCCTTATTTTCTCAATACCGCTTCTTTGAACTGGAACTGGTGCGCAACGACAGTATTCTTCCGCAGAAGAAATTTAAGAAGATTACAGGCTTTAAAAACGAGTTTGTAAACGACAGCGCTCAGAAACGGGAACTGCAAAACATCATTCTTCGCCTGAATGATAATGGCTACCTGAGCGCAAAGGTGGACAGTTCGCGCAAGGTTGATTCGCTGCATTTAAAGGCTTGGATAACTTCGGGCGAGGTGTTTCGCTGGGCTACGATTAAAGCCGGAAACGTAACGGAAGATATCCTGAGCCGCTCTAACTTCCGCGAAAAGGTATTTTTTGGAGAGCCTATCTATTTCCGCAGTGTTACCCGTTTACAAAAGCGCATTGTGGCCTGGTGCGAGAACAACGGCTATCCCTTTGCTTCGGTTAAGTTAGACAGTTTGAGGATAACGGATGGCAAGCTTCAGGCTTCGCTGAACCTGAAAAAGAACGGGCTGTTTTTAATTGACAGTGTGGTGATTAAAGGCAACGCTAAGGTTAAACCCGTTTACCTCTACAACTATTATGGCATAAAACCGGGCGATTTGTATGACGAGAGCCAGGTGCGTAAAATCAGTATCCGTAGCAAGGAACTTGCTTTTGTGCGCGAAACCCAAAGCCCCCAGGCGGTGTTTAGCAAAGACAAGGCAAAACTGTTTATATATCTGGATAAAAAAGGCGCCAGCCAGTTTGACGGTATCATTGGCATTATGCCCAACAATGCCCAAACAGGTAAGGTTTTGCTTACGGGCGATTTGAAACTAAATCTGCTCAACTCCTTCGGCAGGGGCGAAACGGTTTCTATTAACTGGCGAAAACTTCAGTCCCAGACACAGGATTTGCGTACACAGATTGTGTATCCTTTTCTGTTCAATACGCCCTTTGGAGTTGACCTTAAATTTGACCTTTACAAGCGCGACACTACCTTCATTAATATCAACATGTCGGGGGGCTTGCAGTATCTTTTCAGTGGCGGAAACTACCTTAAAGTGTTTATTGATAGCCGCACTTCTAACTTACTGAGCACTTACGGGTTGGAGAATATAACTACCCTGCCCCAGTATGCCGATGTAAAGACCTTGCTTTACGGTATTGGCGGCAAGTTTGAGAAGCTGGATTATCGTTTTAATCCCCGCAAGGGTGTGCGCCTTAATGGCAACATTAGGGCGGGTAACAAAACCATCAGGCAAAATGCTAAAATTAACCCCGAGGCTTACACCAATATTAAGCTTAAAACATTACAGGTTAATGCCGACATTATTGCCGAATACTACATACCCATTGGCAACCGCAGCACGGTAAAAACCGGTTTGCAGGCTGCCATGCTGCTGAACCAAAACCTTTTTCAAAATGAGCTGCCCCGCATTGGCGGACTTAAAACCCTGCGCGGCTTTGACGAGGAAAGCATTTTTGCCTCGCTCTACAGCATTGCCACGGTTGAATACCGTTTTCTGCTGGAACAAAACTCCTACCTCTTCACCTTTTTTGACGGGGCTTATTACGAGAATACCAGTCGCGGCAAGCGCATCTTCGACCGCCCCTTTGGTTTTGGCGCGGGTATTACGTTTGAAACCAAAATCGGCATCTTCTCACTTACCTATGCGCTGGGCAAGCAGTTTAATAATCCTATTGAGTTTCGTTCGGGCAAGATACACTTTGGTATAGTGAGCAGGTTTTAAAATAACCAAAACTACCTATTCTGCGTTTACCCTACCTTTACCATCCCAAAACAAGCCCTATGACCGACAAAGAAAAAGAAGAACTCATACGCAAAGCATTTGATAAACGCGACTGGAGCGAACTGAAAAGCAACGACAGTTGGATGATATTTAAAGTAATGGCCGAATTTGTTGATGGCTTTGAAAAACTGGCACGTATAGGTCCGTGTGTATCTATATTTGGGTCGGCACGCACGCATGTAAACAAAACACATTATAAACTGGCCGAAGAAACAGCCTTTCTGCTTACCCAATCGGGTTTTGGTATAATTACCGGAGGCGGCCCCGGAATTATGGAAGCTGCCAACAAAGGAGCCAACCGAGGTGGGGGACACTCAGTAGGCCTGAACATAGAACTACCATTTGAGCAAAGAGCCAATAAATACATAGACAACGATAAACTCATTTTCTTCGACTACTTTTTTGTGCGCAAAGTAATGTTCATGAAATATGCACAGGGCTTTATAGTACTGCCCGGAGGTTTTGGAACACTGGATGAGTTGTTTGAAGCCCTTACGCTTGTTCAGACCCAAAAAGTAGCCCGTTTTCCGGTGGTACTGGTAGGTAAAAAATTCTGGGGAGGATTGCTTAAATGGATAGAAGAAGAAATGCTGGAAGAAGAAAAAAATATAAAGCCGGAAGACCTTAACCTCTTCCGTTTAGTTGATACCCCCGAAGAAGCCGTGGAGCATATCAATAACTTCTATGCGAAACACAGGCTGAAACCAAATTTCTAAGAAAAGCCACCTAGCCAAGTAGTAAAATAGCCACTTAGGAACTATTTGGCTACGTGGCTAATTGGCTATTTGCCTAAAAACAATGAAACGAATTGACCTTGTAGTCCCCCCCGATACCGCCTCCTCTGATGAAGCCTTGGCAAAAGCCATTGCCGAAAAGTCTGGCGTTTCCGAAAGGGAGATTGGCTATTTCCGCCTTATTCGCAGGTCGTTTGATGCCCGCTCACGTCAGGTAAAAGTAAACCTGAGCTTTGAAGTATTTGCCAAAGGCGAAAAAGTAGTAGAAGATGATTTTATACAACGAAAGGTTTATCCAAATGTAAGCAATAGTAAACCTGTAATAATTGTAGGCGCAGGACCTGCCGGACTATTTGCTGCTCTTAAACTGATTGAAAAAGGTTTAAAACCAATCATTATAGAGCGCGGCAAGAACGTGCGCGACCGCAGAAGAGATTTAGCAGCCATCCACAAAGACCACATCGTAAACCCCGACAGCAACTACTGCTTTGGCGAGGGCGGTGCAGGTACTTATTCTGATGGCAAACTTTACACCCGCAGCAACAAGCGTGGCGATATCCGCAGCATACTGTCCGTATTTGTGCAGCATGGTGCCAGCGAAGAAATACTGATTGATGCGCATCCTCACATCGGCACCAACAAACTACCAAAGATTATTGCCTCGATGCGTCAAACCATTTTAGATGCAGGCGGTGAAATTTATTTTGAAAAACGAGTAACCGATATTCTGATAAAAGGCAACGCCATAAAAGGTGTTGCCCTGCAAAATGGAGATAAAATAGAAGCCGATGCGCTCATCCTCGCTACCGGCCACTCTGCCCGCGATATTTATGAACTGCTGCACAGCAAAGGAATTTTGTTGGAATCTAAGCCCTTTGCCATGGGAGTTCGCGTTGAGCATCCTCAACAACTGATTGATAAAATACAATACCATTGCGATTTGCGGCACCCGTATTTACCTGCTGCACCATATAGTGTAGTACAACAGGTGCAGGGGCGAGGTGTATATTCATTCTGCATGTGTCCGGGCGGAATTATTGCGCCTTGCGCTACAGCACCGGGTGAGGTTGTTACCAACGGATGGTCACCATCCAAGCGCAATAACCCCTTTGCCAACTCAGGTATTGTGGTTTCAGTAGAACCTGAAGATTACAAAGCATTTGAAAAATATGGTCCGCTTGCAGGAATGAAATACCAGCAGGCATTAGAGCAAGCCGTATGCGCCTCTGCAGGCAATACCCAAACCGCCCCCGCCCAGCGTCTGGTTGATTTTACAAAAAACATACTCTCCCCTGCCCTTCCCGAAACATCGTATCAGCCCGGAGTAAAATCAGTAATGATAAAAGATGTGTTGCCTGCGGTAATCTCAGACCGCCTGCGCGAAGGCTTTATTGAATTCGGTAAAAAGATGCGTGGATATTTAACTAATGAAGCGGTAATAGTTGCTATTGAATCAAGAACATCATCACCTGTGCGCATTCCAAGAGATAATCAGACTTTACAACACCCGCAAATAAAAGGCTTATACCCTTGTGGCGAAGGTGGCGGTTATGCCGGAGGAATTGTTTCTGCTGCTATGGATGGCGAACGCTGCGCTGAAAGTTGTTCGTCATGCTGAACCTGTAGCTGCCGTCATGCTGAAATTGTTTCAGCATCTCTAAACTAAATCAAGACACTGAAACAAGTTCAGTGTGACGAAAACTAAATTGCTCCTGCTTCCATCTTTACCAGATTAGCAAGATTGCCAATAACACGGTTATGCTTTTTTACAAAAGGATTATCCAGATCCCAAACGTAACCTGCAAGCACCGAGCAAATCTGCTTTTTAATATTCAAATCCACCTTAGGCGAAAAGAAAATATCCTGCAAAGTACCGTCATACCAACCTGCTACATAAGAACGGAAGGTATCAACACCCTGTTTCATGTGTTGAGTAAAATCTCTCTCCCAATCTACTTTTTCACCTTTAATCTGGCGACAGGCAAGCTTTGCAGCCACTGCCCCTGATTCGGTGGCAAATGTTACACCTGATGAAAATACAGGATCAAGAAACTCGCTGCTGTTTCCGGTAAGGGCATAGCCATCACCATAAAACTGTTTTACCGAAATACTCCAACCTTCAATGGTGCGTGGCTCAAAAACAAGTTCAATATCTTTAAATCGTTCGCGCAGATGTTCGCAATCCTCAATCATATCTCGGTACTGGACTTCATTGCTTCCTTTAAAATTTTCAAAAAACCAATTATTACCCACAAATCCCAAAGAAGTTATTCCGTCAGAAAAAGGAATAACCCATATCCACACATCGGTGTGGTGAGCAATAATAGTAATACGGTTTCCATCAATATTATTTGGACGTCTTACATCTTTTACATGCGCGAATAAAGTTTTACGGGCAGGGAAATTTGACGGCTTATTCAAATCAAACAAATTAGGCAACACACGCCCGTAACCGCTTGAATCAATAATGAATTTTGCTTCTATCTGTCTCTTATTTCCATTAACATCTTCAACAGTAGTAAGCGAATCGGTTCCGTTCATCTGCACATCAACAACTCCGGTTTCATAATATACAGGAACGCCTTTACGTTCTGTCTCATCAGCCAGTGCTTTGTCAAATTTTGCGCGAGGAACCTGCCATGTCCATTTCCAGCCATCAGTAAATTGCTCAGCGAAATTAAAATCACACATTTTATCACCTTTCAAAAACTTGGCGCCAAATTTCTCCTGAAAACCCTGAGCTTTTACAGCGTCCAGCAAGCCGGCATCTTCAAGGTGAACCATGCACCTGGGCAATAAACTTTCACCAATAACAAAGCGTGGAAATTTTTGCTTTTCAACTATAATAGCATTCAACCCATACTTCTTTACAAGTGAAGCAGCAACAGTTCCTGAAGGGCCTGCACCAATCACTAACACATCCGTCTTTTCTATTTGCATTAAAATAAATTTTCTGCAAAATTAAATTTTAACAACTATAATTACCCGAATTGATAAAAATCATTTTACCTGTAATAATAGAATCGCTTTACAAACAAAAGAAACAAATCACTAAACTTGCATCCTTTTTCTAAAAAACAGGATGGTAGTAATAGGCAACAGATATTTAAATCTAGGGAACGTAAAAACGGTTTTATTTGATGGTGAGAAAATCGCCCTTGATAAATTGGCGTTAAAAAATGTGGATGAAAATCATAAATTTCTTGATGAATTTTCGCACAATAAATTAATTTATGGAATCAATACCAGCTTCGGGCCAATGGCGCAATACCGCATCAGCGAGAAGGATAAAATGGCATTGCAATATAATTTAATACGCAGTCACTGCTCAGGATTAGGCAATCCCCTTCCCGAAGAATATGCAAAAGCCGTAATGCTTGCACGATTGAATACATTGATGCTTGGATATTCAGGTATTCATAAAAGCCTTGCCGAAACCATTGTTGCATTTATTAACAATGGTATTTACCCTTACATACCCGAACACGGCAGCGTTGGTGCAAGCGGTGATTTGGTTCAGTTAGCTCAGTTTGCGCTAAACCTTATTGGCGAAGGTGATGTGTTTTACAAAGGCAAAAAAGCAAAAGCTGCTGTAGCACTAAAAGCAGCAAAAATAAAACCGCTACAAATCCACATCCGCGAGGGTATCGCCTTGATGAATGGGACTGCAGCCATGACAGGAATAGGGTTGATTAACATTCTTAAATCACAAAATTTATTATCATGGAGCATCATTGCATCATCCATGATTAATGAGATTGTGGAAGCTTTTGACGACCATTTTTCAGAAGGCCTGAACAATGCAAAAATACATGGCGGACAAAAGAAAATTGCTGAAACCATGCGTCATGCATTGAAAGGGAGCAAACTCATTCGTCATCGTCCTGATCACCTTTACAGCAAAAAAGTAGAAGTGGAAGTATTGAAAGACAAAGTGCAGGAATATTACTCATTGCGCTGCGTTCCGCAAATACTTGGTCCGGTTTATGACACTATTTTAAATGCAGAATCTGTCTTGTTGAATGAAGTGAATTCAGCCAATGACAATCCTATTATTGACCACAAAAATGAAAACGTTTATCATGGCGGAAACTTCCACGGTGATTATGTATCGTTTGAAATGGATAAGCTGAAAATTGCTGTTGCAAAAATGAGCATGATGTGCGAACGCCAGTTGAATTATTTGCTCAATGATAAACTGAATGGCAAACTTCCACCGTTTGTAAACCTTGGCAAACTTGGTCTAAACTTTGGAATGCAGGGAATTCAATTCACAGCAACTTCAACCACTGCTGAAAATCAGACATTGGCCTACCCTATGTATCTGCACAGCATTCCTAACAACAACGACAATCAGGATATTGTGAGTATGGGAACCAACGCAGCATTAATTACAAAAAAAGTAGTGGATAACACTGCCGAAGTTCTTGCAATAGAATTCATGACTATATTGCAGGCAGTAGATTATTTAGGTTTTGAAAACAAACTTTCACCTGCAACACAAAAGATTTTCAAGCAACTAAGAAAAATTGCGCCTAAGTTTACTGACGACAAACCCCGTAATGAAGAATTGACCAACCTAAAAAAACTAATTCTTGATGAAAATCCGCTCAAAAATATTTTCTCATAGACTGAGTGCTTTTTTAGTGTTCTTCCTTTTTGCACTTGCAACGCAGGCACAGGATTACATCTATATGAAAGATGGTTCTGAGTATAAATCTAAAGTTGAAGAAATTACTCCGGAATTAATTAAATTCAAAAAATTTGACCAACCAGAGGGACCTGTGCGTACTGTAAAAGTTCAGGACGTTATTTCCATAAGATATCAGGATGGAACAGAGGAAGTATTTACCAAAGTTCAGGAGCAAACTCCGGCAAAAACAGAAACTGAAGATCAATATGTTTATTCATTTGAAGAGGATAAAAAAGAAGAAAAACAACAACCTAAAAAACCAACCTCAAAATTTCAATTAAACGGACACGACAAGTATGTTTCACTGGGCGGTGGTTTTGGAAACAGCTATGGTGGTGCAGGAACCCGTTTTCAATTTAGAACAGGGGGGATTGTTGGTTTTGGTTTGCATGTTGGACTTGGAGTTTATCCAAATCCGTTTTATTATGCCGGAACAGGTTCGTTCCAAAAAAGAATACAGTTTGATTTTGGTGTGAAGTTATTTGTTTACAAATGGGCTTATGTTGATTTTCAATTAGGCATGGTAGGTCGTGACCATGATTACTATTTATATAATACCGGTGACAGAAATGATTTTAGTGATGTACTTTTCGGCCCTGCTCTGCTTTCGGGAGTGGATTATATTTTTGGAAAACATTTAGGTGTAAACCTGGCTGGAGGAGTTTCATTTCCTATTACAGGTGTTCAAGGAAATGGTGGTGGCGGACCTCCAAGTCCTAAAACTAATACCTACCCTGCAATTGATGCAGGCGTTTTCTATAAATTCTAAATCATGAAATGCGCATTGGTAACAGGTGGTTCAAGAGGCATAGGCAAAGCTATTTGCCTGAAATTGGCTGAACAGGGTTATCACATCATTATCAATTTCCAAAGCAACGAAACCGCTGCAAACGAGACCTTACAAAGTGTTATTGAAAAAGGAACAACAGGCGAACTACTAAAATTTGATGTTTCAAAGCGCGAAGAAATTGAAGTTGTACTTGGCAAATGGGTAGATGATAACAAAGATAAAAATATAGAAGTGCTCATTAACAACGCAGGCATCCGCAAAGACCAGTTGCTTCCATTTATGAAAGATGAAGAATGGGACAGCGTAATAAAAACCAATCTTGACAGTTTCTTTTTTGTAACACGAACAGTTATCAAAGGAATGGTTGCAAAACGCTATGGACGCATTGTAAATGTGGTTTCGCTTTCAGGCGTAAAAGGTTTACCGGGACAAACTAATTATTCAGCTGCAAAAGCTGGGGTAATTGGAGCAACCAAAGCTTTGGCTCAAGAACTTGGAAGAAGAAACATTACAGTAAATGCAGTTGCTCCCGGTTTTATAAAAACCGATATGACCGAATGTTTTGACGAAAAAGATTACAAACAAATTATTCCAGCTCAACGCTTTGGAACACCTGAAGAAGTAGCTGATGCAGTAGCTTTCCTGGCTTCACCAAAAGCATCCTATATTACAGGTGAAGTATTGCATGTAAACGGAGGACTTTACACATAATGAACAGAGTAGTTATTACAGGCATTGGCGTTTATTCTTGCATCGGGCAAAATGTTGACGAGGTGCGCGATTCACTTTTCAAAGGAAAATCAGGAATTGGGTTTGACGCTATTCGAAAAGAAATGGGCTTCCGCTCTGCTCTGACAGGTATTTTACCTGTTCCAAATTTGAAAGATAAACTGCACAGACGCTTCCGCAACTCCATGCCTGAAGAAGCTGAATATGCTTTTCTGGCAACAGACGAAGCATTGAAAATGGCAAAGATTGATGATGCTTTTCTGGACAATAACATTGTAGGAATTCTTTACGGAAACGACAGTACAGCAAGAGCAGTTATTGAAGGGATTGATGTAATGCGTGCAAAAAAAGACACTACGCTAATGGGTTCTGGCTCTATTTTTCAGAGTATGAATTCTACCATTACTATGAACCTTTCAACCATTTTCAGATTAAAAGGAATCAACTTTACAGTAAGTGGTGCTTGCGCAAGCGGCTCGCATTCTATTGGCATGGGTTATTTTTTAATCAAACACGGAATGCAGGAAACCGTTATCTGCGGTGGTGGGCAGGAAGTAAATCCACACAGCATGGGTGCGTTTGATGGCATCAGTGCATTTTCTGTTCGTGAAAATGAGCCGACAAAAGCATCACGCCCGTTTGATAAAAATCGTGATGGTCTTGTTCCAAGCGGTGGCGCAGCAACTGTTATTTTAGAAAGCTATGAAAACGCCATAAAACGCGGAGCAACAATTCTTGGTGAAGTAATCGGCTACGGCTTTTCCAGCAATGGCGGACATATTTCTCAACCAAGTGTTGAAGGGTCTGCACGTTCCCTGAAAATGTCGTTGAAAGATGCAGGTATTTCTGTAAAAGATGTTGACTATATTAATGCGCACGCCACTTCCACTCCTATCGGTGATGCGTTTGAAGCACGTGCTATTCACGAAGTTTTTGGGGATGCTAAATGTCCCGTTACTTCTACCAAATCAATGACAGGTCATGAATGCTGGATGGCAGGAGCAAGTGAAATAGTATATTCATTATTAATGATGCACAACTCATTTGTTGCGCCCAATATCAACTTTGAAACACCGGATGAGGATTCTGCAAAACTGAATATTGTTTCTAAAACAATTGAAAAGAATATTGACGTATTTTTGTCGAACTCGTTTGGGTTTGGCGGTACAAATTCATCACTTATAGTAAAGAAAATTAAGTAAGAAGAAGATATGAGCAACCAGGAAATCATTGAAAAAATAAACGGTTTTTTAGTAGATGAATTTGAAGCAGATATTAATTTAATAACTCCTGAAGCCAGCCTGAAAGAAACACTGGATTTAGATAGTCTGGACTTTGTTGACTTAGTCGTAGTAATTGAAAACAATTTTGGTTTTAAAGCAAAAGGCGAAGATTTTGTAAACATCAAAACCTTTCAGGATTTCTATGATTACATTATTCAACGCGTTAATCAGCCTGCTTAACTATAATGGCTTGGGACGGTAAAACCCGCGGCAACGTTCTCGGCTACAGCATTTTTATATTTCTTCTTAAAAATTTCGGTGTAACTCCTGCGTATTCGCTGTTGCGATTTGTGGCACTCTATTTCGTTTTCTTCACGCCTAAAGCAACACCTTATATTTACAAATACTTCCGCAAACTGGGATATAGTCCTTTAAAATCAGGATTGAATGTTTACCGTAACTATTATGTTTTCGGACAAACCATTATTGATAAAGTTTGTGTGATGGCTGGTTTCAGCAACAAATTTACTTACGAGTTTAATGGCGAAGAAAACATTATTGAAATAGGTAAAGGCGGCAAAGGCGGTATTCTTATCAGTTCACATATTGGAAACTGGGAAGTGGCAGGTTATCTTTTCAAACGACTGAGTATGCCCATCAACATTGTGATGTTTGATGAGGAGCATGAGAAAATTAAAAAGACTTTAGAAAGTGTTACCGGCAAACGAAGTGTAAATATAATCGTTATTAAGCCCAACGATCTGAGCCATATTTTTGAAATCAAAAAACGCCTGAGTGATAATGAACTGATTTGTCTGCATGGCGATCGATTTGTAAAGGGCAGCAAAACAGTTACGGCCAATTTTCTGGGTGAAGATGCTTTGTTTCCCTACGGACCTTTTCATCTTGCGGCATATTTTAAAGTGCCATATTCCTTTGTTTATGCCTTTAAAGCAAGCAAAAGACATTATGCTTTATCGGCAACAAAACCAAGTGTGTGTAGAAATGGTTATGAAGATTTACTGAAAGAATATGTAAGTTCGATGGAGAATCTGGTTCGAAAATATCCGCTGCAGTGGTTTAATTATTACGATTTCTGGGAGAAAACAACATGAAAAAAATATTAGTCATTCACTATTCACAAACCGGTCAGCTTACTCGGGTTTTAGATTCTATACTCACTCCACTTAAGTCGGATGCTTCAGTGTCTATTACTTATGAGGAACTAAAACCTTTAAAACCTTTCCCCTTTCCGTGGACAAGCAAAGAATTCTTTGATGCCTTTCCCGAATCGGTGTTGGAGAAACCAATTGAGATGCAGCCGCTGAAAGTAAACACTGCCGAACAGTTTGATTTGATTATTCTGGGTTGTCAGGTTTGGTTTCTCTCACCTTCACAACCATTGACAGGTTTTTTTAAAAGCAAAGAAGGTGCGCAATTGCTGAACGGGAAAAATGTGATTACCGTTAGCGCATCGCGCAACATGTGGCTTAACGCACAGGAAAGCGTAAAGCTGATGTTAAAAAACGTGAGCGCAAATTTGGTTGGCAACATTGCGCTGATAGACCGCGCACCCAACTTAGTAAGTGTGGCAACCATTGTTGGATGGCTGTTCTACAACAAAAAGGAAAACTACTTTGGCATTTTACCTCAATCGGGCATTTCAGAAAAAGATATAACGGAAGCATCACGCTTTGGAACAACCATTTTGGAAGCACTGAACAAAAACGAGTTTCAGCGTTTACAAGAAAAACTAGTGGCGCAGGGCGGAGTATCGTTGGTCAAAACGCTGGTAAATCTTGAACTGCGGGCAAAATTTATTTTCCGCAAGTGGGCACAGTTTATTTCGGCCAAAGGAGGCCCGGGCGACCCTAAACGAAGAGTGCGGACCAAAATATTTGCATGGTACCTGCCCATTGGTTTGTTGGTGCTCTCCCCTATTGCCTACTCGCTCTCTAACCTGTTTATGCTGCTGATACCCGGAAAGGCAAAGAAGCAGCGCGAGTATTTTGAGGGGGTGGAGTTGAAAGACTAAACCGACTGCTTGCATCAAATAATATCCTTGTTTCTTAGATAAATTTTATCACATTTGCCATTCGCTTGTGTCCCGATAGTTATCGGGATGTAATTTAAAACTTAACAATCTAAAAATATGTCCTACCTCTGGAGAAAAAAATCATTAGACAAACTAATTATTGAAGCCGATGACAACGAAAAAGGATTAAAGCGGACGCTTACAGCGGGTGCATTGATTGCCTTGGGTATCGGTGCAATTATCGGTGCCGGATTATTTGTGCGCACTGCTGCTGCTGCTGCTAATAATGCTGGCCCTTCGGTTACCCTGGCCTTTGTTGTTGCCGGTATTGGTTGTGCACTGGCAGGTTTGTGTTATGCCGAATTTGCTTCCATGATACCCATTGCCGGCAGCGCTTATACCTACAGCTATGCTACCATGGGCGAAGCAATCGCCTGGATAATCGGTTGGGATTTGGTACTGGAATATGCCATTGGTGCTGCAACGGTTAGCATTGCGTGGAGCGAATACCTGAATAAGCTCTTAGCCTACATTGATATGCGAATACCGTATGAATGGAGCCACTCGCCTTTTGAAACCGATCCGATTACGGGTGCCGCAGGAATGATGAATATTCCTGCACTGTTTATTGTTTTTGTCCTCACTCTGTTACTTATCCGCGGAATGAAAGAGTCTGCTTTTGTAAACGGACTTATTGTTATAACGAAAGTGGCAATTGTTATTCTGGTAATTATTCTTGGTTGGGGTTATATCAATCCTGTTAATCATACACCATTTATTCCTGAGCCTTCTGTTTATACAGACAGTCAGGGTGTTGACCATAACTATGGCGGTTTGCTTGGTATACTTGGTGCAGCAGGAGTTGTATTTTTTGCCTTTATCGGATTTGATGCGGTTTCTACTGCCGCGCAGGAAGCTAAAAATCCTAAGAAAGATATGCCCATTGGTATTCTTGGTTCGCTGGTAATCTGCACCGTGTTATATATTCTGTTTGCTTATGTATTGACAGGGATAGCCAGTGTTGACGATTTCAGAAGCACCGGAAAAGAAGCTTCGGTTGCGTTTGCCATTCAAACCTACATGACCGGATACGACTGGCTTGCCAAATTAGTAACTGTTGCTATTCTTGCAGGTTTCTCTTCTGTAATACTGGTAATGCTGATGGGGCAATCACGTGTGTTCTATTCCATGAGCCGCGATGGATTGGTGCCTAAAGTTTTCTCTGAAGTGCATCCTAAATTTCACACACCTTATAAATCAAACTGGATATTCTTCATTTTCGTTGGAGCCTTTGCAGCCTTTGTTCCGGGTGATATTGTGGGTGATATGACCAGCATAGGAACATTGTTTGCCTTCATGCTTGTTTGCGCAGGTGTTTGGATCATGCGTGTTAAACGTCCTGATTTAAAACGCCAGTTTAAAACACCTTTCGTTCCTTTTGTTCCTATTGCAGGAATTATTGTTTGCGGTGCTATGATCTATGGCCTGGGCTGGACTAACTGGGCGAGACTTGGTGTTTGGCTGCTTATAGGAGCCGTTATTTATTTTGGCTACAGTGTAAAGAACAGCAAACTGAATAAGGAAGAATAATAAACATTTCGGATTGCGAATTTTAAATTGCGGATTATTCAACAATCCGCAATTTTGTTCAATTCGAAATTCGCAATTAAAAAATCTATGGAACTAAAACGCTCGCTCTCCCTCCTTGATGCCACTATGATTGTGGCAGGTTCCATGATTGGTTCCGGAATTTTTATTGTCAGCTCCGATATGGCGCGTGCAGTGGGTTCATCCGGATATTTAATTCTGTTGTGGGTTATCACTGGCGTTATCACGGTGATGGCTGCACTGAGCTATGGCGAGCTTGCAGGTATGATGCCCAAAGCAGGCGGACAGTTTGTTTACATCCAACGCGCGTTTGGTGATTTTACTTCCTTCATTTATGGCTGGACAGTTTTTACGGTGATACAAACCGGAACCATTGCAGCAGTGGCTGTTGCGTTCACAAAATACTTTGCGGTGTTTGTTCCCGAACTGAATAATGAAGTTGTAAATATTTCAAATGGTTCGTTCATCATTAATTACGGACAGCTTTGTGCCATCGTAATTATTCTGCTTCTCACCTATATCAATACCCGAGGCATCAACAGCGGCAAAGTGATACAAGTACTTTTTACTTCTGCCAAACTGATTGCACTTTTTGCATTAATCATTATCGGAATATATATCGGCATCAACAGCGATACACTTGCAGCTAATTTCACTAATGCATGGGAAGCATCAACTACTACATACAAAGACGGAGTTCTTACTGTTGTTCCCATTGCCGGTTTTGCCTTAGTTGGTGCAGCGGGTGCTACCATTATTAATTCTCTATTCTCTGCTGACGCATGGAACAACGTTACCTTCATTGCCGGTGAAATTAAAGACCCGAAGAAAAATATTCCGCGCAGTCTTTTTCTGGGAACACTGATTGTTACCATTGTGTATGTACTTGCCAACATCGCCTATCTTTCTTTATTGCCTTTACATGGAAATCCGGAAGCAACTGATGTGCAGGGATTGGGAATGCAGTTTGCGGCAAAAGACCGTGTGGGCGCGGCAGCAGCTTCCATGATCTTTGGCGACATAGGTCTTTACCTGATGGCAGCCTTAATTATGGTTTCAACATTTGGCTGCAACAACGGACTGATACTGGCAGGTTCACGCGTTTACTATGCCATGGCAAAAGAGAAATTATTTTTTGCTAAAGCAGGCGAGCTCAACAAATTTTCTGTTCCTGCTATTGCCCTATGGACCCAATGCGCATGGGCGTGTGCACTTTGTTTAACCGGCACTTACAAAGATCTGGTAAGCTATGCCACTTTTGCTTCGATGATTTTTTACATCGTTACCATTGCCGGAATTTTTGTGCTGCGCAAAAAAGAACCCGATGCAGAGCGCCCTTACAAAGCATTCGGTTATCCGCTAATTCCTGCGTTGTATATTCTGGCAGCATTAGCCATTTGCGTTATCCTGATTATTTACGATGGTCGTAACACAGGCTTTGCATTGGTGTGGGTGGCGCTGGGTATTCCGGTTTATTTTTTTGCTAAAAGGAAAGTTGTAAGCTAAACAGCTTACATCAGAATATTATTCTTTGCTTCAACAGGTTTAGGTAAATCCGTTTCATCCAGCATTTCGCGCAAGTCAATTTCAATGGTACGGCTCAATGCAGAAATCGGAACATCATTAGCTCCGGCCTGAAAAGGATTTTCACTTGACTCTCCAATTTTATCCATTGTGTGAAATACCCATGCAACCAAAACACTGAAAGGAATAGTAAGCCAGGTAAGATGATGCCCCATTTTTTCAAACTCCTGCATCATACCAAATGGCAGCAGAATAACAAACAACCAAACAAAATATAGATTAAGTGTAGCAAACTGTCGCGGGTACGGGAAGTTTTTAATGCGCTCACATTTTCCCTGATGATCATATAAATCGGCCAACACACTTTGCAATTCAATATGACGAAAATCTTCTATCAATCCTTTATTCAGCAATTCTTTTAAATCTTCAGCCTGCTGTGTAATGAGATGAGTTGCGCGGTTTTTCTTACTTAAAATATATGCTTTATCTGGCGCTGATAAAAACGGTGCAAGGTCATCATCCAGACTTATTTCATGTTCAGGAACTGTAAAAAACTGTTTGTACTCAATATTGTTTTTATCGTTCATTGTCTCCCACACCCGTGGTTGGCGCAATTGATGACGCATGGCCGTAAGCCAACCAATATGTCGGTATATAAGGCGCTGGTGTACAGCTTTCAGTTCACTTGCCGTTAAGGGTTGTTGTACATGTTTATTGGTGATATATGTTTTCACCAGCATTCCCCAGGTGCGACTTGAGTTTACAATGGCTCCGTAAATCATACGAGCTTCCCACAGACGGTCGTAGGTAGCATTGTTTTTAAAACCAATAAGAAAAGCTACTGCTGTTCCAATAAGAGCAATTGGCACCCATGGTAATGCCAGCCATTGGAAATGAAATGCTTCAAAAATTACTGTTGGAACAGTAGCAATAATGACATATTTGTAAATATCATGTCGTGTCCAGAGAATGGCTTCTCCCAGCCCGAAATTTTTACCTGAGTGCATAAATTAGTTTTATAAGGGTAAACAAAAATATGTTTATTCAATTACTATAACAACCTTCTCTGCGTTAGCTTTCATTCTTCCAACTGGCTTCATTGCACTCTCCTGCAAACCTGCTGCTTTAGCAACCGCTAAATATTCGTCAACAGCATCAGGTGAAACGGCAACCAACAAACCACCACTGGTTTGCGGGTCGCAAAGCAAATGACGTGTGCGCTCTGTTATTTCCGAAACTTTAGTTCCGTAGCTTGCCCAGTTGCGATTTGTGCCGCCAGGCACAGATTTCTTCTCTAAGTACTTATCTAATCCGGGAATTAACGGAACAGCGTTTACATCAATTTCTGCTGTTAATCCGCTGCCTTCAGCCATTTCAATAGCATGACCAAGCAAACCAAAACCTGTAACATCGGTAAGCGCATGAACGCATTTTAACTTGCCTAATTCATAACCGACTTTATTTAAAGTAGTCATACTCTTGACAGAAACTTCTCTGTCGGCATCTTCCAGAAAACCTTTTTTGGATGCTGTGCTTAGAATGCCAACACCTATTGGTTTAGTGAGAAAAAGAATATCGCCAACCTGTGCTGTGTTATTTTGTTTCAGGTTTTTTATCTCCACAATTCCATTTACTGCCAGACCAAAAACCGGTTCAGGACAATCAATGCTATGCCCACCTGCTAAAGGAATTCCTGCCTCTTCGCAAGCTGCTCTTCCGCCTGCAACAACCTGCCCAGCAACTTCAGGAGGAAGTTTGTCAATAGGCCAGCCGAGAATGGCAATAGCAAGAACAGGTTTCCCACCCATAGCATATACATCACTGATGGCATTGGTGGCAGCAATGCGACCAAAATCAAAAGCATTATCTACAATAGGCATGAAAAAATCAGTAGTGCTGATTAGTGCTGTTCCGTTTCCTAAATCCAAAACAGCAGCATCATCGCGGGAGGAGTTGCCTACTAATAAGCCAGGAAATTCTTTCTGAATTTCATTCGTCTTTAAAATAATGCTGAGTGTTGCCGGAGAAATTTTGCAGCCGCAACCTGCGCCATGACTGTATTGGGTGAGTTTGATGTGTTCAGGTGTTAGTGTGTCCAAGTGTTAATGTATTTGAGTTATAGTTATAGAACGCAGATTTTTATGATTGTTAAGATAGATTAAGATTTAAATCAGCGTAGACCATAAAAATCATAATAATCAGCGTTCCATTTTTTGCTTCGCGTAACTGATAACCGCAGCAGCAATTTCAGAGTGATTTTCAGTAGTGATTGGCACGTTCAATATCGTTCCCGGTTCACGTTGTGATTTGCTGAAGGTATAAGCTTTATCATAATAGTCGAGCAGTATTTTTATCCAGCTTTTAAAATCATTTTCATTCAGATAATCGAGTCCGTCATTCATGTTTTTATTGCCCAATTTTTTTTCGATTCGTTTTGTGGCTTCTGCAAGTTTCTCCTTAGGAAACGAGGCATAATCGCGGGCAATGTTTTCAATTCTTCTATCTAACGGCACATCAATTTCAACTACAATGGTGGCGCGCATTTGATTATAAATTCCATCCGGAATTTTAACGCCACCTATTTTGCTGCTTTCATTTTCAATCCATAGCGTTTTGTTTTTATCAATCTGCAATAACTCCAGAGCAAGATTATTTTCAAACTGTTCAGAAGTAGGCTGAGCAGGCTGTCCCAGTGCGCCAAAGGCAGAACCGCGGTGATGTGCCAAACCTTCAAGATCAATCAGCTGTTCACCTGCATTTTTCATTTCGTGCAAAACATCTGTTTTTCCTGAACCGGTTTTCCCGCCAAGCACAATTAGTTTATATGGTTGTTCAAATTCATTCAAAGCCCAGTGACGAAAGGTTTTATAACCGCCTTCTAAAAGATAAACTTTCAAACCTGATTTTTCTAAAAGCCAGGCCATGATATTACTGCGCATGCCACCACGCCAGCAGTAAACAATAATTTCTGAATGTGCTATCTCTTTCGCCTTACGGATGTAATTACCAAACTTAGACCCAACCAGATCAAAACCGAGCAAAACCGCTTCTTCCCTACCCTTTTGTTTGTAACAGGTTCCAACTTTTTCGCGTTCCTGATTATTAAGCAAAGGCAAGTTGATTGCTCCCGGCACATGGGCATGAGCATATTCACCTTCACTGCGTGTATCCAGCACAGGAAGTTTATTTCGTAATTCAAGAAACTTATGAATATCTATCGATTCGGGCATACTATATTAACCGCAAAGTTCACAAAGAAAAAGAAACCGCAAAGTGCGCAAAGACTTCGTTTTATTCTTAACGCAAAAAACTTTGCGTTCTTTGCTGTTAATATTCGTTCAACGATTCCTATTTTTGTTCCATGATAAAAGCCAATGACCCGAATTTAAAAAGCTGGGTGGAAGTAAAACCCGGTTCTGATTTCCCGATACAAAATATCCCTTTCGGAATTTATAAAAACAAATACGGCCAGCACCGCGCTGCCACTGCTATTGGCGATTACCTTGTTGATTTAGCTGTGCTGCATCATTACGGAATTTTTGGAGAACTTACATTTCCATCACCCCTTCACGCTACCGAAAAACAAACAACTTTACCCGTAGGAATTTTTGAAAAAGATTTTCTGAATGATTTTATTGCACTGGGCAAAGAAGCAACCAGCGCTGTTCGTCAACGCATCTCAGATGTGCTGAATGCTGACAACGCTGAATTCCGCGATGATGGTAATCTGAAAGAGAAATCCATACTTCCGCTTACAGAAGTGGAAATGTGCATGCCCGTAAAAGTAGGCAACTACACCGATTTTTATTCCAGTATGGAACACGCCACAAACGTTGGAACCATGTTCCGCGACCCTGCAAATGCATTGTTACCTAACTGGAAACACATTCCTGTTGGTTATCATGGAAGGGCTTCTTCCATCATTGTTTCGGGCGTAAATATTCACCGCCCTAAAGGACAAACAAAAGCCGATGATGCACCTGCGCCATCATTCGGGCCAACCAAACAATTAGACTTTGAGTTGGAAATGGCATTCATTACCAACAAAAATACTGCACTTGGAAGCAGCATCAGCACTGCTGAAGCAGAAGACTATATTTTCGGAATGGTGTTG
>CANJWH010000029.1 GCA_947478465.1 Bacteroidota bacterium
AAACCTTCGTTACCTCCGAAGTAAGGATCTGGCACAGATTGATTCTTTCCGGGGTTAACTACATTCATTATCATCTCCACTTTATGCTCATCTAATTCACAAGTAGCAAGTTTCAGAACA
This sequence comes from Bacteroidota bacterium, assembly GCA_947478465.1. Lineage (GTDB taxonomy): Bacteria > Bacteroidota > Bacteroidia > SXHM01 > SXHM01 > SXHM01. The sequence continues at coordinate 121 of CANJWH010000029.1, forward strand.
TCCCGGTAATTTGAGCTATCCATTACGTAGATTTTATCAAAATCATGAAAATCATTTTTTATAAACGGGCGCGCAACTAAATATGAAATATCTATTCCGTATTTTTTTGCAACAGCAATCGCTCTGGGGTCGGGGTTTTCGCCCTTATGACCGGAATAGGTTCCGGCAGAATCAACAATTATATCCAGGTTATTCTGTTTCACTTTAAAACGCAAAATGCCGTCAGCCAAAGGCGAACGGCATATATTGCCAAGGCAAACCATAAGAATTTTTTTCTTACTGGATGCTGATTTTTTTATCAAGCTCAGTGATGTATGCTTTGAAACGTTTATCGGTATCCATCAGATTATTCACAGTGCGGCAGGCGTGCAAAACAGTTGCGTGATCTTTACCTCCGCAGTGCATTCCAATATTTGCAAGTGATGATTTAGTCATCGTTTTTGCAAAATACATTGCAATCTGGCGAGCCTGAACTACTTCGCGTTTGCGGGTTTTAGATTTAAGTAACTCAATAGGTAACTCAAAATAATCGCAAACAACTTTTTGTATGTAGTCAATAGAAACTTCGCGAGCTGTGTTTTTTACAAACTTATCAATCATCAATTTAGCAAGATCAATGGTGATTGCTTTTTTGTTGAGTGATGATTGCGCCAATAATGAAATCAAAGCACCTTCCAATTCACGAACATTTGAAGTAATGCTGTAAGCTAAATATTCAATTACATCTTTCGGAAGCTCAATTCCATCAGCATATAATTTCTTTTGCAAAATTCCGATACGTGTTTCCAGTTCAGGAACCTGCAAATCTGCAGAAAGACCCCATTTGAAACGTGAAAGCAGACGTTGCTCCATTCCCTGCATTTCAACAGGAGCTTTATCTGAAGTCAAAATCAATTGTTTACCTGTTTGGTGCAAGTGATTAAAAATGTGAAAGAATACATCCTGCGTTTTTTCTTTTCCTGAAAAATACTGAACATCATCAATAATAAGCACATCCATCATTTGATAGAAATGCACAAAATCATTTTGACTGTTGCTTTTTATAGCATCAATAAATTGTTGCGTAAATTTCTCTGATGAAACATACAGCACAGTTTTTTCCGGGAAATTATTTTTTATCTGAATTCCAATTGCATGCGCTAAGTGTGTTTTTCCTAAACCAACACTTCCATAAATAAGCAGCGGATTGAAAGAGGTTCCTCCTGGTTTGTTTGAAACTGCAAATCCTGCAGAGCGTGCAAGACGATTACATTCACCTTCAATATAATTATCGAACGTGTAGTTAATGTTGAGTTGTGAATCAACATTCATCTTGCGCAACCCCGGAATAATAAACGGATTCTTAATTGTGCTGCTGTTTAAATCAACAGGCATTGATACAGGTTCGTTTTTAGTTCCGTTGGATGATGAACCAGGAATACGTACCGTATATGGTTTGTTGCTGCTCAACACATTTTCCATAACGATATTATACTCCAGTCTTCCTTCCGCACCTAATTCTTTGCGGATAGTTTTTTTCAAAAGGGAAATGTAATGCTCCTCAAGCCACTCGTAAAAGAACTGACTTGGAACCTGGATGGTTAATACACTACCATCTAATTTTACCGGAGTAATAGGTGAAAACCAAGTTTTAAAACTTTGTTCATTTACGTTGTCCTTAATTATTGCAAGACAATTTTCCCAAACTTGTGTAACACTTTTCTTCATTTGTTGTCTCCTACAATTTTATATTTTGTTCGCTTTCGCGTGAATTTCAATTTCGTTGTAAAGAAAAATTAATTTTTTGAATCCACTGCAAATTTTCTTGAAAAATATTTTATAAAAATTTTCGCATTACTCTTGTTTATGTGAAATATTTTTTAAAGAAGATTTTACAGATTTCTTTTTTGATTTTTTTTCTAAATACAAATCTATTTTCCCTAAGTTGATTCCCGCCCAACCTACCTGATTGATTAGCACATCTTTGCCCTTTCTATTTAAAGCTACTATTGGTTTTTCTAAAAAGGTATGTGTATGCCCACCTATGATAATATCAATGTTTTCAGTGCTTTCAGCAAGAATTTTGTCACTTACTTTTTTAATTCCGTATTCATATCCAAGATGCGAGAGGCAAATTACAATATCGCATTTCAATTCATTTTTCAGCAAAGTACTCATCTCATTTGCTTTTATTATAGGGTCAAGATAAATTGTATTTTGATAAAGATGTTTAGAAACAAGTCCGTCTAACTCAACACCCAAACCAAATACTCCGATTTTAATTCCTCCTCTTTCAAAAATTTTGTGTGTGATGGTTTTATTTTTCATCACCGTATCAGAAAAATCGTAATTGGAGCAGATGAATGGAAATGTTGCATTAGGTAACTGTTTGTGCAATCCTTCTATACCATTATCAAAATCATGATTGCCAATTGTTGCTGCATCGTATTTCATTTGCGACATCAACTTCAATTCCAACTCACCTTTGTAAAAATTAAAATACGGAGTTCCCTGAAAAATATCACCGGCATCAAATAATAAAACATGTTCTTCTTCTTTTCTTATTTGATTGATGATCTCTGCGCGCCTGGCAACTCCGGCCATTCCAGGATATTTAGGATCGTTGAGTGGAAAGGGATCAATACGACTGTGAACATCATTTGTATGAAGAATGGAAATTTTTACTACTTCATTATAAGCCAGTGCTTCCAGAGGAATAAAATTCCATGCCGCAACTCCTGCAGTACCAAGTAATGTTGTTCTTATAAATTCTCTTCTACTGGTCATTTGTTAGTCTTCCTCCCGGATGTGGTTTTAAAGAATTGCCTTTCTGATTTTCATTTGTAAAATAATCAATTATGGCATCACGGATTTTATATCCTGTGGTTTCCACCTTAATCGCATTTTTAAAGAACTCCATCTTGTCACCACCAGTTGCCAGATAATCTGAGGTAATCACTTTGTAATTTTTATTTTTATCAAACGGCACACCTTTAATTAAAGCCTGAGCATTAGGTTGACTCATGCTTTTAATTTGCAAACCGGAAACAGGTTGTCCGCCAACCTCTTTAATATATTGAATAAGTTCCGAAATTTTTTCACCGCTAAGAGTAACAACTACAATTTCATTTTCAAAGGGCATTAACTCAAATACTTTTCCTTTTATGATTTCGCCTTTGGGAAGTGAAACGCGCAAGCCACCATTGTTCAGCAAACAAAAGTCTGCATACCTAAAATCATCTGGGCGGTAACGCTCATTCCCCTTTTCAAAAACTATATCAGCAACAAGATTTCCTAATGAACCTTCGGGCTGAGACTTTTCAAAAATCGTTTCTGAAATTATCAGTACTTCGTTCATTTCTTTTTCCAAATCCTCTTTATACGGCTCTATTAGTTGCTTTACTGAAACATCCTCTTTATTACTGTCATTTGCTACTATATTAATAAGACTGCTTTCCTCTTTTATAAATTTAGCAGGTACAGAACAGGCTGCAAGAATAAAGAGCAAAGAATAAAGACAGTTTCTTTTGCGGAAATATGAAAACGGAAAAGGCATGCACAAGTGTAAGGAATTTCAACCAAAGGGATTTACTAATTTGGCACAAAATATTTTCATGTTCACAAACGAAATAAAAATAAGAACACGCTATGCAGAAATAGATCGCATGGGTTTTGTCTATTACGGAAACTATGCACAATATTATGAGGTTGCCCGTGTTGAAGCCATGCGCAACCTTGGGTTCAATTATAAAGATTTTGAAGACAACGGATTAATTATGCCCGTGCTTGACTTTTCGGTTAAGTATTTAAAAGCTGCATTATATGACGAAGAACTAACAGTAAAATTATTCATCAAAGAATTACCAACTCTGCGTATTCATTTTGACTACGAGACTTACAATGGAAAGGGAGAATTACTAAATACGGCAAGAACCACACTCGTTTTTACCGACAAGAAGACATTAAAACCTCTTCGTCCTCCTGTTGGATTCACAAATGCATTGGGAAAATTTTTCTAATTCTGTGTTTTTGCACAAATACTAAAACTTAGTTTTGTGCGTTTATAAAATATGTTGAAGTATTTTCTCTTATTCATTTTCTCACTGTTTGCAGTTTGCAGTTTTTCGCAGGATGCAAAAAGAAGCAAATTCTCTGCAGGGCTGAGTATTGGTTACAAAACCCCGAATGGTTTGGGATTTATTTTGTCATATCACGCTAATCGTGTTGTACAGGTTGATTTAATGGGTGGCTATACCCGATACAATGGAGCTAAGTTTGCTGCAGGTGGAAAAATTTATCCGTTAAAGCCGATGAAAGTAAATCCGTTTATTTCAGCAACATATTCAATAACCACTGGCGCAGATGTAAAGGCTGGTTTTGTACAACAACAAAAAGAACATTACCGCACTTTCACTAATCAATATATTGTTGCCGGATTAGGAATTACAATATTAGGAGAAGAAACCGGTCACTCGCTTCAAGTAGGTTATAGTTTAGTGCTAAACACTCCTGTAGTGCAATCATACGACATGGGAAATGGGTACTATGCCAGCCGCGACAGGGTTATGAACAGTCTTAAAAGTGGCATTATGGCAACTTATAATCTGTTTATCTTTTTTAATAAACCTAGAAAACGATAAAATAAAAATGCAGAACAATTGTTCTGCATTTTCAAAAATTGGTTAAAGAAAGGAAACTACCCTCCTATCTGTTTCTTCCATGCACCCACTCTCTTACTGCTTTCTTCCATTACTTTAAAAATTACAGATGCCCAATAGTTACGTACGCCAAAACCTCCTGCTTTTCCTGAAAGTTTCTCGGAGAGGATAACTTCCTTTGTTGCGATGTTGAAGAAGGTGACATAAATAAAACCCATCTCCTTGGATTTGTCAAACGACTCAACAATAAAGACCAAACCCAATCCTTCTTTTTCGGTGCCATTGTATTTTTTTACCATTCCCGCAATTTCTGATTTGTCAAAAGTATAACTGCCTGATTGAACCCATTCGCCCGGATTTATTTTTTCATTCACGGCTTCAACTGCAAGAATATCATTTACCACTTCACCTTTTTTGAAAAATTTACGCACATCATATTTTTCAGACTCACTTAAAACAAGATTATTCCAAGCAGGAACATAACGCTTTTGAATATCATAAGGGTCGGTAAAACCCTCAGTACCTACCAATTTAGAATGCGACATATCCACTCCAAACCAAATTATTTTAGCTGAGTTAAAAAGCTCTGCATTAGATTGGGCATTAATTGAGCAAATAGAAGAAAGGATAAAAAAAGAAAACAGAAATGATTTTTTCATTTTGGGGGTTTTAGATTTTTCACAAAAATAAAACCCTGCTGCAAAATGCAACAAGGGTTTTATATGATTTTAGTCAACTTGTTATTTTATATTTTTTGCAATAAAACCTGCCAGTGTTTTTGCTGATTTAGCGTAGGCTTCTGCCAGGCGAGTTCCAGCATCAAAATCGTAACCTGCAAATTGTGAACCTGGAGAGTTCAGGATTTCAATAGTTGCAACAACTTTTCCGCCTTCTTTCAATTCATAAACCATATCGCCAAATGCAGGCATTTTAGAAATACCGATATTCCAACCTGGCTCAAGACGGGTTGTTTTTACAACCAACGTATATTTTGCACTTGATTTCCCTTCACCTGCTGTAACACCACTTTTTTTCAAACCGTCATTTAACAATTCGAAAAATTTAGGTTTGTAGCGGCTGTCCGGAGCGCTTTTCCATCCTTCCAGCCATTTATCCCCTTTGCCAGCTTCTTTTTTGTTATACTCTGATACCTTTTCTGATGTGTAATCTGCTTCGGGTTGTGCTTTTTTTCCACTTCCTACCTTTAACTGGCTGTAATCAAATTCAACATTCAGTTCGCTTTGTCCTTTAAGACCGCTTACGCTGCCTGATTTTAAAACAGCCTTTTGAGCATATGTTAAACTGAATAGCATTAGTGCACCTAATGATAATGTAATGTTTTTCATTTTAGTTTTATTTTTGGTTTAGTTGACAAATGTAAAAAAGATAAATGATTGACAAAATGATTAATCCTTCTAGATTTCTTAACTATTGCTAATCAAAAAGAAAGTTTTAATTTTAACCGCACTGTATGAATTTGTTTTAGTTGCATGGCAAAAAGAATTTCTCTGCTCTTAACTGCATCATTTCTAATCTCCTCTTATTGCTTTGCTCAAAGTTTTACCCTTGGCATTCATGCGCAGGCAAAAAGCACATGGCTCATTAATACAGCTGTGCTTGGAGCAAGTGTTGCGCAAGAAGCAAAACCTTCATTTGGCTGGGGTGGTGGTATAACTGCTAACCTCTACTTTAATCAACAAATAGATACCTACCTTGGAATGGGGATGGAATTGAATTTTGGAAATTTTGTGCAACGCTATAGCGGAAGGGTTAGTAATGTGCCTACCCTTTCTAATTATGATTCGAAAATAAATCTGCTTTACCTGGATATTCCTTTATATGCAAAACTGGTTTTACGGTATGGAACTTTTATTGAAGCCGGGATGCAATTTTCAATGCTTGCGGGTGCCAGTTATAAATCAACAGGCGGACTTGAAACTAATTCTAATGTTTCAGCAAAATTCACTCCTTATTATTATGCACCTTTACTTGGCTTAGGAGCCGATTTTGCCGCTACAGATGACATTTATATTATTGCCGGAGTGCGTTTAGTTTATGGATTAAGTGATTTATCCGGTGTTGACGGCCAGGGCAATGCTTTAAAAGGTAATTCTGATTACTCAGGCGCAAAAACTCATGCTGCCTATGCAGCACTAAACATTGGCGCCTACTACCGTTTTGACTACGGTGAATACGGGAAATCCGGAAAAGGAAGAAGGCGATAATTCTTTTTTTATTTTTTATGGAATTTGGTTTTTCGGTGCATCCATTGTGCGAAAACCAATAATTATTTACCCTAAAAAATAAAAACATGAACTACTCTAAAGAATGCCTCAAAAAAAACTTACTCTATGTGAGTAAAAAATTAATCACCGGAATATTACTGACAATAACATCAGTAGTATTTGCCGCCAATGAAAAACCGGTAAAATCAACCGTAAAGAATGTAACTGTTTTTCTCCAAGGTGCTCAGGTTTACCGCAATGCATATATCAATCTTTCTCCCGGAATTACGGATCTGGTATTTGAAAATGTTTCACCATACATAAACCCGCAAAGTATACAGGCAGGAGGAAAAGGAAACTTTATTATTCTGGAAGTGAAACACGATATTAAATATCCTGAACCACCAAAAGAAGATGCTAATGCTTTGCCTAAAGAAATAGTGCGCGAAATAAAACTGATTGAAGACTCTTTACAGGAACAAAGTTTTATTGCAGATGAGCTGAACACTAAAAAATTTGATCTCAATCTTGAAAAGGATATGATATTAAAAAACAAACTTACCCGTGGTGAAGGCAAAAGTGATTCATTACCGATGTTGATAGATGCAATGGAATTTTTTAGAAAAAAATTAACAGACATTGATGTACAGGTTTCGAAAATTAAAAGAGAAGAATACAAAATTGCTCAGGATAAAAACCGGATGAATGAACGACTTGAACAACTTTATGCTTACAAAAATGATAAGGAGCCTGTTAAAAAATATGAACCTATTCACCGTGTTATAGTTACTGTAAGCGCAGACGAAAGTGCAAGCGGGTCAATTGATATCAACTACATTGTGTCAGGTGCGGGATGGACTCCTTCATATGACTTGCGCTCAGGCAGCACAGCAGCACCAGTTCAGTTGACATACAAAGCCAATGTTTACCAAAACACAGGCGAAGAATGGGACGATATAAAACTGAAACTTTCAACCAGCAATCCTAACCGAAGTAATATTAAACCTGTATTGCCAACTTGGTTTGTGAATTATTATTACCAAACCTACAATGGAGTAACAATTTCAAACGAAGTAAAAGCTATGTCAAAAATGCCAGCAATGTATGACGATGTAAATTATGATATGGATGAATTTAAAAAAAGAGAAGATATGGTGGCAGAACTTCCGCTTGCGCAGTCTTCTTCCAACTATGCCCAAATGGTGGAGACCATGACCAATGTTGAATTTGATATTAAGCTCCCCTACTCTATTCCTTCTGATGGAACTACACATCTTGTAGCAGTTAAAAGCAGCGATTTGCCTGCAAGCTACTATCACTATTTAGTTCCTAAATTGGAAAGTGAAGCATTTTTGATTGCAAAAGTTACAGGTTGGGAAGAAATGAATTTGTTGCCTGGCAAAGCGAATATCTTTTACGAAGGAACCTATGTTGGTGAAACCATGTTGAATGCTGCATTGCTCAGCGACACAATGGAACTTGCACTTGGCCGCGACCATGGAATTACCATTACACGCACCAAGCTACCTGACAAAGAGCGCAACAAGCCACTTGGAAACGATGTTGAAAAAACCGTTACCTATGAACTAAAAATGAAGAACAACAAAAGCAACACTCTAACACTAGTTGTGGAAGATCACATCCCGGTTTCGCAAAATGAGGATATAAAAGTGGAAATGAAAGACGTGGGTAAAGCAGAATATAATGACAAAACAGGCCTTCTAAAATGGAATACAAGCATAGGAAGCAAGGAGAACAAAACACTTGCATTCACCTATACCATCACTTATAATAAAGATATGCCGCTGAGCATGCACTAAATCGCAAGTAAAAAGGGCCACGCAAAAAGCGTGGCCCTTTTTATTTACTTTCGTAAAAAAATAAAATATTGGACAAGAAAAAAGCCACCATATTTTTCCTGCTGAAACTATTTACCATGTATGCACTTTACATGTATGTTTGGAAACAGTTTGTGTGGAATTCCTTTTTAGCAAAGCCCTGGGAATTAGTGCACCACGTTGTACTAAAAGCTACTATGACATTCTGCTTATTTTTTCTAAACCTGTTTGGTTATGAAGCCATTGAATATAGCTACCGGGTTATTGTGATGGTAAAACCTAATGCAAGTATTACTATTCAGAATTACTGTCTCGGGCTTGATGTAATGGCACTTTTTACAATGCTTATTATTGCTTACCCTGGGCCGTGGAAAAAGAAATTACTCTTTATTCCTGTAGGAATTATTGGCGTTTTCATCATCAACCAACTTCGCATTATGGCAATAGGAATCTGCTTTGTTGATTTTATTGAATACGCCTGGTTCGACAACCATTTGTATTTCAATGTAGCTGCCTACAGTTTTATTTTTCTGTTTTTTGTAGGCTGGGTAAATTATCTGGAAAGAGAAAACCTTACCGGCATTCGGGATTAATTCCTTTTACGTAAAGCTCAATGATATTGAGCTTTGTTGCTGTTTCAGAACCAGTAAAACCGGAAATACTTTCGGATTTAATTTTTCCAGAATACTCTTTAAGTAGCACTGAAGATAAAGGCATGTAACTCCAGTGCCATTTCTCTTCCTCATAGCCGTTCGGGCGGGATTCACTTTTCAGTGAATAGGGCTGGCAAAATCCATAGGTTACTGCATTATTCTTCAGCCAATCATAAACCTTTTTTCCTTCTGCAGTAGTGAAATAAGAATTCTCAAGGCTGTTTAAATCCATATCCGTTCCCCAGTGATGACGGGATGTTCCGGGCATGGAACTGTAGCGCAGAATTGTCCTTGCTCTTTCAACGGGGTCTTTTATTGTTTGGGATAGATTTTTTCCATTTACCAATCTGCTTCCATTCCATTTTGCATCCCAGATAGATTTCTGTTCGTTGAAATTCCGGGTAGCAGAAATTATTTTCAGGCTCACACCCTCTTTCTTTGCGGCCTCATACATTTTGACGAAAGCAGAAATGGTTTCTTTTCGCAGATACATTCCTTCTTTACTACAATACTTAATTGGAATTGCTCCAAACATGGTATCAGTTTTCTGATTAAATTTTCCCAGAAGATAATCTGCTGAATAAGCCGGGTTCGGTTGTTTAACTAGCGCTGAATTAACTGAAGTGTCAGTATTATTTGGATTTCCTGAGCAAGAACATATTTCAAACGTAAAAAGAACAAACAGAATAAAACGAAAGTTCATTTTACTTTTTCTTTATCGCCTGTTGATTAACAAAAAGGTTTTTTTTCATTTCACCTTCTTGAATCAACTTACCTTCTTTGCTATAAAGTTTCCCATATCCGTTAATTGTATCATTCACCCAAGTGGCATGCAATAAACTTCCGTCAGACATGTTGATAATTCCTTCACCGTTTCGCACGTTATTTTTAAACTCTCCTTCAAATCTCATTCCATTGGGCCAGGTAAAAATACCATGTCCGTTTCGCGTATCATTCAGCCATTCGCCATCGTAAGTAGTTCCATCTGCATAGCGAGAGCTGCCCTTGCCGTTGCGTTTCCCGTCAATCATTCCTCCAACGTAACCTCTGTCGTGATTGATTTCAAAAAGATAGGTGTCAGGATTCTTCATCTGTTTAACCAACTTGAATTTCTCAGGATTTTTCTGAACAGCAGGATACAGATATCTGCCTGTTTGTCCAAATCCTAATTGCTCAATCACAAGATGCGTTGCACCTACTTCCTTCATGTTATTTATAAGGCTATCAGCATTAGAAGAGTTAATAAAATTAGTTACTGTTCGGTCGGCATAGAGGTAAAACAATTCGGGTTTGCGGCAAACTACTACGGCATCTTTTGGCAAACTGCTCTTGGCAAACTTTGCCAATTCAAAATAATTGGTGTAAGCCGGGTTCATCATTCCTTTAGCAAATGTTTCAAGATAGGTTATTCCTTTTTTCTCAACCATAATAAATGCAAGAAAAACAAAAGGGAGAATAACTAAACGAATATTTTCGCCCAACTTTGCTTTTTCTGCGAGCCAGTTTAATCCTTCATAAACGGGGAGAATAAGTAAGAGATAGATAAAAGGAATGGCAGGCAAAATAAAGCGTGTTCCATACCAGGCATCGGGCCAGAGGGCAACAATAAAGGCTGTTCCTGAAAGATAGGCAATAACAAGCCATCTGTATTTTTTCAGGGCAAACAACCCAAGAATTCCTAAAAGTGAAAGAAAAATTCCAACACCCCATTTTCTGTCTTCAGGTTTTGCCTTGTTGTAGTTTTCAATTTTATAACATAGTACCGAACTTGGAATTTCCATCGACACATAACGCTTCACATTTTTTTCAATACGGGTAAACCAATCTTTTGCCTGCATTTTTCCTAACTCAGGGCGATAGGGGTTAATCATCATCAACTGACGCTCATAGCCGCCACCACCCAGTGATTTGCTTCTTACATACCAAGGCAATGCAAGCAGAATAAATGCTCCTGCAACAATTCCTGCCAGCTTCCATTTACGCTCAAAAAGAAAATAAAGGATAACACCTCCCACCAGCGACAAGCCTGCCGTGCGTATGTAATAACTTACCATCATAAAAAAAATCATGAGCCAGAAATTGTAATCCTTGAGTGAAAATTCTTCCTTGTTTACCCGCATGAGAAAGAGCACGGCCGCCAGCGAAGTCAAGAGAAAGGGAATCTCGGACATAGCAATGGTAGAAAAGTTGAGCAGGTGCAAATTAAGCGATGATATAAGCGTGATGACAAATGAGAGATGTTTGTTTCCTGTGAGGTTAATTAAAATAAAGTAGAGCAAAACCATGCTTCCGAAAAGGAAATAACCATTTGCCTTATTCATCACTTCAATATCATCGCCAAATATTTTCATAATCCCTGCGGAAATAACAGGATAGCCCGGAGGGTAATGGTTGGCCGGTTCTTTTGATGGCAGATGAATATTTGTATAACCTTCACCCTTCATTAGTGATTTTGCGGTGATGTAATACACGGCATTATCGCCACCGAGATATAACTTTTCGTCATAGACTTGTTTGTAAACTTTTACAACTACAAACAGTAAGGCAATGATATATAGCGAGTGAATCCACCACGCTTTTATTTCAAAAGATTTTTTTTTCTGCGTGGTTTTTGATTTTGCTTTTGTAGCCATATATACCGACTATTTTTTCAACTGAAAAAATCCATGATACTCTTCCTCTTTTATGCGAATGATGTAGAAATAAGTTCCTTCATCGGCATCACGTTTTCCATTGTATAAACCATTCCAGCACTCACTTGATTTATCCGTTTCAAAGACTTTGCGCCCCCAACGATTGTAGATAATCATGTAAAAACAACCATCATAAGCAGTGCCAATTCCTGTTATAAAACATTCGTTCAATCCATCATTGTTTGGAGTGAAAATATTTGGAATAGAATCAGGAAAGATGCTTATAAGTTGAATTCCGGATGTGTCGAAACGTAAAGTATCAGCGCAGCCCAGTGAGTTGATTGTAACAAGAGTTATAGTGTCATTGTTGTCAAACACATCAAAATTGTGTTCGGGGTTTGCCTCAGTAGAAGTTCCTTCACCGCTAAAGTCCCAGAAATACTGAACCGCATCTAATGTATTGTTGCTAAATTTTGCATGAACACCTTCGCAGGCGGGAGTTAGCTCCACAGTAAAATCAGAAGGTAATTTCTCAACTACGGAAATGGTGACAGTGTCTGTACCGCTGCAGTTAGGGTTGCTGGCTTCTAAAATATACGTTGTAGTTTCAGCGGGGAATGCTAGCGGGTTTGAGATGCCATCATCACTTAACCCTGATGATGGAGTCCACTGGTAAGTTAAGCCTGTAACAGCCGTTGCTCCTAACTGAATTGTATCACCTGAACAGATGCTGGTTTCCGAACCTGCAAAAGTACTGAGGTTGCCATCCAACACAGTGATGGTAGCATACGATGTATCTAAGAAGGCAAGTCCTGCGCAGGTAAGACTGTCATAACCAATTACCATAACTGTGTAGGTTCCTGTGTCGTTGTAAACGTGCGAAGGATCTTCCAGTGTTGATGTCTCACCATCACCAAAATCCCAGTAGTAGCCTTGTGCGTTTACACCGTTGGCAAGAAAATCAACGGTGAATGGTGAACAGCCGGTGGAAGAAATATTATCAACTTCTACATCCACCTGCACTTCTGAAAGTTGAATACGGAATTTGATTGCACCTTCGTTGCAATTACTGCTGTTGTTGCTTTGCGACCATGCTCCCGGTGTTGTGGGAAACATATCACTTCCACCACAACCTGCACAAACTGCTTCGTAAATTATTCCGCTTTTATCAAAGCGACTGGTACCTCCATCTACGTGTTCCTGCACTCCGTTGCCACCAAAAAATGTTCCGTATAACAATGCAGTAGCATCCTGTTCCAACACCATAAAATAGAAATCACTGCCATCGGTAGCTTGCTGATAAGCATCGCTGGTTGTTGCCATTCCTGTTGTATATCCCAGGTTTGCACCAAAACCATTTCCGGTATTTACTCCACCGCCCCAACCTGCGATGTAAACTTTTTCGCATACATCAACAAGTAATGCAGTGGGGGAAATATTTAACAATGAACCACCATCTCCAAACACAGTTGAGAAATAAGTTGTTTCAAGCAAGCTATCAATTTTGTGAATGAATTGTTTACTGTTTGGGTTGGAGTAAACACCAACTGTAACAGGATAAGCACCCAATGTTTGTCCGTAGAGATATACATCATCGTCACCATCAATTTCAATAAAGTAACTCTGGTCATATTGGTTAGTGCCGATGAAAGAAGAGCGATACATATCAGCATCCAAAGGATTGAACGCAGCCACAAAACCATCGGTAATACCTCCCTGATACGTTTGATTAAGTACACCAGGAGTAGTAGGAAAATCAGAGCTTGCTGTTCCACCGCAAACAACAATGGTGCCTGCGCTGTTAATTTTCATAGAATAAATTGCATCTCCTGTACTACCTCCAAAATAAGTGCTCCAGTGCAGAGTGCTCAATGTAGGGTCCAAGCGAAAGAGGCAGCCATCCTGATTGCCACTATAGCTTTGCTGAAATGCTCCGGGTGTTACCGGGAAATCTGAAGAGAACGTGCAGGAGCCAATTACTGCATTTCCCGCATCGTCAATAAAAATTTCGCCACGGGCATGATCACTGTAATTGTAGTTAAGCGGAGAAACATCATTCATCCCATCATTTCCTGTTCCTCCAAAAAAGGTGGAAGCCAATAGCGCTGTTCCGTCTGAACTCATTTTTGAAATAATAATATCTGTACCAGCAAATTCAACTACGTTGTCAACTGTGGTGAATGTCCCTCCGTTGAAAGTTTGGTCGTAAGCACCTGTAGTTGTGGGATAATTTGTAGAAGCTGTTGCACCGTATATAAAAACCTCATCGTTTTGATTTACAAACATTGAGTACGGCATTTCGTTTCCAGAACCTCCCAGGTAGGTTGAATAAACCAATGCAGAGCCATCGGGTGTGTATTTTGTAAGTGAAATATCGCAGGGGTAAGAGCCGGGGCCACCTCCAAAATTTACCTGATAAGCTCCTGTTGTAGTTGGATATCCGGGAGCAAATACAATTCCTCCTGCATAGAAATTTCCGGCAGCGTTATAGGTTGCTGAATAACCCCAGTTGTCAGCAGTGGAGCCCGTGTAGGTTGAGAATTCTATTTGAGGATCGATGACCAATTCATAAGCAGAGTTATAGCCATCGGGGAACGAAAAGGTAACGGTGTTGTTGTTTAATTCAAAGCGGCAGGGAACAAAAACTTTTTTACCGGAGATAGTTTGCCATGCAATGGGTTTGTGCTCTGTAACAGTGTTGAATGTGTTCTGTATTTTCAGGTTTCCGTTTTCTATTGAGAGTTTTTCACCACCATCGTACTGCATTTTTATTTGTGAGGCTGCTGTGTTTTTAGCGACAATGAAATCGTATTTCAGTAAACCGTTTTTACCGTAAATGTTCATGTCAATGCCAGGGTAAATTGCAGTGTAGTGAACCTCGTTATATGATTTCACACGCGAAGCCCAGCTTTTGGAATCGTTTCCGAGAAAATAATTGCTGTAATCTGAATAGGCGTTTTGTCCGGAAGTTTTTGCCTGAGGATTTGCATTCACAAAATTCATATGATAGGCAAAGGCATTATTTCCCGAAAAAGGCTGATGATTGCTATGGGGATGAATGGTTTCAAGATATTCAGGCGAATAAAAAACCCACGTAAAACGGTTGTGCTCTAGGTATAGATGAGCGTTGCTAAGGTTCAACCTGTAAAGAATATTTTCATTCCACTGCCCTTTGTTTTCGGTAAATCGGGGTGCGGGATTACTTACAGGAACTTTATTGTCAGCATTAGCAAAGTTAAGTGCTGCAACAAAGAGGAAAAGTAGTTTATAGTTTTTTTGCATTACGCGTAAAGTTTTAGGTTGCGTTTGATGCAAATATATGTTTTTAAGAAAACAGAAGATATTATTTCCCAATCATCTTACCCAAAATCTCCTGAGCGGCTATTGGAATTACAGTGCCGGGTCCAAACACGGCTGTGGCTCCTGCTTTAATAAGATATTCATAATCATTGCGCGGAATTACACCGCCAACTACAACCAATATATCTTCTCTTCCGTAGTTTTTCAATAATTCAATTAATTGCGGAACCAGTGTTTTGTGTCCGCCTGCAAGTGAAGAAATTCCAAGAATATGTACATCGTTTTCGATGGCTTGTTTTGCAACCTCGGCAGGGGTTTGAAACAGCGGACCGATGTCCACATCAAAACCCATGTCGGCAAACGAGGTGGCAATAACTTTTGCTCCGCGGTCGTGGCCGTCCTGTCCCATTTTGGCTACAAGAATACGCGGTCTACGACCTTCGATTTTTGCAAAGGCATCGGACATTTCACGGGCTTTACGGAAATTTTCATCGCCCGGAACTTCTGAAGAATATACGTTTGAGATGGAACGTGTCACTGCTTTATATCTGCCGAATATTTTTTCACAAGCATAAGAAATTTCTCCGAGTGTAGCACGTTTACGTGCGGCATCTATGGCCAACTCCAGCAGGTTTCCATTACCGGTTTCGCAAGCAAGTGTTAGCTCATCAAGGGCATTCTGCACCTCTTCATTATTTCTTTCGGCTTTTAGTTTGCGCAAACGCTCTACCTGATTTTTGCGCACTTCTACGTTGTCAACTTCCAATACATCAAAGCGTTCTTCAGTATCAGTTCGGTAAGCGTTTACGCCTACAATTAGATCTTTTCCGGCATCAATCCGCGCCTGACGTTTGGCTGCAACTTCTTCAATTCGCATCTTGGGCAAACCTGTTTCAATAGCTTTTGCCATGCCACCCAGTTCCTCCACTTCCTGAATTAATTTCCATGCTTTTTGTGCGAGTTCGTGCGTGAGGTATTCTACATAATACGAGCCTGCCCAGGGGTCAATGGCTTTGGTAACCAGTGTTTCGTGCTGAATATATTTTTGGGTATCGCGTGCAATTCCAGCAGAAAAATCTGTTGGTAGAGCAACGGCTTCGTCCAGAGAATTGGTGTGCAATGATTGTGTTCCGCCCAGCACCGCAGCCATTGCTTCAACGGTAGTTCTCGTTACATTGTTAAACGGGTCTTGCTCGGTTAAGCTCCATCCCGAAGTCTGACAATGTGTTCGCAATGCCATTGATTTTTCGTCTTTGGGATTGAACTGCTTTACAATTTTAGCCCACAACATTCGCCCTGCGCGCATCTTGGCAATCTCCATAAAATGGTTCATGCCTATGCCCCAGAAAAAAGAAAGACGTGGCGCAAAATCATCAATGCTCATTCCGGTTTTCAAGCCCGTGCGGATGTATTCCAAACCATCGGCAAGCGTGTAGGCTAATTCAATATCGGCAGTGGCACCTGCCTCGTGCATGTGGTAACCCGAAATACTGATGCTGTTGAATTTCTTCATGTGCTTTGAAGTGTATTCAAAAATATCGGCCACAATGCGCATGGATTGCAAAGGCGGATAGATATACGTATTGCGCACCATGAACTCTTTTAGAATGTCGTTTTGAATAGTCCCCTGAAGCTTGTCGGCACTAACACCCTGCTCTTCTGCCGCGACAATATAGAAGGCGAGAACAGGCAGCACGGCACCGTTCATGGTCATGGAAACCGACATCTTGTCTAACGGAATTCCATCAAATAATATCTTCATGTCCAGCACCGAGTCGATGGCAACTCCTGCTTTTCCAACATCGCCCACCACTTTCTCATGGTCGGAATCATAGCCGCGATGCGTTGCTAAATCGAATGCAACGGATAAGCCCATTTGTCCGCCTGCAAGATTGCGCCTGTAAAAAGCATTTGACTCTTCAGCCGTGCTGAAACCCGCATACTGCCTGATGGTCCAGGGACGGGCAAGGTACATGGATGCATAAGGCCCTCGTAGAAAAGGCGAGATACCGGCAGCAAAATTCAGGTGTTCAAAATCGTTGGTATCAGAATGGGTGAAGGAAGATTTTACGGGAATATTCTCGGGCGACAACCATGTTTTTTCTGATGCGGTTAGCGAAGCTGAAGCAGCTTTAGTTGCTGCAGCATTTCCACCGATTAAGCTCCATGCTTTCTCAGCCAACTCGTGCGTTAATGTCTCAATATAATAAGCACCTGCAGCGGGATCGGCAACTTTATCAAAGAATGATTCTTCTTTCAGCAACAACTGAATGTTTCGTGCGTTGCGCATGGAAAATTCATTTTCGTTTCCATCGTAAGGCATTACATAAAGCGCATCACAACCGCCTGCAACTGCCGACATAGCCGAGCAGCCCGAACGTATCATATTGTTGAAATTATTCTTGTTGACAGGGCTTGTCACTGAAGTATAGCTGCGAACAAAAGCCTCGGGGATAGTTCCCTGAATATATTTCCCCGCAACTTTTTTCCACAGCAAACGGAAGGCACGAAGCTTCGCAATCTCCAAAAAATAATCACTACCCACAGAAAAACTAAACTGCATCTGTCGCGCAATTTTTTCGGCAGGCACATTTCTTTTTGTCAGGCGCGAGAAATATTCATCAGCTTGCGAAAGTGCGTGAGCCAGTTGCTGCACCAATGATGAATTATTACCTGAATCAATGCTGATGGTTTTGAAACCAGGCAGTTCTGCATCCAATAACAAAATATAAAAAGCTGTTTTGCTTAGGTCGCTGTCGTCTTGTCCTTTTCCTGAAAGAGGAGCAATTTCAATGGAGCCTGTCAGCGTTTTTTTATCAATGTATTGTTCTTCGGCAATTTCAACCAAACACTTTACCAAGTCGGCAGGCTTATTCTGCGCACTGAAATGAAGGGAGACAGCATCTACAAAAATGTCTTTCAGCAAAAGTGAAAGATCAGCTTTTGTCATCAGTAAATCGGCATTGCCGAAATACAATGAATTCGCACCGCCCTGCAATGCTGCTAATGCTTTACGGTTTGCATCCGAAATATTTTTAATCGAAATCTGCTGTTGTATCTGCCACTCCTTATATCCATACAAAGGAGAATCAAACCCCTGCAGGTTATGAAAGTCTTCTTTTACAAAAAACGGACTGATGTGAATGCTGTCCTCTCCTCCCCTGTTGAAATACGCAGAGATGTTATCGGTTTTAAGTTCTTTTAAAATACGCTCTTCCCATTGTGCACGGGTATGGGATGGGAAATCAGAGAACAGTTTTTCGGATGACATGGGTGGCAAAGATAAATTGATTAGCGGATGAATCAATTATCTGATTATCCTATCAACTGATTAAAGCCTTGCGCAACATGTTCAATGCAGTGATTGCGGTAACAGCAATGTTGCGTTCGCGGTCGCCACCAAATTGAAATTTCTTTGCCTTTACTCCGTTTGGTCCAGCCACTGCTATCCAGACGGTGCCCACGGGTTTGCCTTCCATTCCACCATCAGGACCGGCAATACCAGAAGCAGAAATTGCCCAATCGGTATTGAACTTTTGCTTAGCTCCAACCGCCATTTGTGTTACTACTTCTTCACTAACTGCGCCATATTTTTCTAATGTTTCAGTGGTAACACCAAGCATATTGGTTTTGCTTTCATACGAGTAAGAAACTACACCGCCCATGAAATAAGCCGATGAACCGGGAACGGAAGTAACAAGATGAGCTATCAAACCACCCGAGCAACTTTCGGCCAAAGAAAGTGTTTGCTTCTTTTCTTTTAGCAACCTCCCCACAATTTGTTCCATTGTATCTTTCTCATAACCGTAAATGTGCTGCGGAATAAGTTTATTCAGTTCTTCAACTTTCTCTTCAACTGCTTCCAGCAAAGTTGTCTCATTGTTTCCTGAAGTTGATAAACGCAGGCGTACCATGCCAGGTGAAGGCAGGTAAGCAAGTTTAATATTTTTCTCGGCAAGACTATTTTCCCATTCTGCAATTATTTCAGAAAGGAATGATTCACCAATGCCTTGCGTTAGGATTGTCCGATGTACAATGGTTGGCAAGCTGAATTTCTTTTTCAGCCGAGGAAGAATTTCTGCACCCATCATCTTCTTCATCTCATAAGGCACACCGGGCATGGAAATGAAAATTTTTTCTTCATGCTCAAACCACATTCCGGGAGCTGTGCCATTGGCATTATGAATAATGGTACAATTCTCAGGAACCTCTGCCTGCTTCAGATTTACACCTGTTACTTCTCTTCCAAATCGCGCAAAAAGTGCTTTCACATGTTGAAAAACATTTTCATCAAAACGAAGTGAAGTTTTGAAATACTCTACGAGTGTATGCTTAGTAATATCATCTTTTGTTGGACCAAGTCCGCCTGTGATGAGGATAATATCAACACGGCTTTTTGCTTCGTCCAAAGCTTTCACAATATGTTCAGCATTATCGGAAACGGAAGTAATCTGGTGCACTTTTATTCCAATCAGATTCAACTGCTCGCCCATCCAGGCAGAGTTCGTATCAACTATTTGCCCGATAAGAATTTCGTCTCCGATGGTTATTATTTCTACTAGCATTCAGGGAAATTTTTTTGCAAAACTATCAAAGATCGAAACAAAAGCACATTGTTTAAAATCAGAAATAGTTTTATCTTTCAGGCAAATTCATTTGCAGATGAGGGCATTTATATTTTTTATTTTCGGAGTTTTTTGCTCCCTTTCTGTTTGTTCTCAACCGGGTACGCTAGACCTGACTTTTGATCCCGGAACAGCCGCTAACAGTTCTATTTATAGTATAGCAATTCAAAGCAACGGGAAAATAATTGTGGCAGGAAATTTTACTGACTTTAACGGCAACTCTTCTATCCGTATTTGCAGATTAAATACAGACGGAACATTTGATAATACATTCAGCAGTGGAACAGGACCTGATGCAGCAGTTAGAAAAGTGCTTATTCAACCAGATGGCAAGTTTATTATTTGTGGTGACTTTACTACCTATAATGGAACTGCAAAAAATAGAATTGCAAGATTGAATTCAAACGGATCTATTGATAATACATTTGACCCGGGTTTGGGAACAAACGGATCTATTCAGACAGCTAGTTTACAAACGGATGGCAAAATACTAATAGGTGGATTATTTTCATCTTATAACGGGACTTCACGTAATTATCTGGCAAGAGTTAATGCTGACGGAACCAACGACTCAGGGTTTAACACAGGCACAGGGCCAAATGGCAATGTTTATAGTTCTTTTATTCAAAATGACGGAAAAATTATTATTGGAGGTCAGTTTACTTTTATAAATGGTTTTTTTAATCCACAATTAAGGATAGCCAGATTAAACTCTGATGGTTCAATAGACGGAAGCTTTGCTAACGGACAATCGAGCGGAGATGTTTGGGCAATAGCTGTTGACCCAAACGGGAGAATATATATTGGTGGTGCGTTTGCAACCTACAGTGGGCAATCTCGCCCAAAAATAGCGCGGCTTGATGCTGCTGGAAATTTAGATAATGTCTTTAACACAGGTTCAGGAGGGCTTAATTCCAATGTGAGGGCAATAGCAATTCAGCCAAATGGTTACTTACTTGTAGCAGGAGACTTTGATAGCTTCAATGGAGTTACAACCAACCATATAATAAGGCTTAGTGATGTTGGTTTAAATGATAATACATTTGTCCCTGTATCAGGAGCTAATGCTAATATAAGTGCATTAGTTATTCAGAGTGACGAGAAAATATTAATAGCAGGAGATTTTACACTTTATGACGGAGTATCACGCAATCGTGTTGCACGACTTTCAGGCTGCACAACAGCCCAACCGGGAACTATTTCAGGTAATTTAATAACAGGATGTCCAGGAGTTACCCATACATATTCAATTAGTCCAGTATCTGGAGCAGACTCATATAACTGGACATTACCTTCAGGTTGGTCAGGAAGTTCTACCAGCACATCAATAAATGCTACTGTAAATGGAGCTGGAGGTACTATTTCTGTTACAGCCTATAGTACGCTTTGTGGCAACAGCAGTCAGCAAACATTAGATGTGTCTGATATTCCTGTGCCCGAACCAACTATTTGCCTTGTTACTGTTGATACACTTTCAACTCACAACATTATTATTTGGGAAAAACCCATAACTAGTGTGATAGATAGTTTTATAGTTTACAGAGAGGTAACTTCAAATAATTATCAAAGAATAGCTTCTGTTCCATTCGATTCACTGAATGAATTTCATGATTACGGTGCTAATCCAAATATTACTGCTTTCAAATACAAGATTTCAGTGATAGATACCTGCGGAATGGAATCAGTGAAAAGCAATTTTCACCGGACTATTCATTTACAAAATCTGGGAAGCGGAAACCTGCAGTGGACATTATATGAAATACAAAATGATACAAATCCTGTAATTTATTATCAGATTTACAGGGATGATATTGGCGATGGTAATTTTCAATCAATAAGCCTAACTGTACCTGGGAGTAATGTTACATATACAGACCCTTTTTATTCTTCGTATCCAGATGCAAAATATGTTGTTGATGTAAACTGGAATATATCTTGTTCGCCTTTCCGCACAACGGTAAATACTACACGCTCAAATCTACATGTTTCGCCCAGCTTGGGAATAGAAAATCAACTTGCGCACCTGATTAAAATTTACCCGAACCCTGCAAAATAAATTATTTTTATTGAACTGCCTGAAACAATCAATTCATGCGTGATTCAAATTCATAATTCGTTGGGGCAAATTATTTATTCAAAAAAAGAAACTGCTAAAAAATCACAAATCAACATTGAAAATTTTTCTTCAGGAATCTATCATCTCTCAATAGAAACAAGTTACGGAAGATTTACGAATAAACTTGTAGTTGACTAGAGTATATATGAACAATTTTTTGAAAATAATTTTAGTTCAGATTTGCTCTTTTGTTTGTTTTTATTCAGCGTATTCTCAACAATATAATTTTAAAAATATACTGCAAAGAACGGTCTTGGAAGTTCAATTATAAATAACATTTTCCAGGATTCAAAAGGCTATATCTGGTTTGCAACTCAGGGTGGAGGCATCAGTAAGTTCAACGGAAAAGAATTCAAAAATTTCACAATTGAAGACGGGTTGATTTCTAATGATGCAACATTTATAACCGAAGATAAAAGTGGCAATATCTGGATAGGAACAACCGAAGGTGCTTCACGATTTAACGGAATTAATTTCAAAAATTATTCAGAAGCGAATGGTTTGTCAAAAGGAACTGTTTACGGAATTTACTGCGACCGAAACAACAAAATATGGTTTGGAATAAGAGGTGGTGGAATAAATATTTTCAATGGCTTCTCATTTGATTCTCTTACAGTTACAGACGGACTTCCATCTGCTAAGGTTTTTTCTATTACTGAAGATAAAAAAGGCAACTATTGGTTTGCCTGTGGAAAAGGAATTGCAAAATATGATGGTAAAAAAATCTTTAATTATGCAGACGATTCTTTAATAAGCGGAAGAACTTTTTTCACAACGTTGGTTGATGATAAAGATAATATCTGGTTTGGCGGAACTCCCGGAAACGGTGTTGCTAAATTCAACGGAGATTCATTTGAAAACATAGAACTTCCGGAAGAAGTAAAGGATGATTTTATAGGAAGCATTACACAAGATAAAAGTGGAAATTTATGGTTTGCTACTGACCACGGGGTTTTAAAATATCATGATGAAACATTCACTCTCTTTACCGAAAAAGAAGGCCTTTCTGTAAACGGAACGCTTTCTGTGTTAAGTGACTATGAAGGAAATATTTGGATAGGTACTCAGGGAGGTGGTGTAAATTTCTTCAATAACGAAGCATTCGTTAACTATACTGAAAAAGACGGCCTTTCAAGCCGGAATGTAAGTTGTATCATTCAAGATAAGGCATCAGGCATCTATTATATAGGAACTCCCGGAACCGGACTAAATACTTTCAACCCAAATTCTTTAACCAAATTTGAAACGCTCAACGAAATAAAAGAAATACAAGGTCTGAATATTTTCACATTATCTATTGACAAAAAGGGATTACTCTGGATTGGAGCGCAGGAAGGTGTATATGTGCTGGAGAAAAAAGCTGGAAATTATATCTTAAAAACGAAATATGCCGAAATAAATGGTCATGAAATCCAAAGTGTACAGCGTATAATTCAAGATAGGAACGGTAGCTACTGGATTGCCTGTTATGGTTCTGGTGTAATTCTATTAAAGGATGATGATGATAAATATTATTCAACCGAAAACGGTTTTGCTTCAGACAATATCCTCGCAATTTTTGAAGACAGCAAATCAAACATCTGGATTGGAACTCAAGATGCTGGTTTGATAAAATTCGATGGTGAAAAATTTGAAACAATTACCGACTTTCCTGATAAATCAGTTTGGGCAATTACTGAAAATGAAAAAGGCACCCTATTCTTTGGGACTGCTGAAAAAGGGCTGGCCATTTTGGAAAATAACAATGTAAAAATGCTTACAGTTGAAAGCGGTGTAATCTCTGATTTTATTTCTGTACTTCAATGGGATAATAGCGATAACAGTTTATGGCTGGGTGCCGAAAAAGGAGTTAGTAAAATTAAATTTAATGCTAATAACGAAGTTGAAAGTATAAGGAACTTCAGGGAACAAGAAGGTTTCCAAGCTTTCGGAATAAACCAAAATGCAATATTAATTGATAATGGCGGGCTGGTTTGGATGGGTTCAGTAAACGGCTTGTGCCGTTATGACCGCGATTATGATTTGCCAAACATAACACCACCAAAAATTCAACTAACGGGAATTCGTCTTGCCTACCAAAAAGTTGATTGGAAAAAATATACTGACTCGGTTGATACCAAAACCAACTTACCACATAACCTTGAACTTTCATACAAAAACAATCACCTGTTATTTGATTTTCAGGCTCTGACAATTGATGACGTTGAATATACTTATATACTGGAAGGGCAGGATGATGAATGGTCGCCACTAGCAAAAAATACAGTTGCAAATTATCCAAATATAAATCCGGGAAACAAATACACATTTAAGGTAAAATCTCGAAACAGTCATGGAGTTTGGAACGATGAACCTGTATCTTTTACATTTACTATAAACCCACCATGGTGGCAAACATGGTGGGCACGTGTTGGCGCACTGGTGTTAATAATTTCAGCTATAACAATATTTATTAAGGGCAGGGAACGAGTTTTGAAAGAACAAAATCTTAAGTTGGAAAAAACTGTTACAGAAAGGACCGCAGAGGTTGTTGCACAAAAAGAAGTGATAATAATTGAGAAGAAAAGAAGTGATGATTTATTATTAAATATTTTACCTGAAGAAGTTGCTGATGAATTAAAAGAAAAAGGCTATGCCGAAGCAAAACAATTTGAAAATGTCACAGTGCTTTTTACTGATTTTAAAGGCTTCACTGCTATTTCAGAAAGATTGACTCCGCAAGAGTTGGTAAAAGAAATTGATGAGTGTTTCAGGGCTTTTGATGCTATAATTGAAAAATACGGTATTGAAAAAATAAAAACTATTGGCGATGCATACATGGCAGCTGGCGGGCTTCCGGTTCCTGATAATAACAATGCTGTTAAGGTTGTACGCGCTGCACTTGAAATACGTGATTATATGGTACTACTTAAAAAAGAAAAGGGCGAGCTAGGGTTTGAAATAAGAATTGGAATTCATACCGGTTCTGTTGTTGCCGGAATTGTTGGATCTAAGAAATTCGCATATGATATCTGGGGCGACACTGTAAACACCGCATCACGAATGGAAAGCAGCGGTGAGGTTGGAAAAGTAAATATTTCACAATCTACTTATAAATTAACAAAAGAATTTTTCAATTTTAATTCAAGAGGCAAAATTTCAGCAAAAGGAAAAGGTGAAATTGAAATGTATTTTGTGGAAAATATAAACTAAAATTCTAGTTCGTCAGAATAAATCGCCTTTGCTTTTTCGCGAAGATTATAATTAGAAGCCATTACTTCTCCGTAAGCGCCTGTGGTGCGGATAGCAAATAAATCTCCACGAATTGTTTCAGGAAGCATTACTGCTTTTCCAAAACAATCAGATGATTCACAGATCGGGCCAACAACATCGTATCTTTGATTTTCGCTTGTTACTTTGGAAATGTTTTCAATTTTATGATACGATTGATAAAGTGCCGGGCGAATCAATTCGGTCATTCCTGCATCAAGAATAACAAAACTGGTATTTACTCCTTTTTTTACATAGAGCACTTTTGAAATCAGGCTTCCGCATTGGGCAACAATGGCTCGACCTAATTCAAAATGCAATTTTTGATTTTTACGGAGCTCCAGAAATTTTTCAAACACTTCAAAATAACTTTTGTAATCGGGAACTGGATTTTCATCCGGATGATGGTAGTCAACTCCTAATCCTCCGCCTACATTTATATGTTCCAGTTTGTAGTTTCGTTCTTCAAACCAATGCTGTATCTCGTTTACCTTGGTGCAAAGATTTTTGAAATTGCTCAAATCATTAATCTGAGAACCAATGTGAAAATGGATGCCAAGCAGTTTTATATTCTTACAAGCCTTCAGCAATTCCATCACCGAATCTAATTCCCACAAGTTAATTCCGAATTTATTTTCTTCCAAACCTGTAGTGATGTATTTGTGCGTATTTGCATGAACATTGGGATTGATGCGCAATGCAATCTGTGCTATCTTCCCTGATTTTGCAGCCAGTTCGTTTATAACTTTGATTTCCTCACCCGACTCTGAATTGAAACAGAAAATATCATTCTGCAGCGCAACAAGAATTTCTTCGTCTGATTTTCCAACACCTGCAAAAGCAATTTCAGAAGATTTAAAACCAACTTCAACAGCTTTCTTCACTTCGTTACCACTTACACAGTCAGAACCTATTCCATTATTTTTTATTACTTCCAGAATTCTGTTGTTAGCGTTTGCTTTTAAAGCATAGTGCACAACATATTCAGGATTGGCTGCTTTTTTTAGCTCTGTAATGTTTGCTTCCAGCAACGACAAATCGTAGTAATAGAAGGGCGTTGCGAGGTTTGTGAATTTATCCAGTGAAAATTTCATTATTTATTTCCGCTGTTAAAGAGTCCATCATTCAAGGCAGTAAGTGCTTCGTTTTTATATTTGGTTTCAACCAACACCGATACGTTGTTCGGGCTGCCACCATACGAAATCATACGGATAGGAATATTTCTCAGTGCTTCAAAAATTTTTACCGCATATCCTTTATGCTCACCAAGAAAATCACCTACAACACACACAATAGTCTGGTCTTTATCCAATTCAACTGTTGCAAAGTTTTTTAATTCTGTAACAATTGCATCCAAGTTTTTAGGTTCATCTATTGTCAATGAAACCGATACTTCCGAAGTTGTAATCATATCAATCGGAGTTTTATAACGCTCAAAGATTTCAAACACTGAGCGCAGAAAACCATAAGCCATTAACATTCTTCCTGAGCGGATTTTTATCGCATAAATCCCATCTTTTGCAGCAACTGCTTTTATATTTCCACCAGATGACTTTTGAGAAATCAATGTTCCTTTTGCTTCGGGTTGCATAGTATTAAGTAAGCGAACCGGAATGTTTTTCAAACGAGCAGGAAGTACACTTGAAGGATGCAAAATCTTTGCTCCGAAATATGCTAACTCAGCCGCCTCATCAAAAGAAAGCTCTTCAATCGGAAATGTTTTTTTAACAATGCGCGGGTCGTTATTGTGCATGCCGTCAATATCGGTCCAGATTTGGATTTCTTCTGCTTCAATAGCCGCACCAACAAGTGAGGCGGTGTAATCACTACCACCTCGTTTCAGGTTATCAATTTCGCCAAAAGCATTGCGGCAGATATAACCCTGCGTGATGAATAATTTATCATTCGGATAATTCTTCAATTCACGTTTCAGATTTTCTGAAATGTAGTTTAAATCAGGTTCGCCTTCTTCATCGGTACGCATAAAATTAAGAGCCGGAAGCAACACTGATTTTTCACCGTTTTCGTCCAGATAATAATGAAACAAGGCAGTTGAAATCAACTCGCCCTGAGCCAAAATTGCTTTTTCTTCGTGAATGGTGAAAAGGTCTTTGGTAAAACTGCGGATATATTCAAAATGTTCATCAATCAACTCGTTTCCTTTTCTTAATCCATCAGCAGTTTTGAGTAATTCTGTTACCAGCACTTTATATTTACTATGAAGCGCATCAATCAACTTATTTGCTCCGTCTTTATCGCCTTTATATAGGTTAGCACTGATTTCAACCAGGCTATTAGTAGTTCCTGAAACTGCCGACAACACCACAATGCGTGGCTCACTGCTCTTAATTAATTTTGCAACTGAGAACATGCGCTCTGCTGAGCCTACCGATGTTCCACCGAATTTTACGACTTTCATAATTCCTTAAAAAAATTGAGGCGCTAAAGTATGAAAATTAGAATGCTATGTTTTCAGGAATCATAACAAATCTTAAAATTTACGCGCAGGTATTTTTAAATTTTATATTTGTCGTCCCATTCGGAAAAAATGAGCGAATTTGTAGTATCGGCACGTAAATATCGTCCCTCCACGTTTAACACGGTGGTTGGGCAAAAGGCTATTACCTCCACGCTGAAAAATGCGATAAAGAATAACCACCTTGCTCAGGCATTTTTGTTTTGCGGTCCGCGCGGAGTAGGCAAAACAACGTGTGCCCGAATTCTTGCAAAGACAATTAACTGTTTCAATATTACCGAAAACACAGAAGCCTGCGACCAATGCGAATCATGTGTTTCGTTTAATGAAAATGCTTCGTTTAATATTCACGAGTTAGACGCGGCTTCCAACAATTCGGTGGATGATATCCGCAACCTTGTAGACCAGGTACGATTTGCTCCCCAGGTTGGAAAATACAGCATCTATATTATTGACGAGGTTCACATGCTTAGCACAGCAGCTTTCAACGCTTTTCTGAAAACGCTGGAAGAACCTCCCAAGCACGCTATTTTTATTCTTGCAACAACTGAGCGCCATAAAATAATTCCCACCATTCTTTCACGCTGTCAGATTTTTGATTTCAAGCGCATTCAAATTGAAGATATGGTGGAACATCTTCTTTATGTTGCAAAAAGTGAAAACATAGAAGCAGAAAACGATGCCCTGCATATTATTGCCCAAAAGGCTGATGGTGCTATGCGCGATGCGCTCTCCATGTTCGACCAGATTGTAAGTTTTGCCGGAAACAAACTTACTTATAAAGCGGTTATTGAAAACCTGAACATTCTTGATTACGATTATTACTTCAGGATTTCAGCGGCAGCTCTGGAAAGCAATATTCCTGAAGCTTTGGTAATTTTCAATGAAATATTAGACAATGGATTTGACGGACATAATTTCATAAACGGGTTAGGTTCTCATTTCAGAAACCTTTTGGTTTGTAAGGATATTTCAACTATTCAATTACTGGAAGTTGGACAAAATATCAAGGATAAATACATGGATCAGTCGCAACGATACAGTATGGAAACTTTGCTGCGCGCTATTAATATTACCAACCGGTGCGACATCAATTATAAGACAAGTAAAAATCAGCGATTGCAGGTAGAACTTGCTTTGATGCAAATCTGCTCACTAACAGGAAGCCCACAACAAGGCGAACCTGAAAAAAAAAACTTAATTAATAGTCCCGGTTCAACTTCGCCAACTTCAAAACCTCAAGAAATATCGCCTGTTATAGCTGTAACTGTTGAAAAAAAAGCAGAACCTGTTGTAATTGAAACAGCAGTTGTAAAAGAGCCTTCAACGCAGGGTTACACAAAAAAAATAATTTCAGGAACAACATCCATCAATACTTCAGGCGCCACAAAAGCAGAGGTAAAACCAACTGAATTAGAATCAGAATATGAAATTGCTGCGCGAAAAGCAGCACAGAAAATATTCACACAACAGGAGTTAGAAACTGCATGGATAAAATCAGTTCAGCAACTGCAGCAACAAAATAAACTGAGCAGTTTCGCTCACACAGCTTTAACCAAAAGCAATCCCGTTTTGAAAGAAAATTTTATAATTGAACTGGAGATTGACAATGAAGCTGCCGGCAAAGCATTAGATGTTGAAAAACTAGATTTTCTTGAGCTTCTGCGTAAAGAACTTCAAAATACAGAAATACAATTGACCACACCGGTTAATTATGTTGCTGACATAAAAAAACTTTACACGCAACGCGAAAAGTTTTTGCACATGGCAGAGAAAAACCCAAGCATTAATAAACTTCGTCAACAATTAGATTTAGAAATAGATTGATAATTTAACACAACAATAAAATGAAACAATTCAAATTAATTTTCTTCAGCTTTACTATCATTTCTTTGGCATTAACATCGTGCACCTGCAACGATAAAAAGCCCAGCGCAGAATATGAAAGTGTTGCTAACGACCCACTGAATACACGTATTTACACCCTTGAGAACGGGCTGAAAGTGTACATGTCGGTTTACAAAGATGCTCCTCGTATTCAGACATATATTGCAGTTGGTGCCGGAAGCAAAAACGACCCTCATGATGCTACTGGATTAGCACACTACCTTGAACACATGTTGTTTAAAGGCACCGACAAATTCGGAACTAAAGATTTTGCAAAAGAAGAACCTTTGGTAAATGCAATTGACAGTTTGTTTGAGGTTTACCGCAAAACATCTGATACGGAACAACGCAAAAAATTATATCACATTATTGACAGTGTTGCTGGTGTTGCTGCTCAATTTGCAATTGCTAATGAATATGACAAACTGATGTCGGCAATAGGAGCAAAAGGAACCAATGCATATACATGGGTAGAGCAAACGGTTTATGTAAATGACATTCCTTCAAACCAGATGAAAAAATGGCTGGAAATAGAATCGGAAAGATTTAGAAAACCTGTAATGCGTTTATTCCACACCGAACTTGAAGCGGTATATGAAGAGAAAAATATTTCGCTTGACAGTGATGACAGCAAACTTTGGGATGCTATGCTGGAAGGGCTTTTCCAAAAACATAATTACGGAACTCAAACCACAATAGGAACTGTTGAGCATTTGAAAAATCCTTCATTGACTGAAATAAAAAAATACTTTGACAATAATTACATTCCCAACAACATGGCAATTTGTTTATCAGGAGATTTTAATCCTGATTCAGCAATTGTTTGGATAAAAAACATGTTTGGTTCTTATCAACAAAAACCAAAACAGGAATTTGTTGTTGCTGTTGAGGACGATATAAAAGAACCTATTATAAAAGAAGTAGTTGGGCCTGATGCAGCTGTGATGGCGTTGGGTTTCCGTTTTGGCGGGTTCAATTCTCACGATGCGGAAATGATTACTGTTATTGATAAATTACTTTACAATTCAAGAGCAGGATTAATTGACCTTAATCTTAATCAGCAACAAAAAGTACTGGAAGGCTGGACCTATCCTTTGATTATGAAAGATTACTCTGCACACATTATGGGTGCTGAAGTAAAACAGGGACAGACATTGGAAGAAGCAAAAGACCTATTGCTCTCTCAATTAGAGTTGATTAAAAAAGGTGATTTCCCTGACTGGTTGCTGGAAGCAGTAATTAACGACATGAAATTACAGGAACTGAAATCTTATGAAAGCAACAGAAGCCGTGCTGATAAATTTGTTGAGTCATTTGTATTGGGAGTTCCATGGCAGGATTACATTGCTCGAACAGAAAAACTTGCAAAAATCACGAAGAAAGAAATAGTTGATTTCGCAAATGCAAACTACAAAAACAATTATGTAGTTGTATACAAACGCACAGGCGAAGACAAGAATGTTCAGAAAGTAGATAAGCCGCAAATCACTCCTGTTGAAGTAAACCGTGAAGCACAAAGCGAGTTTGTGAAAAACATTTTAGACCAGACAGTTCCTGATATTGAGCCTGTTTTTGTGAATTACAAAGAGGATATTAAAACGGTAAGTCTCAATCACAATATTCCATTGCTTTACAAAAAGAATGAGGAGAACAAAACATTCAATCTCTATTATATTCTTGATATGGGCAGCAATAACAACAAGAAGTTGTCTGTTGCCATTCAATATCTTCCATTCTTAGGCACATCAAAACTTAAGCCTGCTGAAGTAAAACAAGAATTGTATAAGCTCGGCTGCTCATTTGATGTGTACAATTCAGACGATCAGGTTTGGGTGAGCCTGAGCGGACTTACCGAAAATTTTGAAAAAGGTCTTGCACTATTTGAAGACCTGCTTGCAGATGCTCAACCAAATCCTGAAGCTCTGACAAACCTGAGCGCTGATATTCTAAAAAGGCGAGCTGATGCTAAGCTTTCAAAGGATGAAATATTATGGGGTGCAATGTATAGCTATGGAGTTCACGGCAGTAAATCACCATTCACTAATATTCTTTCTGAAAAAGAATTAAAAGAATTGAAGCCCGAAAAAGCCATTGAGTTAATTAAAGAACTTACTTCTTTTGAGCACCGTGTATTATATTATGGTTCAGAAGATTCAGACAAACTTGCAGAGCAATTGAATAAACTACACAAGACACCTGAAGCATTAAAACCAGTTCCTGCAGAAACTCCCTTCGCAGAACTCGGAGTTGAGAAAACACAAGTGTACGTTGTAAATTACGACATGCAACAGGCAGAAGTTTTGATGCTTTCAAAAAGCGAGAACTACAATAAAGAAATTATGCCACAAGCTTCTATGTTCAATGAATATTTCGGTGGAGGAATGTCTTCTGTTGTTTTTCAGGACATGCGTGAATCTAAAGCTCTTGCCTATTCAGTGTTTGCATCATTCCGTACTCCGGGTAAAAAAGAAAAAGCAAATTATGTTTTGGCTTATATAGGAACACAGGCAGATAAATTACCTGAAGCTATGAAGGGAATGAATGATTTGCTGAATGAAATGCCCGAGTCTGAACACCTCTTTAATGCTGCCAAAAATGCTGTTATCCAAAAAATAAGAACAGAACGAATTACTAAATCAGGTGTGTTATTCAGCTACGAACGAGCGAAAAGATTGGGGCTGGATTACGACCTGCGTAAAGATATTTTCGAGAAAGTTCAACCCATGAAACTGGAAGAAGTGAAAGCGTTTCACAACGGATATTTCAAAAATAAGAACTTTAATATTCTTGTGCTTGGCGATAAAAAGAAATTAGATATTCCGACTTTACAGAAATACGGTGAAGTGAAATATCTGACACTGGAAGATGTGTTTGGGTATTGAAATATAAAATATGAGAATTTCTTTTCTCTTAGTTTCTCTATTATTGCTTACATCTTGTTCAACAGACCCGATGCTTCCGTGGTTCTCTGCGCCTGAAAACCCATGCATTGAGCTACCGGATACAACTATAAATGCAGTTGCAAACTATAATACAAAATATGTTTTTGTATTTGTAATTGATGGCCCAAGGTGGAGCGAAACATGGGGAAACCAAGGGCGACAATTTATTCCTTACCAAAATCTGCAATTACTACCCAAGGGAGTATTGTGCACTGATTTTATTAATGATGGTGCAACGGTAACAGTTTCGGGACATGCTGCAATAACTACAGGCTGTTACGAAGATTTGGAAAATACAGGCGGAGAACTTCCTTCCCGTCCTTCACTTTTTCAATTCTGGCTGGCAAAAAGTGATAAGCCAAAAGAATCTGCCTGGATTATTACCAGCAAGGACAAACTTTATGTTTTAGGAAACTGCAAAGATTCAAGTTGGAACGGGAAGTTTTCGCCTTCACTTAATTGTGGTTTAGCGGGCGCCTATAGTGGTTATCGTGATGATTTTCAAACAGCCGATACCGTGTTAAATATTGTTTCACAATACCATCCTTATTTAGCTTTAATTAATTTCAGAGAACCTGACTATTCAGCACATCAGGGTGATTGGTATGGCTATATTGATGGAATAATCGATACCGATTCACTGGTTTGGTCTGTGATTAATTTTATTGAAGCCGATCCATTTTACGAGAATAAAACATCTTATTTTATAACAAACGATCATGGCAGACACTTAAACGAAGTTCAAAACGGGTTTGTATCACATGGCGATGATTGCAACGGCTGCCGGAAAATAAGTTTACTTTCTATTGGTCCAGATTTTAAGCAAAATGATTCTGTTTCCACAAAATACAGTCACATAAACCTTAGTGCCACCATTGCTGAATTAATGGGCTTAGGCAGGGAAGAAAACAACGGTAAAGTGATGTGGGATATTTTTAAATAATCCGCTGAATTATTTCTTGTTTACCACATAGGCATTAGCCTGCGCCAGCGGAGTAAGCACCATGTCATTCACACAAAAATGTGCAGGGCGCGATGCTGCATACCATATTGCATCTGCAATGTCAGATGCGGTTAATGGCTGATAGCCTTTGTAAACATTGTCTGCTTTTTCTTTATCACCGTGAAAGCGAATAATAGAAAATTCTGTTTCCACTAATCCCGGGGCAATGTTGGTTACTTTAATTCCATGTGGCAATAAATCAATGCGCATAGAACGCGAAAGTGCATCAACTGCATGCTTAGTGGCACAATAAACATTTCCGTTGGGATAGACTTCTTTGCCGGCAACAGAAGCTATATTGATAATGTGACCGCTGTTTGTTGCAATCATCAAAGGAGTAACCGCACGAGTAACATATAACAACCCTTTTATATTGGTGTCAATCATTTTTTCCCAATCATCAATTTCTCCATTTTGGATTGGGCCAAGACCAGAAGCAAGTCCCGCATTGTTAAGCAATACATCAATATTTTTCCAGTTAGCCTGTAATGAAGAAATATTTCTCTCCACTTCGTTATTCTTTCTTACATCAAAACAAAGTGTGAGAACTTCTGCTTTGTGATTGCTTCTTAACTCTTCCGCAAGCATTTCAAGACGCTCCTGTCTTCTGCCGGTAATAATGAGGTTGTAATTATTTGCAGCAAAAATACGGGCAGCAGCTTCGCCAATACCTGATGTTGATCCTGTTATAAGGATAATTTTTTTCATGATTTACTCTTTTTTCATATTCACTAAAAATCCAAAGCCTGCAGCAGTAAAGAACATTATCAGGCTGTAAATAGCTGCAGGAATGCCCATTACTGTATTGTCTAAAATCTGCATGGCAATATAAATAGCTAACGTTCCGTTGTGAATACCTATTTCCATACCGATTGCAATTGCCTGTTTCTTGCCGAGGTTAAGTATTATTGGAATAAAGAAACCTGCTGTCATGCTCACAAGATTAAAAACTAAAGCAGCAATTCCTACTTGCTGAAAATAAGAAGCCATGTGTTCCTTTTCTTTCATTACTGCAGCTATAATAATAAGTGCAAGAAAAATAGCAGACATAATTTTTACAGGTTTTTCCAATTTTTCAGATAGGTCAGACCACTTTGCATTTACAAACATTCCAATGCTAACAGGCACGAGCACAATAGCAAAAACTTCAACCACTTTTTTAAATTGCATGGTAACAACCGGACCATCAGGACCTGCCTGCATAAAATAAGCAATGGAAAGATTTACAATCAAAGGAAGTGTAAAGAGTGTAAGCACACTGTTTATTGCAGTAAGCGTAACATTTAAAGCTACATCTCCTTTTGATAAATGGCTGTAAAGATTGGCAGTTGCTCCACCAGGTGAAGCAGATAAAAGCATTAATCCAACTGCTAATTCTGGTGAAAGCCCAAAGCCTTTTGCTACAAAAAAGCAAATAACAGGTAGAAGCAACATCTGGCAGAATAAGCCCACTACAACAGCTTTTGGGTAAACAACTACTCTTTTGAAATCTTCAATTCTAAGCGACAACCCAAGTCCTAGCATTATTATACCCAAGGCAATGGGCATTACTACAGAAAGCAGTGTGTTTGATTGCATATTGAATAAATTTAGGTTCGAGGTTTCAATGATACAAATCTTATTTCAATCTGAACAGAGTGATTGATTAAGAAGACGAAACACATTTTTTGTCGGGCGTATGGAAATAAATATTTATTTTGCGCCCAATTATTAATTTTTTATTTATCAAAACACAATGTCAACAGGAACAGTAAAATTTTTCAATGCAGCAAAAGGCTACGGATTTATTAAAGTAGACGAAACCAACCAAGAAGTATTTGTTCACGCTACCGGTTTAGTAGACCAGGTTCGTCAGGACGATAAAGTAACTTTTGAGGTTCAGGAAGGAAAAAAAGGACCTAACGCGGTTAACGTAAAAAAAGCGTAAAAAATCTATTGTTTAGATTAGAAAAATCCCGCCAATTGGCGGGATTTTTTTTTAATTAACTGAACAAATAACAAATGTTGAGAATAAACGTTTATAAATAGAAAAAGGGAAATGCATCTTTCAAAATTTACAATCCTTCTGCTGTTTATGAATGTATTTGATATCAGCTTTATAGCTGCACAAAGCAAAGACACCATCTACTGGAATGCAAACCAAAAACTGAAGTGGGCAGATTTTAAAGGCAGACCGGACAAAACAACCAACCTGCTTGCTATGACACAAGCGGGAATTGGCTATACTGTTGCTTGTCATGGTGGAATATTAGACTTAAAAATCTTTTGTTACTTCAATGTAAACCAATCGTGGACAAAAGAAAAAACAGATGCTGAAGAATTGCTTCGTCATGAGCAATTACATTTTGACATTACTGAACTTTTTACACGCAAATTAAGGAAGAGAATAAGTGAACTAATTGACCCTTGCGGAAAAAACATAAAAGAATTAGACAAAATTTACGGAAGCAATTTCAAGGAATACAGCATCATGCAAGATTCTTATGACCGGGAATGTGAGCACAGTCTGAATGATGTACAACAAAAACTATGGGAAGAAAAAGTCTTCGGTGAGTTAAAAGAACTCGAAATATTTGCGAGTAAAAACTATTGAAGCCTCCACTCCGCTTTATTATCAGCGGTATTAATATTCAGGATAATTTTAGGATTGCCCGGTTTCCTTAACGGGCTAATGTCAAACTTCAGGGTCCGCTTTATTTCCTTTTTGCATGTTTCGCTTTCAATGCTATGTTCAAGATATACATTGATTTGTGGTGGCAGGCTTTTCATGAGTAATCCATTACTGTAAAGCTGAAAGGTATTTTGTCCGCAACCGCCTGTATATGTTACATCAAGTATAAGTGTGTCGCCCTGTATCGAAAATGAGTTAATACTATAAGATTTTTGTTTTGCTTCAGCTATTTCGCGAGCAGCATCTATAATCACTTTTTTTACCTCTTCTTTTTCCTTGGTTGATGAATTTTGTTTTACCTTACAGGATAGAAGTGAAATGGAAGCAGAAAATAACAGAAACAGGAAAAAGTTTTTCATGGTATTAAAAAAAAGAGTCCCTCGCCTAAGGCGAGAGACTCTTTGGTTAACAGTATTTACTTAGTAAGAATAACTTTTTTAGTGATTAGCATTCCGTCAACATTAATCCGGAGGAAATAAATTCCTTTTGAATAAGCTCCCAAATCAAGTTGTAGGCGTTGTTTTCCGTTTACAGAATAACTCTCCATTTTTGAGCCAATCACATTATACAACTCACAGGTTTTAGCTTGTTTGCCTGCAGGAAATTCAACGGTAATTATATCTTTTGCAGGGTTAGGATAAACACTTACAAGTTTATCCAGTTCCTCTTCTGCAACTCCTGTGTTGGTGCTTACAAGTATAGATTGCGAATCTGAGCAACCATTTCCATCGGTTACCTGCACGTTGTAATTAGCAGCAGCAAGTCCTGTAATGGTATTGGATGTATTTGCTGATGTTGAACTTTGTCCGTTGCTCCATGAGTAAGTATAAGGAGGTGTTCCGCCTGATACATTAACTGTTGCAGTACCATCCAATGGTGAGCCAATGTGGTCAACAGTAGAAGACACTGTAATCTGAGGACTTTCAATTACGGTGATGTAACCATTCATAAGCGAAGTATTGCTTCCATTAGTATTGGTTGCTATCAACTGAACATTAAATGTTCCGGGTGTGTTGTAAGTAATTGTTGGATTTGCTGCTGTGCTTGATGCAGGTGAACCACTCTGAAACGTCCATGCATAAGTAGCCGTTGCGCAGGTCAAAGTCTGGTTGGTATAGGCAACAGTTCTGCCCTCACAAACCTGGAGGTTGTTAGCAGTAAAAGCCGCTACAGGAAGACCGTCAGGGATTACACTAAATGCTACCGACAGGGTGTCATTAGCTGTATTCTGATCTGCATTTCCATTTGGAATGCTGGTAGCAGCCGAGAACGTGTGATTTCCTGCTGATAATGTAGCAAGAGGCAGGGTAACAGAATCTGATGCATTGGTTATTAAAGAACCTGTCCAGTTGTAAACACTTGCAGAACCACCATCAAAATTGTAATAAATATCAGCAGTTGTAAGGGTAGCTGTTCCTGA
>CANJWH010000030.1 GCA_947478465.1 Bacteroidota bacterium
ACAGGATTTTCGAGCAGACGATAGAGAGGCGTTCAATCAAGGGGCTGACGGGGGTCTATGATAAAACAGCGGTTGCCGGCACTGGCTTGTATAAGGCAAAGGTTGAAACCATAGGCATGGCGGTCGCGGTCGAACTCAAGGTCTATGGCAAGCTGGGGTGTAGTGGCGATGTATTGAACGCAATCGCTGAGCAGTTGCGGTGTGGAGATGAACTCAACGGTGTAGCCGTTGTTTTCGGTTTTGAAATTCATTGGTGCAAACTTAGGGGATATGAGGGAAAAACTGTCAGGTTTTTGAGATTATGAGACAAAAAGGCAGAAAAAGCCTTGGAAATGGGGTTAAAAAGCGGAAAAATGTCTTTGATTGGAAAAATCATTGCAATAGTTGAAGCTATTCATACAATGATTGGAGAAAATAGAGTAATAGTTGAACCAATTAATGCAATGATTAAAAAAAACAGAGCAATAGTTGAACCTATTAATGTAATGATTGGAAAAATCATTGCAATAGTTGAACAAAATGATGCAATAGTTGAAGCAATTAATGGAATGATTGGAAAAAACAGAGCAATAGTTGGACTTAATAATGCAATGATTAGAGGAAAGATTGTAATAGTTGGAGCAAAGAATGCATGGAAAAGAGAAAAGAATGCAATCATTTGAAAAAAGAATGCAAGGAAAAATACAAACCTTGCAAGGAAAAATGGAAAGAATGCAAGGATTGGAGGAAAGAAAGCAAGGATTAAACCAAACCTTGTAAGGAAAAATGAAAAGAATGCAGGAATTGGAGAAAAGAAAGCAAGGAATAAACCAAACCTTGCAAACATTTGAAAAAAGAAGACAAGAATTGAAAAGAAGAAAGTAGGGAAAAAAACAAAGAAAGTAAGGGTTGAAAAAAAGAAAGTAAGGGTTGAAGAAAAGAAAGTAAGGAAAAAAGGGGGTGTAGTGTGCAGCGCAGCTTAAGATAATTGCAAATTATCTGATGTTGCGAGCGGCATTGCAAATGACCGCTCATCCGCACGCTCTGAACATTAGGACTAACGGGGACTTTGGGGACTGGAGGGACGAATAAAATTATGAGGTTGGGGGATTTTTATACTTTAGGGGTTGGAAATACTTATAAAAATGGGACATACAGCAACACCAATTTGCCGCAACTGCGGATATACTACCAAAGATGTATCTTTTGGTTCTTCGAGAGCAAAGCATCTTATTGATTACTGGATGCCTGCTGTAGATTTTGATACAAACGAAATAGTTAAATTAAATTATAATGAGAAAATAAAAACAGTACGTTACTTATTTTTCTTTAAGAAAACAGTTAGGGAAAAAGGGAATTATGTTTTTTATTGTGAACCCGGTATGTCGGTTAGAAATAAAGATAAACGTAACCATAATCAGAAGGATTTAAATGTTGCGGAAAAAGGTAACTATTGCCCTAAATGTGAGAAGTTTGAATTAGAATTTATTTGGCAAACCTTGTTTGATTGAAATTGGCGTTATGCAAACCGAAGGAGTGTTCTAAGCGCAATTACAAATTGAGTTTAGAAGGACAACTTCTGAATAGTAAATAGCATTTTTGAAATTTCACTCTTTAAAAAAATACAAATACTAACCGTTAATTTATGAAGTACGATAGCTATGTTGGAGACAAGAATGACTTATATAATGCAATTTGTTATAAAAATTCATTACCATATTTAAGGCTTCCTTTTAATCTGATATTTGGCGCCAATATTACTTCTTGTGGTTTTGGATTCGATGATAAATACTTTGCGTTTTCAACAGATAATGGAAAGATTGGTTATATAGATATCATTAATAAACAATTATTAAAAATGACCGATTGGGGCTTGGGCATAGTTCAAGTAATAATTAATCCAAGAAGACCAGAGATATTAATTATTACGGATAGAAAAATAGTTCAAAAACAAGATTTTCTTACAGATAAAGTTTCGTATTTTAATACTTTTACAGAACAACCCAAAGGTGTAAAATATCATAAAAATGGTAAATACTTATGCATATTTTTTAGTGAAAGTGCTATTATAATAGATAATGATTCAAATTTAATAGTAAATGAGATTTTATTTACTAATAAAGAAATAACTGCAATTGAGTTTGGTTATTATAGAAATTCTCTTGCGATTGGATTTAAAGATGGAGATATTGTTATTGTTGATTTTCTTAATTCAGTGGAACAAAAAAGATGGAATACTAGTGTTGATATTAATGAAATAAAATTTGACGAAATAAAAAGCCTTAGCTATAGCAAAACCTTTCAATTTTTAGTAGTAGGTTTTGGTCATGCTATAATTCAAATTTGGGAAGATCCAGTTGACATTAACGCTAAATCATATATAAAAAGTATGAATATTAATACAAAGTGCATTAACATTCATAGTATTAAATGCGACCAAACCAATGACACATTTCTATTTATTTCGGCATATGAGCCTACTTTAAAAATTTACATGATGAAAAATGGAAAACCTGTTTGGGTAAAATCGCATATTAAAGATAATATTCACTCTGTTGCTTATACAGCATTTAGTGAAAAGGGAATTTATGTTGCAATTGCAAGAGGTGATTTTTTCACTACAAGCCTAGACATATATTTTACATTACCACCACAAAATTATTTTGAAGTAATTGAAAAGCTTGAAGAGGCGGAATGGCAAAATGTATTAAATATATTTAAAGAAGAAAGTTATAAAAGATCGGGTAAGCGGAATTATTATGGCATCTCTGATCCTCAAAGACTAGAAGACTTTGATTAATATGAAAATATGAAAAATAAAAATATTAATAATTTAAAAACACAAGATTTTATTGGCACCTGGGTAGTAAAAAGCGTATTAGGTGAATATAAAAAACAATTACGGGTCTTTTCAAACTTAGATTACAAATACTATCCTGACACAACAAAAGAAGAAGAAACATTTACAGGAAAAGCTTCTTATAATTTTAAGGATGATGGGAAAAACGAAGGGGAATTGATTCTGGAAAATTATGGAGAGTTAATAATATCAAGTTTAGATGATGATAGAAATAGTTTCTGGGCATACGATAAAAAGAAATCTCATCATTACATAAAGGTAAGTCAATCTATTTTTATATAAACCAAATTAGCAGAAATAATGCGCTTATATCAATCACTAAAACAATGGTTGAAGAATATTTCAGGTAACAATCAACCTGAACCGCCAAGCCATAAACATGATGATAGTGGCGATGATTTTGGTAATTGTTGCATGAGTGAATCTGAAGAAGCTGAACATAGAGCTTGGTTAGCGCGAGTGCAAGAAAGGCTTAGAGTTATAAATGAGAGAGAAAGAGAAAAAGAATCCAAAACTTAAAACAAATATGCCTTCAAAAACAGAAGCCTTACTAAAAGCATTCTCAGAAATGAATATTGATATGCTTGAATTTCTGATTGAAGATTCAAAGGTTTATCATGATGCCGACAAAGAAACTATTTTGAGAAAGCTGGGTGAATTATTTGCAGAATTTAAAAGGGATGGAGATACTGCACTTATTCCATATGCAGGGAAATGTATATCTGATGATTGCACTAACAAAGGATGCAAAGGGTTTTCGTTTTCGGGAAATGAAACAAAGAATCATGTAGATTTTATAATTGAGGAGATTGGTGAGGATTTGGAAGATTTTTGTCATTGCAGCTCATTTAAAACTGATGAGCCAATTGAAGAGGGGCAATATGTTTTTTTTGATGTATATGAAGATGAACGTGCAGATTTTAAACCTTCATTTCAATACCTGAGTAATTCGCAGGTATGTGAGAAAGCCATAAATGAACTTTTAAAAGAAAAAATTAATTACGTCAATAAAGAGGATTATAGTTACTGGCTTAAAAAATATGAAGAGCATTACAGCAAGATAGGACTTCCGTTTACCTTTTACGGTAAGTATAAAAGTTTCAATGATATTTATTCAAGACTGAAAGATGTATCACAATATTCGGAACATGAGAAGGAATGTGAGAAAGCTGTAAGGGATTACCATTTGTTTGTAACCGAAAAAGAAGAAACGCTTATAAACTGGCTGTTAACTTATTCTACACTGGAAGAAAAACTTGGATTGATGATGATTGATTATTTTGAGGATGA
Organism: Bacteroidota bacterium; assembly: GCA_947478465.1. Taxonomy (GTDB): domain Bacteria; phylum Bacteroidota; class Bacteroidia; order SXHM01; family SXHM01; genus SXHM01. The sequence continues at coordinate 4,130 of CANJWH010000030.1, forward strand.
CGAAGAAGTTAAAACAGGTTTTGTGAAACTGATGAGAAATCATAACTTGCTAATAGCGGTGGAGGATTACAAACATGCGCTTGCTTTTAAAAACATTTTTGATGAGCATTACTGGCCATTACTGGAGAAATACAGCACTATCACTGATGAAGAGTCTTGTAAACTTGACACTGAGTCGGAAGATTATAAGGGATATACTTCTTTGGAATATCATTTGAAGAAGAGAGGAATAATTTAATTGCCCTTCGACAAGCTCAGGGTGACAGGCGGTGGTATAAAACACTGACGTTACAAGCTAAACCCGATTGAAGCGGAAAGCCCGCATGGTGGTGAGGAGTTCAAACGGTGAGATTGCTTCGGTCGTGCCTCCCTCGCAATGACGGTGCGAATTGGGAGCGGACTTGTAGCGAAAAGCGGGTAGAGGCGGTGGTTTGAAACACCGGGCAGTTGTTTTCAAATGATATTATCACATAAATCCTATTTTTGCCGCGCACAAAACAGAAGATGGCAAAATTTCACACACTAAAAGTAGTAGAAGTAAGGCGCGAAACGGCTGAAGCGGTTTCTATTGCGTTTGATATTCCGGAGGCGGTTAAAGCTGAGTATGCTTACATACAGGGGCAATATGTTACGCTGAAAATAAAGCTGAACGGTGAGGAAGTAAGGCGCTCGTATTCGGTTTGCAGCAGCCCTTTGGCAAATGAGCCCATGCGTGTAGCGGTGAAACAGGTAAAAGACGGAAGAATGTCGACCTACCTGAACACGCAACTGAAAGCGGGCGATATGCTGGAAGTGATGACGCCTATGGGAAGTTTTCATAGCGCGATGAATGCGGCTAACAAAAAGAATTATGTATTGTTTGCAGGCGGAAGCGGAATAACGCCTATGCTTTCGATTATAAAAACGGTGCTGATTGCCGAGCCGAAGAGCACGATTGTATTGCTCTACGGAAACAGAGATGAGGCTTCGATTATTTTTAAAGCGGAGCTGGAAAAGATTGTCGCTGACAATAAAGACAGAGTAAAAATGGTGCATGTGCTGGAACATTCTCCGGAAGTGGAAGGCAGTTTATTTCGCGGAATTATGGTACCCGAAAAAGTGAAGGCACTGATTGAAAATTATGTTGGGCTTAATCTGGACAATGAGTTTTTTATCTGCGGTCCGGGACCGATGATGCGCAATGTGGAGAGCACTTTGATTGAATTGAAAATTGAAAAACAACGCATACATCTTGAATATTTTACAGTGGATGCCGGTGCTGCACCAGCGCAAACTGCTCCCGAAATTGCAGAACTGCAAAGTAGTGTAACGGTGATAATGGACGGAGAAGAAACCGTTCTTGAACTTTCTTCAAAAGGAAAATCAATATTAGATGCTGCTATGGATGCAGGGGTTGATGTTCCTTTTTCGTGCAAGGGCGCAGTGTGCTGCACCTGCAAAGCAAAAGTGCTGGAAGGTAAAATTCAGATGGATAAGAATTATGCGCTTACTGACCAGGAAGTGGAAGAAGGATATATTCTTACCTGTCAGGCGCATCCGCTTACCGAGAAGGTGGTGGTGGATTATGATGTGGTGTAGTTCGCCCCGTCACCCTGTCCGCCTGAGGCGGATCAGGGTCTTTAAAATAATGAGATGCTGAAACAATCCCGATAGCTATCGGGACAGCATGACGAAAATCAATTATGGATTACCTTATCATTTGCATCGTTGCTTTTCTTGCTTCGGGATTAACATTCTTTTCTGGTTTTGGATTGGGAACTATTCTGCTTCCTGCCTTTGCGATTTTCTTTCCGCTTGAAACAGCTATCAGCATTACAGCTGTTGTGCATTTTCTTAACAACCTGTTTAAATTAACGCTTACTGCAAAGAATGCCAACGCAGGTGTGGTGGTTAAATTCGGAATACCGTCTATGATAGCAGCAATAGGTGGCGCCTTGTTACTTACCTATATGATTCATGTTGCACCGCTTTACAGTTACGAGCTTGGTGGCAAGAATTACGATGTGGTTTTGGTAAAGCTTATCATCGCAACGCTGATGATTTTATTTGCGCTGCTGGATTTAATTCCCGCGCTTTCAAAAATTACCTTCGGTGAAAAGTTTATGATTACCGGAGGATTGTTCAGTGGTTTCTTTGGCGGGTTGTCGGGGCATCAGGGAGCATTGCGTTCTATGTTTCTTATCCGCTCGGGCCTGAGCAAAGAGAGTTTTATCGCTACAGGAATCATGATTGCCTGCATGGTAGATGTGTCGCGCCTCGCGATATACGGAAGCAACAATTTCGGCATAACACAAAACGAAATTTCCATTGTTGCAGCAGGAACGGTATGTGCTTTTGCAGGCGCATTTATTGGAAACAAACTGGTGAAAAAAGTTACGCTGAAATTCATGCAACTCTTTGTTGCAGTGATGCTGATTGTGTTTGCAATCGCATTGGGGGCTGGGATTATTTAACTATCCATATGATTTGAACACTAAACTTTCTTTAGTATATTTGTTCTTACTAAATCAAAAGTTATGGTATTAGTTCTTAAAAACAAATCGGGCAAATCTTTACGCAAAGAGTTGGATGAACTGTTGCGTAAAAAAGCAACAAAGAAAACAAAGCGCTCATGGAGCAGTTTTTTCGGCAAGGTTAAGTTCACTAAAAACCCTGTAGAATATCAACGCAGATTAAGAGATGAATAATATTCTGCTCGACACAAATATCCTGATTTATTTACTTCAAGGAGATAAGACTGTCCGCGAAATGCTGGAAGAGAAAACTTGGTATATTTCATTTGTAAATGAAATGGAGTTGTTAATGAAGCCTAATGTCGAAGCCTTGGAACTGAAAGCGATTGAAGCACTGCTGAAAGAGTGCATTATTATTGAGATGAATAGTTCAGTAAAGAAACAAGCTATATTAAACGGAAGACGCTTCAGGATGAAACTTGCTGACAGCATTGTGCTTGCAGCTGCGCAAATAAATAACATTCCACTTCTTACAGCAGATGCAGAATTCAAAAAGGCTGCTCTGGATAATAACGATGTGTTGTTATATATTCCTTAAGGCCTAATCAACTGAAGGCAACATAGAACAAACGCAGTCCCAGCAAGACAAGGGCAACTCCTATTATTTTGTAAAGCACAAAAAGTATTTCGGGCTTTAAGATATTTTTGATTTTGGCTGCAAGAAAAACCTTTGTCATATCAGTACTGAAAATGGCAAGCAAGGTTCCGGCAAGGTAAATGGCTAGGTCTTTATCAAAGCCGTGTTTGTCGCCCGCAACTTTTATGATACCAATCCAAACAGCAAAAACAAATGGGTTTACAAAATTGACAAGAAAGCCTTTGCCGAAAAAACCGATGTAGTGTTTTGCATTCAATTGAATTGTTTCTTCTTCGGCTTTTTTCTTTTTCAAAAAATAACGGACACCGAGTGCAATCAAAACTATACCGCCAATCAGGGCAAGATAAAATCTGCTCTCATCACTTTTCAGATATACCGAAGCACCAAAAACACAAAGTATCACTGCAAGTATATCGCTTGCAAATATCCCCAGGGCAACTAAACTGCCTGCAACAACACCATGTTGTAATGATGTTTTCAGAAGCGTGAAAAACACAGGTCCGATAAGTATTATCAGAGCAAGACCAACTAAAAAACCATCTAAGAAAACAGGCATATAATTTTAATTCGTCATGCTGAACTTGTTTCAGCATCTTTATGTTGAGACCCTGAAACAAGTTCAGGGTGACGTTACATATTTTTATTTACTAATTCAGTTTTTTCTTTCTTTGCAATTTTAGCTAATAAATAATCCAATCCAAGTATTTCGGAACAGGTAACAAACGCACTTACCGTTACGCCTAATACTCCGTGAAAATGCAAATTCTGTCCCGTAAAAAAAAGATTTTTCACTTTAGTACGTGCCGGGACCATTGTCTTCACAGGGTCAAAGCAATCTTTTACAATACCATACATGCTGCCATCTGGTGAAGCAATATAGTCGCGGTAACTGAGCGGTGTTGAACTGTAATATGCTTTTGTGTTTTCACGAATGCCGGGAAACTTTTTCTCTAATTCATCCATTAAAATTTCAGACTTAAAGCGTTTAAACTCTTCGTAATCTTCACCACGAAAATCAGGATGAGCAACGGTGCTGAAAGTATTTGACCATTTTTTTACTTCATCAAATTTCATGTAGGTGAGCACCGCCATTCCCTCAGCATATTGTTTTGTTTTGGAAGTGGAAACCATAAATGCACCGTAGCTCAACGGCCATTCGTTTTCTTTATAGTCAACAGGTTTCCACACATCATTGGTTTTAAAATGATAGTTGTTATGCTTTACGTACCTGACTTTATTTTTTTTAAAAACGAGGTAAAGCGAAAAAGCAGAAACCGAATTCTCCAAAGATTTAAATCGTGTGTGATATGATTTACGAACCTTTCCAGGCTCAAGCAATTCAAGGGTTCTAAGCGGATGAGCATTGGAGATAAACAATTTTCCGTTTACCGTTTTTCCGTCAGTTAATTCAGCAGAACGGATTTCTTCACCTTCAAATTTCAGTTGCTTTACTTCACTGCGTTTCAAAATATCACCACCTGCCTTGCGGATATTTTTTGCGAGCAGTTTTGCAATCTGTGAACCGCCATCAATCAAACGCCATGCACTCAGGATATAACTATTTACCACCAACGCATGAATGTAAAAAGGAGTCTTCTCCCCTATTCCGGCATACAAAAGATTGGTACCTGCCAACACATTTCGCAGCTTTTCATTTTTGGTGAGCGAAGCAATAAAGTTCTTTGCGTTGGTTTGTAATAGTTCCGAATCGGAATTATAACTCTCTCCGTTTCTGAGGTTATACAAGGGAAAGCGAAGGCAAACCTTTTTTATTTCATCACAATATTTTTGAATTGCATTTTCTTCATTCGGAAATTTGGAAGATAAAACATGAATGAAATTTTCATATCCCTGCGCATACGGATACTCGATTTTATCTCCTTCAAATGTTACAATGTCAAAGCCATCTTCATCCATCTTCTCTAATTTCAGCTTATCCATTATGCCGAAATAGTTGAAGAAACGATTCAGATTTTCACCTTCACCCAAACCACCGAGGTAATGAACTCCGGTATCAAAAATTACTTTTTCGCGTGAAAAGGTTTGCAGGTTGCCACCAATCTGCTGGTTCTTTTCCAACACACATACTTTATAACCTTCTTCAGCAAGAATATTGGCGCAGAGCAAGCCTCCCAGGCCGCTTCCGATTATCACCACATCATATTCCTGCATAGTTCCCTTCATTGCGAGCGATAGCGAAGCAATCTTTTCTCAAGGGCAGATTGCTTCGGGTGAAAAACCCTCGCAATGACGTAATCGTAAATTATCATTTGCGCTATCATAATGAAAATACTTTGTCTAATCCCATACACATTGCAACAATTGTTCTGTCAATATCTGCATCGGAATGCGCTTCAGAAATAAATCCAACTTCATAACCGGAAGGTCCGAGGTAAATTCCGTTCTCCAATAATTCAGCATGAAGCACTCTGAACTTACTCATACTTGCTGCATCAATATCATCTGCACTTCTGATGTGTTCATTATCTGTAAAGGCAATCCAGAAAATCGAAGCAATGTTGAACATTCTAAATTTGTAGCCTTTTGACTTAGCATGAGCTTCAACAGCAGCGCAAAGTTTTTTTGTTTTTGTCTCAAGCGAAGAATAAAAATCCGATTTCAAACATTCTGTGAGTTGTGCAATTCCTGCAGCCATTGCTACTGGATTTCCTGAAAGCGTCCCAGCCTGATAAACATCACCATCGGGAGAAATTTTAGCCATGATTTCTTTGCTTGCTCCGTACATTCCAACCGGCAAACCTCCACCAATTATTTTTCCATAAGTAATTATGTCAGGCTGAATTCCATAGCAACCCGCTGCACCTTCAAAGCCAAGACGGAAGCCTGAAATCACTTCATCAAAGTGCAGCAGTGTTTTGTTTTCAGTGCAGATAGTTCGGAGTTGCTGCAGATATTCTTTTGTCTGTAACAACAAACCATTGTTGGCAGGAACAGGTTCAATAATTACAGCTGCAATCTGATTTTTAAATTCTTCAAATGCTTTTTTTACAGCTTCAATATTATTAAGCGGAACAACAATGGTATCATTCACAAATGATTCAGGAACACCGGCCGAAGAGCTTGTACCGAATGTTACCAAACCTGAGCCGGCCTTCACTAACATTGAATCAACATGACCGTGATAACAACCTTCAAACTTTAAAATCTTGTTTCTGCCTGTAAATCCGCGGGCAAGACGAATAGCACTCATCACTGCTTCTGTTCCTGAACTTACAAACCTGATTTTCTCAACAAATTTGTTGTTAGCTAAAATCAATTCTGCTAATTCATTTTCTTTCTCTGTTGGTGCGCCAAACGAAGTTCCGTTTTGTACAGCATCAATTACAGCATTTCTGACTTTTGAGTTGTTATGCCCTAAAATCAATGGTCCCCATGAGCAACAGAAATCAATAAATTCATTTCCGTCTGCATCCCATATCCTGCTGCCATCTCCTTTTTGTATAAATAACGGTGTTCCGCCCACCGAGCGAAAGGCACGCACAGGTGAATTTACTCCACCCGGAAAATACTGCTTCGCTTTTTCAAATAATTGTTCTGATTTCTCTCGTTTCATATCGTTAAAATTCTTTGCGAATATACACTTTGAAACTGCAAAAAACTTTGCGTTCTTTGTGTCTCAGCGAGAAACAAAAATCATGAACTTTATTAACACGCACGAATTTGCACAGGGGCAAGATAAAGCCGATAAACTATCAGCTTTCAGAGATAAATTTTTCTTCCCGAAACTAGACGGAAAAGAGGCTGTTTACTTCTGCGGAAACTCATTGGGATTAGAGCCTAAAACTGCTTCAGTTGCCTTACAACAAGAGCTAAGTGATTGGTCACAATTTGCAGTGGAAGGACATTTTCATGCAAAAAATCCGTGGTTCTCTTACGAGAAACTATTTGACAAACCGCTTGCAAAACTTGTAGGAGCAAAGCCATCAGAAGTTTGTGCCTTAGGTTCACTGACCAATAATCTTCACTTGCTGATGGTTTCGTTTTACCGCCCTACAGCTAATCGTTTTAAAATTCTATGTGAAGAAAAACCTTTTGCATCTGATCAATATGCATTAGAGTCACAGGTTAAGTTTCACGGATTTAATCCGGATGAAGCTATAATAGAACTGAAACCGCGAGCAGGTGAATTTACCTTGCGCACGGAAGATATTCTTGAAAAGATTGAAGAACTGAATGAAGAGCTTGCATTGGTAATGATTGGTGGTGTGAATTATTACACCGGACAGGCTTTTGACATGAAAAGTATTACCGAAGCTGCGCATAAAGCAGGCGCAATCGCGGGTTTTGATTTAGCACATGCCATGGGAAATCTTGTCATGAACCTGCACGATTGGAACGTAGATTTTGCCTGCTGGTGCAGTTACAAATACCTGAACTCAGGACCGGGAAGTGTGGCAGGAATTTTTGTGCATGAAAAACATGGGAACAATACTGAACTTCCTCGTTTTGCAGGCTGGTGGGGAAATAATCCTGACACGCGATTTAAAATGGAAAAAGGATTTATTCCAGCTGTTGGTGCTGATGGCTGGCAGCTGAGCAATGCACCTGTATTTTCTATGGCAGTACACAAAATGGCATTGGATATTTTTGATGAAGCAGGAATTGAAAACCTGCGTGAGAAAAGTGAGAAACTTACTGCTTATCTTGAATTTATTATTGATGAAGTAAATAAAGAAAAAGGAACAATTAGAATATTAACTCCACGCGATAAAGATCAACGCGGCTGCCAGTTATCATTAGTGTTTTCAGATAACGGAAAACAAATTCACGAACAACTTTTAAAAGCTGGAATTATAACCGACTGGCGTAATCCTGATGTAATTCGTTTGGCTCCTGCCCCACTCTACAATTCGTTTGAAGATGTATGGAAATTCGGGAATGAACTGCAAAGAATTCTGAATGCTTGAATTACGATTTCAAAATAAACTGATTGAAGCCGGTGTGGATGAGGCAGGGCGTGGATGCCTTGCTGGGCCTGTGTTTGCCGCAGCTGTTATTCTTCCCAAAAAATTCAGATCAGAATTACTGAACGACTCAAAACAATTGAGCGAAAAGAAAAGAGAAGAGTTGCGTCCTGTTATTGAAAAAGAAGCGCTGGCATGGGCAGTAGGAATTGCAACGCATGATGAAATTGATAAAATAAATATTCTCAACGCTTCCTATCTTGCCATGCACCGCGCTATTGAACAATTGAAAAAATCACCACAATTATTGCTGATTGATGGTAACCGTTTTAAAAAATATAAAGACATTCCTTTCAAGTGTATTGTAAAAGGTGATGGAAAATATATGTCTATTGCCGCTGCTTCCATTCTTGCAAAAACCCATCGTGATGAATACATGATGAAAATGGATGAAGAATTTCCTCATTATCAATGGAGAAAAAACAAAGGCTACGGAACACTGAAACATCGCATAGCAATTGAGAAGTATGGTGAATCAATTATCCACAGAAAGAGCTTTAAGGTAGTGCCTTTACAGCCAACTTTGTTTTGAAGTACGTTTCGTCATGCTGTCCCGATAGCTATCGGGATTATTTAAGCACCTCACATTAAAAGACACTGAAACTAGTTCAGTGTGACGTTGCGATTTACTATTTTTGACCGTTCAAAAAAATTAAGAGATGAGAGAGATACAATTCCGGGAAGCCATAAAAGAAGCCATGAGCGAGGAAATGCGCAGAGACAAAAACGTTTTCCTGATGGGTGAAGAAGTGGCGGAATACGATGGCGCTTATAAAGCAAGCCAGGGAATGCTGGCAGAGTTTGGAGGATTGCGAGTGATTGATACTCCCATTTCGGAATTGGGATTTGCGGGAATTGGTGTAGGTGCTGCAATGAACGGTTTACGCCCCATTATTGAATTTATGACCTTCAACTTTTCATTGGTTGCCATTGATCAGGTGATTAATGCTGCTGCAAAAATGAAGTCCATGTCGGGTGGACAATTTGGTGTTCCTATTGTTTTTCGCGGGCCAACAGCTTCAGCAGGACAATTGGGTGCACAACACTCGCAGGCTTACGAAAGCTGGTATGCAAACTGCCCCGGATTAAAAGTGGTGGTGCCTTCCAATCCTTATGATGCAAAGGGATTGCTCAAATCTGCCATTCGCGATAACGACCCTGTTATTTTCATGGAATCAGAACAGATGTATGGCGACAAAGGTGGAGTGCCTGAAAGCGAATATCTTATTCCTATTGGTGTTGCTGATGTAAAACGCGAAGGAAAGCATGTTACTGTTGTTTCCTTCGGAAAAATTATCAAAACAGTTTTTAAAGCTGCCGATGAATTAGCCAAAGACGGAATTGAAGTGGAGATAATTGACCTGCGCACCGTTCGCCCTATTGATTATGCAACTGTAATAAATTCAGTAAAGAAAACCAACCGCCTGGTTATTGTTGAAGAAGCCTGGCCGCTTGGCTCCATTGCTACCGAAGTTGCATTCAAAGTTCAGAAAGATGCATTTGATTATCTGGATGCGCCAGTAATAAGAATAATGACACAGGATGTTCCTTTGGCTTATGCACCAACGCTTGTAGCAGAATTTTTACCTACAGCCGAAAAGGTGATTAAGGCAGTTAAAGATGTGATGTACATCCAAAAATAACAAAGCGCTTAAACAAGCACTTTTCTGAGGCTCACCTTATCTTCAACAATCTTAGCAAGATTATCTACTGCAACACGCTCCTGTTTCATACTATCGCGGTAACGAAGTGTTACCTGATTATCATTTAAGGTGTCGTGGTCAATTGTAATACAGAATGGAGTGCCGATAGCATCCTGTCTGCGGTAACGTTTTCCGATGGTATCTTTTTCTTCGTACCGAACTACGTGATCAATTTTCAGTTTGTCAAAAATTTCACGTGCTTTTTCAGGTAATCCATCTTTGTTTAAGAGCGGAAACACAGCAACTTTAACGGGAGCAAGAAAGTCAGGAATATTTAAAACAATCCTTTCTGAACCATCTTCCAGTTTTTCTTCTTTGTAAGAAGCAGAAAGCACAGCTAGGAAAGTACGGTCAAGTCCTATGGAAGTTTCTACCACATATGGAACATAGTTTTCGTTCAACTCAGGATCAAAATACTGAAGTTTTTTCCCGCTGAATTTTTCATGTGACTTCAAATCAAAATCGGTACGGGAGTGAATTCCTTCCAGCTCTTTGAAACCGAATGGAAAATCAAACTCAATATCAAATGCAGCATCTGCATAGTGAGCCAGTTTTGCATGCTCATGAAAGCGATACATTGTATCAGGGAAACCAAGTGATTTGTGCCACTTCATTCTACGTTCTTTCCAATGAGCAAACCATTCTTTTTGTGTTCCCGGGCGAACAAAAAACTGCATTTCCATTTGCTCAAACTCACGCATACGGAAAATAAATTGACGCGCTACAATTTCATTACGAAAAGCTTTTCCTGTTTGTGCAATTCCAAACGGAATTTTCATTCTTCCGGTTTTTTGCACATTAAGAAAATTAACGAAAATTCCCTGTGCCGTTTCGGGTCGCAAATAAATTGTACTTGCACCTTCAGCTGTTGAACCCATCTCGGTTGAGAACATCAGGTTGAACTGACGAACATCTGTCCAATTGCGGGTTCCCGAAATAGGACATGCAATTTCCAAATCAATAATTAATTGTTTTACATCAGCCAGATTATCAGTTTCCAATGCAGTAACAAATCGCTTTTTGATGGCATCAATTTTTGTTTTGTATTCAACAACGCGGGGGTTGGTGCTCACAAACATTTCAGCATTGAAATTCTCAAAACGTTTTGCTGCCTTCTCTACTTCCTTATTTATTTTGTCTTCCAACTTTGCTACAAAATCTTCAATCAGCACATCAGCACGATAACGTTTTTTGCTGTCTTTGTTATCAATCAAAGGATCATTAAAAGCATCTACGTGTCCCGATGCTTTCCAGGTTGTAGGGTGCATGAAAATAGCAGCATCAATGCCCACAATATTTTCATTCATCTGCACCATAGACTTCCACCAATACTCGCGGATATTGCGTTTAAGCTCAACTCCTGTTTGTCCGTAATCATAAACAGCACTAAGCCCGTCATATATTTCACTTGACTGAAAAATAAAACCATACTCCTTAGCATGGCCAATAATATTTTTAAATAAATCTTCGTTGTTCATAATGATTTCAAACTGTATTTTTATTTCGTCATGCTGAACTTGTTTCAGCATCTTAAGACCCTGAAACAAGTTCAGGGTGACTGGTTAATCTTTTATAAAAGGATAATCCACTTGTTCATAAACATCTTTAAATAATTCAGAAGCATCCGGGAAGGGCGATTCTTCTGCAAACTTGACCGATTCTTCTACCTGCGCATTAACACGCGCATTTATTTCTTCCAGTTCAGAATCGTTTGCAAATTTGTTTTTTGTAATAGTAGCCAACACACGTTGAATTGGATCCTGAGCTTTGTACGCTTCCACTTCTTCTTTGGTGCGATACTTTGCCGGATCGCTCATGCTGTGCCCTTTGTAACGATAGGTTTTCATTTCCAGAAGAGTTGGGCCTTCGCCTTTGCGCGCTTTTGCGGCAGCGGCTTCAACTGCATCATGTACATCTTCACAAACCATACCGTCCACTTCAAAAGATGGGATTCCATATGCCAGGCCCAGTTTGTATAAATCGGTAACGCTGCTGGAACGTTGCACCGAAGTTCCCATCGCATATTGGTTATTTTCGATAATAAAAATCACCGGAAGTTTCCACAACATGGCCATGTTCAATGTTTCGTGAAAAGCGCCCTGATGCACGGCACCATCGCCCATATAGCAAAGTGTTATATTTTTTGTGTCATTGTATTTTTCGGCAAAAGCAATTCCGGCACCAAGCGGAATTTGGCCACCAACAATTCCATGTCCGCCAAAAAAGCGATGTTGTTTAGAAAACATATGCATGCTTCCGCCTTTGCCTTTTGAACAACCGGTTATTTTTCCGTAAAGTTCAGCCATAATTGCATTGGGCGAAACGCCTTTTGCAATCGGATGAACGTGATCGCGATATGCTGTAATTACATTGTCTGCAGGTTGTGTGGCGCTTGTTGCTCCTGCCACCAAAGCTTCCTGACCGATGTATAAATGACAAAAACCTTTTATTTTTTGCTGAATGTAAAGCTGACCTGCTTTTTCCTCAAACTTGCGGTAAAGCAGCATGGATTCGTACCAGTATAAATAGGTTTCCTTGCTGAACTTTGTCTTTGCCATTGCCTGTTATTTTATTCTGCGCAAAAGTAACAAAAGAAAAAGCCACACCAAATGAACATTAGTTAACTACTTTATAGCATTTCGTGGAGTCTGAGAAATCATATTTTGATATAAAAACTCAGGTACGGGCTGAATTCAATAATATCGGTTTTGTTGGTATGGGTTAATCTCCATATTCCGTCAAATCTCAGGAACTTGAAAATGTTTTCCACTCCAAACCCTGCTTCTACATATGGAATTGGATAAGCGTAATCAATAGTATTGAGGTGATTGTAGTTTCTATTAGCCACATTCATATTTCCGTAAAAAATATTAGTGGTAATTAACTCACGCCACTTGAGTTTTTTAATCAAGGGAATTTTATCAAGCAACAAACCGCCAAAGAAATACTGAAAGTTCAAACTCAGATACTGATCTGCAGAAAACTCCAGCAAATTCATATTATTGAAGAAGTATTTATTATGTGTGTATGAAAAATTTCCTTCCGGATTTTTAAGCAAAAGGAAAGGAAGTTTTCCAAAAATTTTACCTACCCATAAATTATAATAGAACGCCATTTTGGGTGACACCTGAAAATCTCCTTGAAGACCGAAAGAAATATCGTGGTATTCAAAATTGCTTTTAAGAATATTTTTTGCTCCGTAGGTATAGCGAAGAAATACAACAGGAAATTCATTTTTCTTTCGGAATTGCGCAAAGAATTTATTGGCTTCGGCATCACGGTTAAATGTTCCCGGCAGATTTTTAGAACCCCGCTGATAACGAATACCAACCGAAAATTCAGCAACAGTGATGTGCTTTTTTACAACATCATTCTGAACGTAACCAAAATCAAAAAACGGTTTTATATTTTTGTAGTTGACTCCAAAATAGGTCATCAAATCTTTATGAAACTCACGGTCATAAACTATTTTTCCCTCTGCAACATTATACAACCGCTGGCCCACTCCACGGGGAAGGAAAGTGGTAACATTATCACGGTCCAATAACTCTTCGGCATAACGGCTGGCAAAGTCAATATCGCTTTTTCCACTGACAGAAATTTTGTTCCAGGGTTTTTTCGCAATAATAAATTGTGCTTTCATTCCGTATTTAAATCGGTCGTCTTTCAATCCGTAAGCTACATGTCCTTCTAACTGCACACGCTCACTGAATTTATTGGTTGTTTGAAATCCAAGTTTGAAACGCACTTTTTCTACCTGATTTCCGCTAACCAATCCGGCTACATGACCAATACCTACTTTATTTCCAATTCGGGCATAACCAGTTGTTAGTGACATTGCAACATAGCGCAGTAACCTGAAACGCTTGGTGCGCTTGAGACTGTCAACCATCTCATAAATTCCGGCTTCCGTTTTTTGCAGCGTATCGTGCCGCATTTCTTCCCAGAATTTATCGTCCTTTAAGTACACTTCCTCATTGATTTCAGTGCTTTTATAAGCAGAGAAAACGGTGTCGCTGAATGAAGAATTAACTACAAAATTTTTAAAGCTTTTGGTTTTTTTTCCAATCAGTTTTGCATCTTTTACAAAGCTGCTGCTGAATTTTATTTTCAGTTTTTCACGAGAGGGAAGCCATGCCTGCTGTGTCTTTCCCGATGTATCAGCATATTCAATTGCATTGTAATCGTGCTGAAATGAGATATCATGTACAAAACCAATATTTACATTTTCAGACAGAGAAGCCTCTATACTCCTAACTGCAAAAGAGTTTATGTTTACCAGCATTTTGCCTTTGAACGTATTCTCTCCTCGCCTCTTAGGTTTGAATTCCATTTCTAAATGGGGTTCACCGTTCACATAAAGTGTATCGTAAAAATTCAGATAATACTTGTAAACGCTAAGTCCGTAATCCGCAACAGGACTAACAAAACTCTTTCCCAAAACTGTTATCATGTTTTCATAAATGTTCACATTCTGATTCACATTACTAAGCAATTCGGTTACAAAATCCTGCTTATCAATTCCCGACATTTTTACTCCTTTCATTTTCTCAATTTGTTTGTCGGGATTGGTAGTTGAGTAATTGTCTGAAATGTTTTCAATCAAAAACATTGGAAGTATGCTTGAGCCTTTTTCGGTTACTGTATCCAGATAGCCTTGCAACATTGGGAATTGTGAGAGCAAGAAATTCTTATCCAGGCTTTTTGCGTTTACATTATCCAAATCCACTTCATATTTGGTGTATGCCTCGTATATCAAACTGTTGTAATTCATGATGTTATGTTTATGTTTTACAGAAATCATTTGCCTGAAAAGCACATCCGCAGGGTTTTCGCCCGGATTGATTACTACTTCGCCTAAAGCTACCTCATTGAACGAAAGCTCAAAATCAATCGTTTGCGAAATACCCTCCTGAACTATTTTTTTTATTGTGGAATAACCAATTGACGAAACCTGCAGACTATCAGTTTTCTTCGGTGCCTGAAATGAATAATAACCGGCTGTATCAGTGGCTGTACCCATAAACTTACCAACAATAGTTACATTGGCAAATGGAATAGCTTCACCTGTTTTAGCATCTGTTACTCTACCTTTTAGCGTAATAGTTTGGGCAACGGAAGGGAATGCTGCCGTCAAAAGCAAAAAGAGAAAGAACAGATAAAGAGATCTTTTCAAGGTCATTTTAAAATTCAGGCGAAAATAGATTTTTTATGTGAGGAGAAAATCTGACAGGTAATAAACTTCATTTAAATATTTTCTACACCTTTAAACCCTGAAAAACCATACTTCGGATGAAAAATCTTCTGGCTCTTATTTTAATTCTCAATTCACCTCTATTTGTAATCAATTGCTTTTCACAGGCTGTTGGAAATTCCATGTATGGAAATGATAACCGCTACAATTATCAAAATGCAGAGGAGCTGAGCTGGCAGAATAGTTTTAATGTAACACGCGAAGTTATGATTGATGAAAACAGCATGACCTTTGAAGTGAACGGGCTTTATAACCGCAAGGCTGACTCATACCTTGCCATTTTTAATATGACACAGGTTGGGGAAAATGCTTCGGTAGCTAATGATTTACTAAACTCTCGCTATCAGAATTTTGTTAACGAAGTAGCAGCAGCCGGAGTAAAGCCTGAAGATATTTTCTTAGACATGGTTTCACAAGTTCCTATTTATGAACTGGAGGTAACCAAAAAGTTTTTTAGCAAAACCTATAATGAAGTTCCCAAAGGTTTTGAGTTACAGAAAAATATTCACGTAAAATTCAATAAAGGCGAAACACTGGATAAAATCTTAACTGCCGCTGCAAAACATGAAATATATGATTTAATAAAAGTGGATTATTTTGTAGAAAACACAAGTACAGTCTATGAAACACTGAGAGACTCGGTAATTGCTTATGCAAAAAGAAAAACAAATGACTATAAACAATTGAGCGTGAATCTAGATACCGTTTACCGTGTGCTTACAGAACAAACTTCAGTTACTTTTCCTATTGACCGCTATTCAAAATATCAGCCTGCAAGCAGTTCCTCAATTGAATCTGTCGGTAAAAAATCGGGATTAACAGAAATCCGCAAACCAGTAGTTATGTTCTATAACAAGCTATCATACCATAACTTTGATGTGGTAATAAACCCAGTAGTTATAGAGCCACTGGTACAATATACCTGCAAAATAAAAATGCGCTTCAGCCTGAAAAAGCCAGTTGAAACAAAAGTGCAAAATCATTATAAAGTCATTACTCCAACAGGTGATGTAAAAACAATTGAGATAAAATGATGAAAGAACTTTCTGTTCTTATTCTTCTCTTTCTGCCAGCCTTTCTTTTCGCACAGGACAGAGTACTATTTACTAATGGCAAAGAGAAAACTGGTTATATTCTTTATCAGGATAATAACAGTATTTACTATGGAGCAAAACCAAAGAAAAAAGTTAATGAAGAAAAGTTAACCGTTCTCGAAAATCAATTTAAAGAATTGCAGGAAAAGATTGATACCAACACCAAAAAAGACGCATTTCAAAAATCAATTGCATTGCAACTACTCAAAAAGAAAGAAGTTACTGCAAAGGCAAAAGTGAAATATCAAACCCTGAAAAGAGTGATGAAAGAGAATGTTTTCAGCATTACACATTCTGATGGCAAAGAAGAAATAATCTATAGTCCGGATACACTTGGATTTTTGGTAACTGATGTGGTAGAACCAGAAGTAGATTACACGGTTGAAGAAATGCGCAGATACATTTATGGTGCGCAAGACGGGAAAAAAGTTAAGAAAACTGCGGTTTTACTTACATCAGCAGGAATAAGCACAATTGGTTCTGGATTAGGAGCTTTCTACGGACCAATTGCACCTGCAACATATATTTTAGTGCTGGGAACTACCAAGCAGAAACCAAATGAAAGTTTAGTTTCACATCCTGAATATATTCAGGATGAAGCTTATTTGCAGGGTTATAAAAAAGCTGCGCGCAAACGCAAAATAATTGCAGCAGCGGAAGGTGGTCTTATAGGACTTAGTATCGGCATTGTTGCTTATTGGGCAGCATTTCGCGGCTTCTGATGCTTTTCCGAAAGGCTATACACTCCTTCTTTTTCGGAAATTTTTTAATTGCATTTTCTGCTGTTGCACTTACCCATTTATCGCAAACAGGTAATAAGATTTCTAGTGATGATTTACACTTACTGATTTTTGTATTTTTCTCAACTCTTCTTGTTTACAACCTTAACTTTATAGTTGGGATGAATGGTCTTAAGGCATCATCATTTCGCTCTGATCGACATAACTGGATTGTGAAACACGAGAAAATAATCTGGATATTTACAATTATTGCACTTATAATCTCGGTTGCAGAACTATTTGTTTTAAAAAAGGAAACTATAATTTTTTTATTTCTTCCGGGGATATTAGCGTTAGGCTATGCAGTTCCAATCAAAGTTCCAGGATTAAAAACAATCCGTTTTCGCGAGTTACCTTTTGTGAAAATATTTTTGGTAGCATGGGTATGGGGAACTTTTACAGTAGGGCTTCCAATAGTGCAACAAATCGGAATAAAGGAATTAGTAAATACTGAATTTTTTCTACTCTTCTTCTCTCGTTCTGTCTTCATTTTTGCCATTACCATTCCGTTTGATATCCGTGATTTGACTTATGACAGCGACAAACAAATTGCAACGCTGCCTTCGCGTTTTGGAATAGAAAAGTCAAAATATTTTTCAGTAGTTTTATTGTTCTTGTTTTCTGCTGTTACATTTTTGCGTTTTCAATTCAATTTTTGCAACAGAGCAGAATTGGCTGCATTAGTTCTGTCTGCCATAAGCACAGCCATATTGGTTCTTATGATTAGCAAAACACGAAAAGAACTTTTCTATTCAGGTTTAATAGAAGGAACCATGCTTATTCAGTGGTTGCTTGTTCTACTTCTTTCAAAAATATTTTAAAATTTATTTGGTGATTTAAAAATTTGTTTATTCATTTGCACTCGTTAACCAAATGGTTAAACTATGAAGTTAAAGAAAATAAGTGCTACAACTGAAGAGCGTATAAAAGAGGCGGCAAAAAAGGTTTTTGTTCAGAAAGGTTATTCCGGTGCGCGAATGCAGGATATAGCGAACGAAGCAAAAATCAATAAGGCTCTGCTGCATTATTATTTCCGCAGTAAAGATCAGTTGTTTGAACTTATTTTCATGGAGAATGTGCAGAAGATGATGCCAAAGATAAATTCCATTATTGACTCTGATGATAAACTGTTTGATAAGATTGAAAACTTTGTTGCTGAATATCTTGGCATGTTGAGCGAAAATCCATTTTTACCATTGTTTGTAGTTAATGAATTATCAAGCCATCCCGAACGTTTCTTTCAAAAAATTGCTCCTTTAGCTAATGGCAATTTAAAGGTGAATAAATTCATTCAGCAGATACAGGATGAAGCAGCAAGAGGAAAGATAATTCCAATAAGTCCGGTTACCTTATTAATGAATACAATTTCTCTTTGCGTTTTTCCATATTTAGGAAAACCGATGATTCAATTTGTTTTCGGTTTTGATGAATTGCAATATCGAATGATCTTGGAACAGCGAAAAAAAGAAGTAGCGTCATTTATAATCAACTCTATTAAAAAATAATTCTTTTGAAAACGTATTAACTAAATGGTTAAATTAACTGATCAAAAAATGAAAAAACTCAGAATTATACTCTCGGTATTTTTGTCTTTTAGCATAAGCATTTTGCATGCACAGACAAAATTAAATATTGAGCAATGTTATGAATTAGCAAAGAAAAATTATCCGTTGGTGAAACAGATGGAACTTGTTTCAAAAACAGCAGAATATAATATTCAAAATGCATCAAAAGGTTATTTGCCACAGATTTCATTAAATGGTCAGGCCACCTATCAGTCAGATGTAACAGGTTTGCCTATCACTATTCCTAATGTTGAAAAGCTTAATAAAGATCAGTATAAACTATATGCCGACCTGAGCCAGGTTGTATATGATGGAGGTGTAATCAGTCAGCAAAAGAAAATTCAACAGGCAAATTCGGAAGTGGAACAGGAAAAGATAGAAGTTGAATTATATAAACTGAAAGAACGGATTAACCAATTATATTTTGGTGTGCTGATGATTGACGGACAATTAGCACAAGTTGAATTACTGAAAAAGGATATTAACACTGGCCTGGAAAAAGTCAAAGCGTGTATAAACAACGGAGTTGCATTGAAAATTAATGCTGATGTCTTAAAAGCAGAATTATTAAAAGCAGAACAGAAAACTATTGAGTTAAAATCTGCGCGGAAAGCATATCTCGCAACTATTGGACTTTTTATCAATCAAAAATTGGATGAAAATGTATCGCTTGAGCAGCCAATTATTGCTGCTGCAGTTCCCGCAACTATTAATCGACCTGAATTAAAACTATTTGAAGTGCAAAATAGATTTATTGACACACAGTCAAAACTTATCACCCGAAAGAATTTGCCTAAAGTGGGTTTGTTTGGGCAAGCAGGTTATGGCAGACCTGCACTCAATATGCTGAACAATAAATTTGACACCTATTACATTGGCGGAGTTCGGTTTAACTGGGCTTTGTCAGGTTTTTACACGATGAAAAACGAACGACAATTGCTGGATGTAAACCGCAAAATGATTGATGTTCAAAAAGAAGTTTTTCTTTTCAATACCAATGTTGTTTTATCGCAACAAAACTCTGAATTAGACAAACTGCGTGAGTTAATGGAGGTAGATAATCAGATTATTGATTTAAGAAAAGAAATTAAAAATACAGCTAAAACCCAGCTGGAAAACGGTGTTATTTCCTCCAATGATTATTTGCGGGAAATAAATGCCGAAGATCAGGCACGACAAAATCTACTACTTCACGAAATTCAATTGCTCATGGCAGGATATAATTATAAAACCACTTCCGGAAACTGATAAAAACAACACACATGAAACTAAAATTCCTCATTCCCATCCTTGCAGTTGCCACAGTTGCTTCCTGCAAAAAAACAGAAAATAAATACGATGCTTCCGGCTCATTTGAAGCAGAAGAAACCATTATTTCTGCTGAAGCAGCAGGCACAATAAAAGAGTTTACTATTTCTGAAAGCCAGGAGTTGAAAGCAGGACAGTCAATCGGATATATTGATTCCACTCAATTATATCTGAAAAAGAAACAGCTGTTGGCAAGCATTAATGCAGTACTTAGTAAACGCCCTGATATTGCTTTGCAACTTGGGGCTTTAGATGAGCAATTAAAAACTGCTGATAAAGAGAAACAACGTATGACCTCTCTGGTTTCTTCGGGAGCCGGAACTCAAAAACAGCTGGACGATATAGTGGCACAAATCAATGTCATCAACAAACAAAAAGAAGCGTTGCAATCTTCTTTAAGAATAACGGTGAACGGAATTACTCAGGAAACTCAGCCGCTTTATATCCAGATTGAACAACTGAACGATCAATTAACAAAATGTAAAATTATCAACCCCGTAAACGGAACTGTTTTGGCGAAATATGTGGAGCCAAATGAAGTTGCTGCTCCCGGGAAACCGCTATATAAAATTGCTGATTTATCTGGAATAATTCTTAGAGCCTATATCAGTGGAAGTCAGTTATCGCAAGTGAAACTTGGTCAGCAACTAAAGGTTTTTGTGGACGATGGTGCTGAAAAATATAAAGAATACACTGGAGAAATTATGTGGATTAGCGATAAAGCAGAGTTCACGCCCAAAACAATTATGACTAAAGATGAACGCTCAAATCTTGTTTACGCAGTTAAGATAAAAGTAAAGAATGATGGGTTTCTAAAACTGGGAATGTATGGAGAAGTGAAGTTTTAGTTTTTCGAAAAAATGTCAATAGTAGAAGTAAATAACATCACCAAAACATACAACAAGGGAACAGTGCTTGCTACTGACTCTATTAGCTTTTCAGTTAGTGAAGGTGAGTTATTCGGATTGATTGGTCCTGATGGTGCCGGCAAAACAAGCATATTCAGAATACTTACAACTTTATTATTGGCAGATTCAGGAACTGCAACAGTCAATGGCTGGGATGTAGTAAATGATTATAGTACAATACGAAACAACATCGGTTACATGCCCGGTAAATTTTCACTTTATCAGGATTTATCTGTGGAAGAAAACCTGGAGTTCTTTGCCACAATTTTCGGAACAACGATTGCTGAAAATTATCACCTCATCAAAGATATTTATGTTCAGCTTGAACCATTCAAAGACCGAAGAGCAGGGAAACTTTCAGGAGGAATGAAACAAA
Source organism: Bacteroidota bacterium (assembly GCA_947478465.1). Lineage (GTDB taxonomy): Bacteria > Bacteroidota > Bacteroidia > SXHM01 > SXHM01 > SXHM01. The sequence goes on from CANJWH010000030.1 coordinate 25,213, forward strand.
AACTGGCACTGTGTTGCGCGCTAATTCACAAGCCTGTTGTTTTATTTCTTGATGAACCAACCACCGGTGTTGATCCTGTTTCCAGAAAAGAATTCTGGAACATGTTAAAGCGTTTAAAAGAACAAGGAATTACAATCATTGTTTCTACGCCTTATATGGATGAGGCCAATCTATGCGACCGCATTGCACTGATGCAAAATGGAAAAATAATGTCAATAGAAACACCCGAAAACATTATTAAAAATTACAAAAAGGAATTGTGGGCAGTTGCTTCTCCAAACATGCATTCACTACTAACAGACCTTCGTGAATTTGAACTCACAGAAAGTTGTTATGCATTTGGAGATTCGCTTCATCTTTCATTTAAAGAGAAGAATGAAGATAACCGTTCTAAAACTCTTGCCTTCCTCGGAAGCCGCAATCACAGCAGTTTAGAGATGAACAGAATTAATCCGGGAATTGAAGATTGTTTTATTTCATTAATGCAGCAATAGTATGGCAGAGCAAGTTATAAAAGTTGAAAGGCTTACCAAACGTTTTGGTGATTTTACTGCTGTGGATGAAATTAGTTTTGAAGTAAACAAAGGAGAAATTTTTGGCTTTCTTGGAGCAAACGGAGCAGGAAAAACAACAGCTATGAGAATGCTGTGCGGCTTGTCAATTCCAACATCCGGTGCGGCTTCTGTGGTTGGCTTTGATGTTTACGAACAAACGGAAGACATCAAGAAGAATATTGGCTACATGAGTCAACGTTTTTCACTATATGAAGATTTAACTGTTATTGAAAATATAAAATTCTACGCAGGAATCTACGGGCTTACCAAGAAACAAATCAAACAAAAGAGTGAGGAATTAATTGATCGCCTTGGCTTGCATAGTGAAACAAAAAAACTCGTTGGCGCTTTGCCATTGGGTTGGAAACAAAAACTTGCGTTTTCAGTTGCGTTGGTTCATGAGCCTAAAATTATTTTTCTGGATGAGCCTACAGGAGGTGTTGACCCTGTTACACGCAGGCAATTCTGGGAAATGATTTATGAAGTTTCAGCAAAAGGAGTTACTGTGTTTGTAACAACACACTATATGGATGAAGCGGAATACTGCAATCGTGTTTCTATTATGGTTGATGGTAGAATAGAAGCATTGGACGCACCCCGCAAACTAAAAGAGAAATTCAATGTATCATCAATGGATGATGTTTTTTATTTACTGGCGCGAGGAGCTAAGAAAGCAGCGATATGAAACAATTCTTAGTTTTCATAAAAAAAGAATTTGCCCACGTTTTGCGTGACCGCAGAACCTTACTCATTCTGTTTGGTTTGCCGGTTGTTCAAATTCTGGTCTTTGGATTCGCGCTTACTAATGAAGTAAAAAATTCACGCATTGTAATTTGTGATTACGCTAACGATGAAAGCTCTCAGGCACTCATCCGCAAGATTGAAGCAAGTGAATACTTTGATGCCGAAAAAATCACTCTTTCATACAGCGACATTGAGAAATCATTTAAAGCCGGCAAAATTAAAGCGGCTGTAATCTTTCCCGTTAATTTTGACAATGATTTGCAACACCTGCACAAAGCGCAAATACAGATTATTTCTGATGCCTCGGATCCTAACACCGGCAATACGATTAACAATTATCTGAGTACTATAATAACTGATTATCAAAGGCAGATGATTGAAAACGCTAATATTCCTTTGCGTGTTACAACTGAAATAAGGATGCTTTACAACCCGCAACTGAAAGCCGCTCACAACTTTGTTCCGGGAGTTATGGCGCTTGTATTGATGCTTGTTTGCGTGATGATGACTTCAATTTCCATTGTGCGCGAAAAAGAAATGGGAACCATGGAAGTGCTGCTTGTTTCGCCTTATCGCCCTATTCTGGTTATACTTTCAAAAGCTGTTCCCTATCTGCTTCTTTCTCTGGTAAATGTTGCTACTATTTTACTGCTCAGTGTGTTTGTGCTTGAGTTACCTATCGTTGGTAGTGTTTGGCTTCTGTTCCTTGAAAGCATATTGTTTATCATCACTTCATTGTCTCTTGGGTTGCTTATTTCTACTCGAGCAAAAACGCAACAGGAAGCAATGCTTATTTCAATGATGGGTATGTTGTTACCAACTTTAATTTTCAGTGGATTTATGTTTCCCGTTGAAAACTTTCCGCTGCCACTTCAACTAATTTCCAACATTGTTCCGGCACGCTGGTATTACATTATTGTGAAAACGGTGATGGTGAAAGGGCTTGGTTTTTCAGCCATCTGGAAAGAAACTCTAATTCTGACTGGAATTACTTTTTTTCTTTTGGTGGTGAGTCTGCGAAATTTTAAAAAACGACTGGAATGAGAACTATCCGATTTCTCTTACAAAAAGAGTTCCGCCAGATATTAAGGAACAAAACTATACTTGCGGTAGTTGTTATGGTTCCTATTGTTCAGCTTATCATTCTTCCGCTTGCCGCAGATTATGAAGTAAAGAATGTTTCGCTTTGCATTGTTGATAATGACCACTCGACTTACAGTCAAAAACTGATTGCAAAAATTACCGCTTCAGGTTATTTTAAACTTGTTGATTTTCCTGAATCATACAGAGACGGACTTAAACTCATTGAAAGTGACAAAGCAGATGTAATCCTTTCCATTCCCTCCAATTTCGAGCGAAATTTAATTCGCGATGATACACAAGAACTCTTTGTTTCTGTAAATGCAATTAATGGTGTAAAAGCAAATCTTGGCGGTGCTTATGTGTTGGGTATTATTCGCGAGTTTAATTCTGTTATCAGAACAGAATGGATTCAAGCGCCACGTTTTAGTAATATTCCGGTTATTGATATTGCTATAACAAACTGGTATAATCCGTACATGAATTACAAAATATTTATGGTTCCGGGGATACTTGCTGTGCTGGTAACCATGATGGGTGGCTATGTTTCGGCACTCAACATTGTAAAAGAAAAAGAACTGGGCACCATTGAGCAAATGAATGTTTCACCCATTCGAAAACATCATTTTATTCTCGGAAAATTAATCCCCTTTTGGATATTGGGTATGATAGTTCTCACCATTGGTTTAACTGTTGGTTTCTTGATTTACGGAATTGTACCTGAAGGAAAAATTGGCCTCATCTACCTCTTTGCTGCTGTTTATCTTGTATCTGTTCTCGGACTTGGATTTCTTGTTTCTACATATTCCGAAACGCAACAACAGGCAATGTTTCTCTCGTTCTTCTTTATTATGATTTTCATTATGCTCAGTGGACTTTTCACTTCTATTGACAGCATGCCGCAATGGACAAAAGTCATAACCTGGTTTAACCCTGTTACTTATTTTATTCAGGTTATGCGAATGATTGTGCTAAAGGGGAGTGGCTTTATGGATATTCTTCCACATCTGCTTAAAGTTGCAGGAATTGGATTGGTTCTCAACATCTGGGCCATCAGAAATTACAAGAAGACATCGTAATTCTACAGAATACATTACTTTTGTGGAAATCAATAGCAGCAACACTTCCATGAAATATTTTACCTTTCTATTTACTCTTCTGTTGTTTTCAGTTTTTACACTTAAGACATTTGCGCAAACTATTCCGCAACACGATCATGTTGTTATCTGTGTTCTGGAGAATCACTCTTCATCCGGAATTGTGGGTTCGTTTTTTGCGCCTTACATCAATTCGTTGATTGGCGGAACGCACACTGCACACTTTACAGAATCATATGGATTAACGCATCCCAGCCAACCCAATTACCTCATGCTGTATTCGGGCACTAATCAAGGAGTAACCGATGATGCTGATCCGGGAACGTGGCCATTTACAACGCCTAATCTTGGTGCACAATTGCTTGATGGCGGATATTCTTTCATTGGCTATTCAGAAGATCTTCCTGATGTTGGTTCTAATGTTTCAACAAGCGGTGATTATGCGCGCAAACACAATCCGTGGGTAAACTGGCAGGATGCATCCACTAACGGAGTGCCTGCAATTTCTAATCAACCGTTCACGAGTTTTCCTTCTGATTTTTCAACCTTACCTACTCTATCTTTTGTAATTCCAAACCTTGCACACGATATGCATGACCCTATTATTTTACCAACGGCAATCAGCAATGGCGATACGTGGGTGCAGGATTTTCTTGACTCATATATTCAGTGGGCAAAAACTAATAACAGTCTGTTTATACTCACCTTTGATGAAGACGATCAGCTGAGCTCAAACCACATTCTTACTTTGTTTATTGGCGAAAATGTAATTGCAGGTGATTACAGCGAACACATTGACCATTACGATATTTTAAGAACGCTTGAAGATATGTATGGTCTGCCTTATGCCGCTAATGCATCGCTTGCAACACCTATTACTGATTGCTGGGTGCAAACCACAATAGGAATAAACGAAGCGGAGAACAATACTGAAAACATGCTGTATCCAAATCCTGCGAGTTCAACTGTAACGATGGACGTAAACTCTGACTTAGATGAATCTGCACACGTAACTATTTCAAACGTTCTATCGCAAACAGTTGCTGCTTTTGACAAACAACTTACACGAGGAAACAATAAATTCACTTTGCAGGTTGATAAACTGGAGAACGGAACTTATTTTGTGACTATTAAGTCTTCGCAGAAAAGTGTTGTGAAGAAACTGACGGTAAAGAATTAAACAGTTTACAATTTCCCGCCCAACACAAAGGACTTCTTGTATTTCTTTTGTTCGCCTGAAGTGTTAAAGAGTTCAATGTAGGCGACATATACTCCAATGCGGGCTTTTTCATTTTCAGCATTTATTCCATCCCAGGAGATGGTTCCGGTTGTGCCAAGCAACTCATTGGTAAGAAGATTTTTTATTGTTCTTCCGCGCGAATCGTAGATGGTGATGCTGCCGATAAATCCGGGAGTATCAAACGTGTAGTTGAAATTTATAACATCGTTGTAGCCATCGTTGTCGGGTGAGAAGATTGCGGGCTCGAGAGTGATTGGCGAGTCTTCAATTTGCGGAACATCAAACTGTGAGTTTTGATAAGCAGGTGTTGCAAAGCCAACTGTTTCGGCAGCTGAGTGCCAGTTGCTGCGGTCGACAGAAGAGCGGTCAAATGCTATACGCTCTAAGGAAATACCTTTTAAACTATTGAGTAAGGGAATGTGCATGGCTTCATCATAGATGAGCATATCAATGATGTTGCCGAGTGTATCGTTGAGCACAACAGAACCTGCATCAATATTGAAGGAGGGCATGGAAATAACTTTGAGAAAACCGTTGGGGTTTGGTGTTGAGTAATCTGATTTTACTGCATCGGGTGAAATGGTGAGTACTAAATATTCACCAGGAAAAAGGAGGTAGCCGAGAGGTGCAATAATCTTTTGATTGATTGGAGGAACACCGATAGTATCGAAGTTAGCGATGCGCAAACTCTTTAAGTCGATGACTTTGGTGGAGCGGTTATACACCTCCACAAAATCAACACCATCATCATAAGGGTAGAAGAGAATTTCGTTTACGATGATGTCATTTGAATCGGGGAATTCGGGGATAGCGAAACGGACAGCGATGCTGTCTTGTATGGCGTTGGCAGCGCAATCCTGCATGTTGCTTACATAGAGGTTGTAAGTAGTTTGCAGTTGCAAAGGTTGCGCGAGTGAGAGCGTTACCGTTTTCATTGTAGGAAATTCAGGAAGGGCAGAAAGCGGTGTTCCGATGCCATTATCAATAAAATAGTTGCCGGTGTTGATTGCAAAGAGGCTGTCTAATTTTTCGGTGAAGAAAACGGTGATGGTGTTGTTGTCAACAACGCTCACCCTTTCAGGTGCAGGGGCCTGAGTATCGGGGTTGGTGGCGTAAACGGAATTGGTTCTTCCGGGTGTGCCACCTGCAATGTTGGTGCTTGCACGCCAGTTGTTGGCTTCACCGCAAACGTAATCGGGGTCTATCTGTTCGAGCGACCAGCCGCCTTCTTCTTTGTCAGGATTGCCATACCAGTCGATTGTATATTCCAGCGTGTGTATGATGTTACCTGAACTGTCCTGCAATAACAATGTTTGCCCGTCATTGGTTAATGCAAGGGTGGAAAGTTCGGGAACTTCAATTACGTTGCCGTAGCCCTGCATGTAAATAAAAGCATCATCGGTAACAAGCACAAGAAAACTATCGGGCAGAATTACTGCATCGGGCAAGAGTTTGGTGGTAGTGCCGTAGGTGAATTTCCAGTCTTTGACATTGATGGGAACCTGTGTGCGGTTATACAATTCGGTGTATTCGAATTCGGGAATGCCAACGTAGGGAGAAGGGTCGGCCATTACTTCGTTGAAGACCACATCGTAGCGCTGAGGGAAATAATAAATGAATGGATGTTGCGAGGAAAGCATTGTGTTTCCGGCTGCATCCTGCACGTTGGAGATGGAGAGTGTGTAAAGTGTTCCGAGTGTAAAGTTGGTTGCAAAGGTGAGGTGAACGATGTTGGCGTTTGTTACATCACGTGAGGCGGTTTGGGAATTTCCCAGACTGTTATCTGCTGAATAATTGGTAACAGTTTCGGCTGCGGACTGACTAACGGTTTCGGAAAAAGTAACATCCACAGAATTGGGTGAGGTGATGGAAACGGCTGTTACTGTGGGCAACACATTGTCTACAAAGGTGGAGCCTGTGACATTGAAATCATCGAAGATGAAGTTGGCGCTGTTGGTAGTTGTGTATTTGCAGGAGACACCAAAGAAGGAAGTGGTGAGAAATGTAACATCGTTCACACTTCCTTCGAGGGCGAAGTTATTTCCGATGGTGCTGTCGCTGTAAAAATTCCATGTTCCATCGGGGAAACGTTCTACTTTTATTCGCCCTTCGGCAGGGTTGATGCCAAAAGAGTTAACTGTTCCGGCAAAGAGTTCGGTGCCGGTGGTGGCGCTTTGTTTGAAGAATTTGAGGCGGTCTGTAGAACCATTTTCGCCAAAGCGCAGGTAGTATCCGTTTAAATCACCGCGTAGGTTTTCCTGATCGGAGACTAAATATATTTTAAGGTTGTTGCTGTTGCTGGGATCGAAATTCATGCTGAAATAAAACTCCCATTGGATGGTATCGCTGAAGACAACGCTGTTGGCGGTGGCAAGGTAGGCGGTGTCGCTCAAAGCGGGTGCATTGAGGTGGAGCTGGGAACTTCCGTTTACTTCAAACTTGGTGGTTTCGCCTGTCCAGGTGGGGTTGGTGGTGAAGTCGGTGTCGGTGAAGTTGTCGGAGAATTGGGCTAATGCCCCTGCCCCCGAATGTTTCCATAAGAGCGGGGTGAGGAAGAGAAGAACGATAAGAATTATTCTTTTCATGGGGGTGTTTGGGGCTGCAAGATAGAAAATAGGGGAAAATAAAAAAGGGGGTGGGTAGCGGCAAAGCATTTTGTTTACAGAAAGATAATATAACCGGAAAGAGGTGAAATAAACCTTTCCGTCATTTCCACAAGTCTTTCCGCTATTTCCTTAATCTATTCCGTTCTTTCAATGTTCCTTTCCGTACCTTCTACTTTCCTTTCCGCTCTTTCAATGGTCTGTTCCGCTCTTTCCATACTCCAATCCGTCCTTTCCAAAACCGTTTCCGCCATTTCCGTGATGTTTTCCGCCAGCGGAAAGTGTTACGGAAATGACGGAATGCTTTTCAATTATAGTTTCAACTCTTAAACCAATAACTGAACAGATTCATGAATAGTAGAAAAGGAGTATAGCAATCTTTACAGAGTTTATAATAAAGAGAAAGGGCGGCCTATGGCCGCCCTTTCTCTTTATGCAAACTATATGACTTAGTTTTTAATGATGCGTTTGGTAACGCTTCCTTTATCTGTTCTTACAGTGAGCATATACATACCGTCAGGCAGATGATTCAGGTTATAATCACGTTTTACGGTCATTACATCTTTTACATCTTCTACCGGAATAATCAACTGACCCAATGCGTTGGTAAGTTCCAGTCTCAGGTTTTCGTAACCGCTGAACAGGGCGCTGAATGTAAACACGCCACGGGTAGGGTTAGGATAGATGCTGATGTTAGCATCAATAGCTACATCCTGAATGCCCACCATGCTGTGTTCAATGATGTTTGAACCGCCTTCGCAACCATGGTCATCGGTAACTACTACTGAGTAGTTTCCGCTTTCCTGAGCAATATAGACTTGCGCATCTGCTCCCGGAAGAAGGTTGCCATTCAGATACCATTGGTAACCTGCAAAAGCAGGTGTACAGGTAAGTGAGTCGCCTGATTCAAGGATGAAACCGAGCGGGCTCCAAACGTTAACCGTAACAGGGTTCACTGTTTGTGATGAGTCGATACAGCCATTCAAATCCATAACGGTTACACCATACTGTCCGTTTTCGGTAACCAGAATTTCGGGAGTAGTTGAACCGCTTGTCCACAGATAAGAAGCATAGCTTCCCAGCACACTCAGTATCACACTATCACCATCACAGAATTGCAGCGGACCGCTGGCCTGTATTACAGGGGTTGTGACATCAAATACAGTGACATCAATTGTATCGGAAGTTCCGGGGCAGCTGTTCTGATCCTGAACCGAGAGCACATAACTTCCTGTCTGGTCAACAATAATGGATGAAGTAGTTTCGCCACCCGGAGACCATGCATACGAAGTGTAGCCGATACCCGCGCTAAGTGTTACACTCTCGCCCGGACAGAACTCAAGCGGCCCATCGGCAAAAACAATAGGTGCCGGAACCGTGAACATGGTAACCGAAACGGGAGTAGATGCACCTGTGCAACCGCTGTTATCGGTTACAAACACGCTGAAGAAACCTGCCTGCGTTACAGTCATGGTTTGAGAGAATGTTATTCCATCAGACCATGCATAAGAAGAATAGCCGGGACCTGCATCCAATGTTAAGCTACCACCCTGACAGAAGGTATTGGTATTGCTGGATGAAGTAACCGTTGGCTGCAACAATGATGCAACAGTAACGCTTGCCTGATCGCTACCCACGCATCCGTTGGCATCGGTTACGGTAACCATATAGGCTCCGTTGTTTGCTGCAACAATGGTTTGAGTAGTTGCTCCGTTAGGGCTCCATACATAGGAAACAAAGTTTCCGGCATCCAGTGTTACGCTGTTGCCTGTACAAATGGTAGTATCATTACCAAGGTCAACAACCGGTAAAGCATTTACGGTAACGTTAACAGGAACAGATGTTCCTGTGCAACCATACAAATCTACAACATCAACTGTGTATTGTCCAGTCTGGTTTGCAAGGAATGATTGATTGGTGTTTCCGTTAGACCATGTATACGATGTAAAGCCATTGCTTGCCGCCAGCAATACGCTTCCGCCCTGACAGAAAGCAGCACTACCCGAAGGTGTAGTAATAACCAAAGGAAGTGCATGAACTATGACTGTTTGTGAACTGCTGTTTACACAAGAGTTACCATCGGTATAGGTGTAGGTTACCGTGTGCGTTCCTTCACCTGCAACAGAAGGGTCAAAGTTTGTGACTGTATTTCCGTCAACGGTAAATGTTCCGCCTGCCGGTGTTCCTATGAGCGTTGCAGGGGCAGCATCTTCGCAATAATCAGCAGCAAGCCCTGTAAATGAAACAACAGGAAGCGCATTAACAGTAACTGTTTGTGTACCTGAATTGAGGCAACCGTTTCCGTTGGCTGCCGAGTAAGTTATGGTATGTGTTCCCAGTCCGGCAACAGAAGGTGTGAAGAAGCTGCCTGAAATTCCTGAGCCTGTGTAAGTGCCACCTGCAGGAGTTCCTGTAAGTGCTACGGGTGCTGTATTATCAATGCAATATTCAGCAGCCAGTCCGGTAAATGAAGTAGTGCTTATATCATAAACCTCAACCGACTGTGACTGTGAATTGGTGCAGCCAAAGTTGTCGGTATAGGTATAGACAATGGTGTGAACTCCAACACCTGCGGTAGAAGGAGAGAAAAGAGTTCCCAACATTCCGGGGCCTGAGAACGTTCCGCCTGCGGGTGTGCCGGCAATGTTAATCACAGCCGTTTCGTTTACACAATACGCTGCATTAAGTCCTGAAATTGAAACTACAGGTAAGGCATGGTACACCACCGTTACGTTATCTGAACTGGTGCAACCATTATGGTCTTCGGTCCATGTGTAGGTGTAAGTTCCTACGGAAGAAACTGTAACTGTTGCGGAAGGGTCATTAGCATTTGGTGCAAATGCTGAAGTGCCCGGACCTGAGAGTTGAGTCCATGTTCCCGTGCCAACAGTTGGAACAGCGTTGAGGACAAAATTAAGGTCGCACTCGCTGCCGTCCTGCCCTGCATTTGCAACCGGCAATACATTGAAGTTAACCGTTACCTGATCAGAAGCAGAACATGTTCCGTTGGTTACTGCATAGGTAAACGTATAAATACCGGATGTGGAAACCATAACTGATGCAGTCGGGTTATTGATGTCTGTGTAGAAAGCAGTTCCGGGACCTGAAGCAGACCATGTTCCTGTTCCAAGACTTGTTGAACCTGTGAACGTGAAATCAAGGTCACACTCACTTCCACCCTGCCCTGCGTCAACAACCGGCTGGTTATAGAAATTAACTGTTACCGAAGCAGCATCTGAACAGCCGCTGTTATTTTCTGTCCAGGTAAATGAGTAGGTTCCATAACCACTAACAGTTACTGTCGCGTTGGCAGCATTCGCATTTGGTGAGTAGGTTGCTGTACCCGGGCCTGTTACGGTCCAGGTTCCTGTTCCTACACTTGGCGCAGCTGCTAAACTGAATGTAAGTCCGCACACATTGCCGCCAACGCCTGCATTAGCCACAGGCTGGTCGCGCACAATCGTATTCTGAGCAACTGAATTAGAACAACCCGTTGAACCATCTGTGTACTGATAGATTATAGTATGCAAGCCTAAACCTGCAGTTGCCGGATTAAATGTATTTCCGCTTATTCCCGGTCCACTGAATGTTCCGCCTGCAGGGAAACCTGTAAGTGTTGCCAACGGATCAACAACACAATACTGATTAGAAAGGCCACTGAAGGTTAGTACAGGAAGCGTGTTAACCAATATCGATTGTGTTTGTGAATTAGCACAACCGTTGCCATTTGTATACGTGTAGGTAATGGTATGTGTTCCTGCGCCTGCAACTGATGCAACATAAGAAGCTGTGCCATTTCCGTTGTCGGTTAATCCTGCACCATTGGAAGTAAATGTTCCGCCTGCATTATTTCCGGTGAGAATAATTGGTGTGGAATAATCTTCGCAATATGCCGCACTTAAACCAGAGAAACTCACAACAGGAATATTGTTAACCACTGCAACCTGTGTTTGTGAATTTACACAACCGTTCAGGTTGGTATAGGTGTAGGTAACTGAGTTATTGCCCAACTGAGCAATGGAAGGAACAAATGTATTTCCTGTAATTCCAGTTCCACTGAAAGTTCCGCCAGAAGGTGATCCGGTGAGTGCAACAGGAGTATTGTCGTTGATACAATATGGTCCAGCCAATCCGCTAAAGCTTACTACCGGTTGCGCAACAACGGTTACGTTTATTGTAGCGCTGTTGTAACATCCGTTTCCATCGGTGTATTCATACAAGACAGGATAAGGACCGCCAACCCCTGCGGTTGCAGGAGAGAAGGTAGTTCCGGTTACTCCTGTTCCGCTGAACGTTCCGCCAGAAGGAATACCTGTTAATGTTACGTTAGGTGCATTTACACAATACTGTGTAAGCAAACCTGAAATGCTTACCACCGGCAATGGATTTACCGTTAACACTGCACTTGCAGAAGTAGAAGTAAGCGCACAGTTGATTGAACCTGTTACAATAACCTGATACTGGTATCCATTCATTGAAACATCAGCACCTGTTATGTTCAGCGTTGTAGTAGTTGCATTTGAATAAACTCCGCCATTACTGATGTCGGCAAAACCGCTTCCGGTATTTACCTGCCATTGATAAGTAAGATTGTTGCCAAGAGTTGTTACACTGAATGAAGCATCAAAACCATCGCAAATAGCAGTATTATTTGGGTCGGTAATAATCATCGGACTTTGTCCCACATATAATGTTACAGCATTGGAAGTAGATGCATCGGGGCAGGAAACTCCGTTAATGATAACCTGATACTGGTAGTTATTCATACCCAGTGTAGCTCCTGCAATAATGAGAGATGCAGCATTAGCTCCGTTATAAACGCCACCATTGGTTACGTTTACAAAACCACTGCCTGTGTTCACCTGCCATTGATATGTGAGACCACTTCCGTTAGCTGTTACGCTCATAATTACATTGTCGCCAATGCAAACCGATTGGTCTTGTGGCTGAACTGAAATGTAAGGTGATGTAGTTCCGTGAAGTGTTACT
>CANJWH010000031.1 GCA_947478465.1 Bacteroidota bacterium
CGGATGAATCATAATCTTATACTGAGAGAAGTGTCCTTCTTCCTCTACTGTATCACTTTCAAACTGTAAATGGAATTGCATATCAGGCTTTTTCTATGATTACTGCGTAGCCCTGTCCCACTCCAATGCACATGGTAACAAGTGCGTATTTTTTGTTTGTCAATTGCAACTCAAGTGCCGCAGAATTTAAAATTCGTGCACCAGTCATCCCAAGCGGATGACCGATTGCAATGGCTCCTCCGTTTGGATTTATGCGTGTATCATCATCTGCCAATCCCCATGAACGGGTGCATGCCAATGACTGCGCTGCAAAAGCTTCATTCAACTCGATCACATCCATGTCACTCATCTTCAGTCCTGCTTTTTTCAGCGCATTCTCTGCAGCTTGAACAGGGCCAATTCCCATGATGCGTGGCTCAACACCAACCATTGCACTCGAAACAATTCTTGCTTTCGGTTGAAGATTGTGTTTATTGATTCCATATTCTGAAGCTAATAAAATTGCTGCTGCACCATCATTCAAACCTGAAGCATTTCCTGCAGTAACTGAACCATCTTTTCTGAAAGAAGGTTTTAGTTTTCCCAGTACTTCTAAAGTTGTGGAAGGTTTTACAAATTCATCTTTGTCAAACTTTACGGTTTCTTTTTTCTGCTGAATTTCAACCGCTACAATTTCTTTTCCCAGCCTCCCGTTCTGCTGCGCAGCAGCAGCTTTCTGTTGTGAGTGCAACGAAAATCTATCCTGATCTTCACGTGATATTCTATGAATATCGTTCAGGTTTTCTGCTGTTTCGCCCATTGCGTCAACACCATATTGTTCTTTCATTTTCGGGTTCACAAAGCGCCAACCGAAACTACTGTCAAACATTTGCGCATCGCGGCCAAATGGTGTTGATGTTTTTGAAATCACCCACGGTCCGCGCGTCATATTTTCCACACCACCTGCAATCATCAAATCCGCATCCCCCACCATGATTGTACGCGCTGCAGAAATTGCTGCCGATAATCCTGATGCACACAAACGGTTTACCGTTTCGCCCGGAACATTAACAGGGAATCCAGCCAATAATAAGGACATCCGCGCTACGTTGCGATTATCTTCACCTGCCTGATTGGCGCAACCGAGAATTACATCTGCAATTTCTGAAGGGTCAACTGAAGAATTTCTTTTCATTAATTCTTTCAATACAATTGCTGCCAAATCATCAGGGCGAACAGTAGATAAACTACCTCCGAAATTTCCAATAGGTGTTCTTATTCCGTCAATTAAATATGCTGTTTTCATATTGTTAAAATAGGCTTCTTTTTCGTGTGGAAGGTTTTCCAATCAAAACTCCAATTAATCCGCGGGTAACTTCGCGAAAAAGAGTTTTTGCTAACGGATTGCTTGATATCTGTTCTATCACTGATTTTTCTTGCTTCACCGATGTGCGCTGAACAGGTTGTTGAACTTGTTTTGGTTGCTCGATTTCAGGTTCAGGCTGCTTCTGAATTTTATTGCTCAGCATTTCGTATGCACTCACTCTATCTATCACTTGATTGTATTTTGCTGCAATTTGTGAGCGTTGAATTTGTTCATCCTGTTCAGCAAGTGTTAAGATATCCATACGCGAAGAAGGGGCACACATCAATGTATGTGCAAGCGGAGTTGGCGCTCCATTTTCACCCAGAACAGTTACCAATGCCTCACCAATGCCTAATTCAGTTAACAATGTTTCCACTTTGTAATAATCAGTAAGCGGATAATTTTGAGCAACAAGATTTATTGCCTTTCTGTCTTTTGCGGTGAATGCTCGCAACGCATGCTGTATCTTCAATCCAAGCTGTCCGAGAATTTGTTCAGGAATATCATCAGGCGATTGTGTGCAGAAATAAATTCCAACTCCTTTTGAGCGAATCAGTTTGATAATAGTTTCAATCTGTTCCAGCAAAGCCTTTGAAGCTTCACGGAATATCAAGTGTGCTTCATCAATAAAGATAACAAGTTTGGGTAATCCTTTGTCACCGCTTTCCGGAAATTTTTCATAAACCTCTGCAAGCAAACACAACATAAATGTTGAAAATAATTTCGGCTTGCTTTGAATATCACATAAGCGCATAATATTGATGTAGCCCTTTCCATCAGCTGTTTTTCGAATGAGATCTTCTACCTCAAATGAAACTTCACCGAAAAATTTATCCGCGCCTTGTTCTTCCAGTTCAACGAGCTTACGCATAATCACACCTGCCGAAGCTGTGCTTACTAATCCGTAATCCTTTATTTCATCCTTTCCTTCTGTTGTCAGGTGCTGTAGCACTTTCCTGAAATCTTTGATATCTAGTAATGGAAGATTTTTATCATCGCAGTATTTGAAAATCAGCGAAACAACTCCTGCCTGATTATCATTAAGCTCAAGCATTTTTGAGAAAAGCACCGGACCAAATTCCGAAACAGTTGCCCGCATTCTGGCTCCTTTCTCATTAGAAATAGTAAGCAGTTCAACCGGAAAATTTGCCGGTTTCCATTCTTTACCAATTATACGGTGACGCTCTGTCAATTTTTGGTTTTCAGAACCAGCTTTTGCAATTCCGCTTACATCACCTTTGATGTCCATCATCAAAACACCAACTCCATTTTCAGATAAACTTTCTGCAAAATATTGCAGCGTTTTTGTTTTCCCTGTTCCGGTGGCTCCTGCAATCAAACCATGTCTGTTGATGGTAGAGAGTGGAAGTTTTACCTGTGCTTTATCAAGTGGTTTTTTGTCCAAGACAGCAGCACCTAAAATAATATTGGCTCCAGAAAAATTATATCCGTTAGTTATCGTGTTTTTAAAATTTTCTTCTCTCTCCATTTTATTTATTTTTCATTTGAAAACCATTCTTTTGAGGTCCGGTAAACCGTTCCTTTAAAGAAGGCTACATTTTCGTTTTTTTGATTTTTAACTTCTATCAGATATGTTCCTGTTTTGTTTGTCAGCGCAAGTTCTTTTGCTTCGCAGGTAAGCATATCGCCTTCTTTTACTGCTACCGGAAATGAAATGGAACAATCCAAAGCAACACTCAGTTTGCCGTAAGAATTAGATGCAAAAGCTAGAGCGCTGTCAGCAAATGAAAATGCAATTCCTCCATGGGCAATTCCAAAACCGTTTAGCATTTCGTTGCGGACTTTCATGCGCAAAATACAATGTCCCTGTTCAATAAGAACACGTTCGATGCCCAGCCAGTTGCTGAAGCGGTCCTCATCAAACATTTTATTTACTACCCTTTCTGCCTGATTTTTTTCCATCTTCTTTAAACTTAAATAATTTAGGCTCTACTGCTTCTTTTTCAAATTCAAGCAGCCATCTTTTATTCTCAATTCCTCCTGAGTAGCCTGTTAAGCTTCCATTACTTCCTATTAATCTGTGGCATGGAATAATTATTGGAATATTGTTTTTTCCTGAAGCATTACCAACTGCTCTCGACAATGTTCTGTTCTTAATCTTCCTTGCCATATTGAGATACGACACCGTCATGCCGTATGGAATTTTCTTAAGTTCACTCCACACGCGATTCTGCAATTCAGTTCCTTCCTGATCCAGAATAAGGTTAAAGTCATATCGTTCGCGATTAAAATATTCCATCAGTTGTTTTAGGCAATCTTTTATTACTCCGTTTATTTTTTCTTTTTCTTCTTTGTTTTCTACAAAGTGAAGCCCTGTAATTGCCGTTTCATTTGCAGTTATAGCAAGCAATCCCAAAGGAGATTTATAGTAAGCCCGATATGTAACTTGATTTTCCAATTAAGAAAAAAACTTCTTATTTTCTTTTACCATTTTTTTCAAAAGAACAGATGCACGGTAACGGTCCTCACCATATTCGTCCTGCAACGCTGTCAATGTTTTCAAAATATTCTGTAAACCAATTTCATCTCCCCATTTCAATAAACCCTTGGGGTAATTTACTCCCTTTGTCATTGCTAGATCTAAATCTTCTTTCGAAGCAACATTTAAATATAATGCATCAATTGCTTCGTTAATCAGCATTGCAATAACACGATTGAAAATCTGTTTACCAAGTTCCTCGTTTTTTTGCGGCTCAGGATTTTCTGCTCCTTCAGAATAATCGTAATAACCTTTGCCTGTTTTTCTTCCAAAATATTTTGCTTCAAACAATCTCTTTTGAGTAAATGAAGGCTTGAACTTTTGTTCATAAAAAAACTGCTCCCAAACAGTTTCAGTTACTTTGTAATTAATATCGTTGCCGATGAAATCCATCAGTTCAAAAGGGCCCATTTTAAAACCGCCAAACTCTTTCAAAGCCCAGTCAATATTGACGTAATCAGCAATTCCTTCTTCTGCAATGCGAATAGATTCTCCATAGTAAGAACGAGCCACTCGATTAACAATAAAGCCCGGTGTATCTTTTGCCAGCACAGTAATTTTCCCCCAACTGTCGATTAATTTTCTGGAAATTTCAACTGCATTTTTATCAGTAGAAATACCGGGAATAATTTCTACCAAAGGCATCAATGGAGCAGGATTAAAAAAATGAATTCCCAGAACGCGATTTGTTTTTTTGCAGGCTGATGCAATGGAAGTAATGGATAGTGATGAAGTATTAGAAGCTATGATGCAATCCTCTTTGACTATATCTTCCAGTTCAGAAAATAATTTCTGTTTTACTTCCAGATTTTCTATTACTGCTTCAATCACTAAACCACAATCAGCAAATGATTTTAAATCGTCAGCATAAGTTATGAGTGAAAAAATTGCACTTGCTTTTTGTTCTGATATTTTTTGTTTCTCTACTAATTTTTTCAGCGTTGTGTCAAGTGCTGATTTTGATTTTTCTAAAGCAGATTTATTTGTGTCGTAAATAATAACAGCATGGCCTGCAGTTGCACCCACCTGCGCAATTCCACTGCCCATTGCTCCTGAGCCTATAACTCCGACTTTAATCATTCGCCTTTAAATACAGGTTTTCTTTTCTCTAAAAATGCATTTACACCTTCTTTATAATCTGAAGTTTTTCCAGCTGCAGTTTGCATGTCTCGTTCTAAATCCAATTGTGTATCTAAATCATTTGATAAAGATTCATTGAGCATCAGTTTAATATAGGCTAATGCTTTTGTAGGCATTCCCGCCAATGTTTTTGCTGCAGCAAATGATTCTTCGGCCAATTTATCATCTGCACACACTTTGTAAACCATTCCCATCTGTAAAGCTTGTTCTGCAGGAACTTTTTCTGCAAGCATCATCAATGCTGAAGCCTTTTGAAAACCAACCAAACGAGGAAGAAAAAAACTTCCCCCGCTGTCGGGTACCAAACCAATTTTGCTGAATGCCTGCAAAAAAGATGATGATGCAGCTGCATACGTAACATCACATGCAAATGCAAGACTGGCACCTGCTCCTGCAGCAACTCCATTCACTGCACAAATCACAGGTTTTTCAAGATTGCGAATAGCACGAATAATTGGATTATAAACTTCTTCTACCGAATCACCAAGATCGCGGTCTCCTGTTTTTCCCATTTCAATTGCTTCGGATAAATCCTGTCCTGCACAGAAAGCACGTCCTGAGCCGGTGAGAAAAACGGCACGAATAGTTTTGTCGTTTGCACAAGTGTTTAATACATCCTGAAACTCCTTTGCTAACTGTCGATTAAAACTGTTCAATACATCAGGACGGTTGAGTGTAATTTTTGCAACCGAATCCTGAATTTCAAAAATGATTGTTTCCATAGTTCATATGATAAGGTTTCAAATGTAGGAAAAAGGACAGTTCTTTTAATGACACTTAAAAAGGTCAAATGGCTCTAAACAATCTTTGCATTTATATAAAGCTTTGCAGGCAGTAGAACCAAACTGACTAACCAGTTCTGTGTTTTCAGAACTGCAGCGAGGGCATTTCACTGTTTTTTGAATTCCGGTTAAAACTGATTTGTCGGAAGTGGTTTTGTCAGGCGGAGAAATGCCATATTTTCTCAATTTTTCTTTTGCAATTTCAGTCAGCCAATCTGTTGTCCAGGCAGGCGAAAAAACGGATTTCACTTTCACTTTTTCTATTCCGTTTTCTTTAAGTAAAGCAACAATATCCTGCTCAATTGCTTTCATCGCAGGGCAGCCTGAATATGTTGGTGTAATTGTAATTACACATTCGTCATTTATAAAATTAACATCTCGCAAAATCCCTAATTCTTCAATTGAAATAACAGGAATTTCCGGGTCAGGAATTTGCGATAATAATGTTCTGACTTCTTTAGTTGTCATTTTTAATTTCTTCTACTGTTGCTCTTGCAGTCAACTTTTCAGCCGGTGTAAGATTTTGCTTCCACGAATTATCATAGGGTTTAAAAACTCCTGCTTTCCGGATTTCATCAATTCCGATTTCACTGTCCATGTACTTAGCCATCAATTTAAAAGCAGCTTTGTTTTCTTTTCGTAAAACCAACAAGGCAGCATTAGCGCCCGAGCGTACAGCAATGGGAACTCCACCTCCTAATTCAGCCCAGTGTCCGCTCAAAATCAAATTCTCAACCGGTGTTTGATAATGTGCAACTTTTGCCTGCATGTTCTCGCGTCCGGGACGTGCACCCATCATTGTTCCGTTTTTATTTCCGGTATAACGATAGTGTGTTACAGGTGTCGCAACTTCATAAAATAAAATGTGTTTTTTTAACTCAATTCCCAATTTACTTTCAACTCGCTTTATTAATTTTTCTGCTACTTCATTTTTCAGCTTCACATATTCTTCACCGCGGATAATATTTCCTTTTTCATCTTTATCTGTTCGCCAGTTATTCATATAATCCATCGTTGCTTCAGTGTATAGAGTTAGCGTTCCTTTGCCTTCAGGAGCCATAGATTTATCTCGCTGAGAAGGTGCAAGAATACTTATACCGCATTTCTCAGGATCGCCACTGCCATGCTCTTCACGTTTACCTTCCAGTGAAATGTAAATCATCTCTTCATTGAAGCCCAAATCTTCAGCAGGACAATCCAGCGCAATGGAAACAGTAACCGAAGAACTATACAATTTTGCCTGCCTCAATTTCGTTTTCATTTTTTCAGGAATGATACTTTCGGGCAACATCTTTTCATATAAAGTTTCAATATCAGAGGCAGCTAAAACATAGTTACTGTTAACCGTATATTCCTTTCCGCGACATTCAAAATTTACACCAACAGCTTTATTGCCTTCCACCAGAATTTTGTTCACCTTACTTCGGTAGTAAATTTCATTTTTATAATAATTAATCACGTATTCCAGCCACTCAGGAAACACCTGGCTGCCACCTTTGGGAGGACTTTGATAATCTCCGTAATAGGCCCAGCCAATGGGAACTAAACACGATAATAACTCAGACTCGGAACAAAATATTTCCTGAAGTTTAGGGTCTTTGAAATATTTACTCAATCCTTTTTTCATTCCCTTTTCACCACTATATCGGATGAACGGAATAAACGGCATTGCAAAGTTTAGCAGTTTAAATTTAAAGCGCATTGATTCAAAAAATGTCATGCTCTCTTCTGATCGAAAAACATTACTGAAATTGTCAAAAGATTTTCCGATTTTTTTTGCTGCTTTGAAAAAACGTTCAATGCCTTCTTTATTGTTTGGAAATTTTGCAATAAGTTCATTTTTCCATTCATCAGGATTGTTGGTGAGTGTGTAATCAAAACCATGACCTTTAACCCTTCGGATGCGCTTTTGCGCTACAGGTCGCGGATAATCATTCCCGAGAATATCAAAAACTTTACTCACCAAACCTTGTGGTCCGCATTGATTGAGCCAGTGAATGGCGGTGTCAAACCTGAAATCTTTTCTTCGGAACCCGGCAAGATATCCTCCGGGATGGTCTGCCATTTCCAGTACACAAACAGAAAACCCAGCTTTGCTAAGCAGCGCAGCAGATGTAAGTCCACCCATTCCTGCACCAATAACAACTATATCATAGTGCGGTTTTAATTCAATTTTTTGCATAACAGGAAACGGATTCTACCCTTAATTCAGGGTAAAATTACCACTTTACTCCGGGATACGCGCGGTGCACTGATTGCATCTCTGCCAAAATATAACCAAGATGCTCGGTATGTCTTCCCTGCAAATTCCCTTTTTGCATCCAGACGTTTTCTGGTTTTTTCAGCATTGCTTTTTCAAGCATTGTATCCACATCTTTTTGCCATAGCTGTTGAATTACAGAAAGGTCAGGAACAATTCCTGCTGCTGTCAAAGCAGAATCATTGTCATCTGTTTCAAATAAACTTCCTGTGAACCGGTAAATTTCATTCAGAGCATTTTGTAATCTGCGGTTACTTTCTTCTGTGCCATCTCCCAAACGAAGCATCCAACTGCTGCTGTGGCGCAGGTGATATTGAATTTCTTTAAGTGATTTAGCTGCAATTCCTGCAATTGTTTCGTCTTTACTTTTGGTGAGCGCTTCGTAAAAATGAATTTCAAAAGCATCGGTGAGATATTGGCGCAAAATTGTCTGAGCATAATCGCCATTTGGTTGTTCTGCCAGCAGGTTGTTAAAAAATTCACGCTCATTGCGCAAGTATGCAAGATCGTCTTCTGTTCTGCCTTTCTCTTCAATCTTTCCTGCATATTCATAAAGTGAATTAGCACGACCTACAAAGTCAAGAGAGATGTTTGTTAATGCAATATCTTCTTCCAGTACCGGTCCATGCCCGCACCACTCAGATAAACGATGTCCTATTATTAGACTGCTGTCGGCAAGGCGCAGCAGGTAATTGAATAAATGCTTTTCCATTATAAATATTTTACTCCCTCTGGAACGTGATAAAATGTTGGGTGACGATAAACTTTGTCGTTGGCGGGTTCAAAGAATGAGCCCATGTCTTCAGGTGAAGAAGCTGTTATAGCTTCTGCCGGAACAACCCAAATACTGGTTCCTTCGCTGCGTCTTGTATAAACATCCCGTGCGTTTTGAATCGCCATTTCTTTATCGGGCGCATGAACGCTGCCGCAATGTTTGTGAGGCAACCCGGGTTTGGTTTGCACAAATACTTCCCAAAGTGTTCCTTGATTATTGTTACTCATGATTATATTTTTAAGCTGCTACTTTTTGTTGTTGTTTTGCTGCATATGCTGCTGCTGCTTCGCGCACCCAGGCGCCATCTTCATGTGCTTTAACACGAGCTGCAAGGCGTTCTTTATTGCAGGGCCCATTGCCTTTGATTACGTTGTTAAACTCTTCCCAATCAGGTGTGCCCCAATCATAACTTTGTTTTGCTTCGTTCCATTTCAAATCTTTATCCGGAACTTTCAAACCGATAAACTCAGCCTGAGGAACGGTGCGGTCAACAAATTTCTGACGCAATTCATCATTTGTTTCGCGTTTTATTTTCCAGCGCATAGATTGAGCAGTATTAGGTGAACTTGCATCCGGAGGGCCAAACATCATCAAGGAAGGCCACCAAAAACGATTAAGCGCATCCTGGGCCATTTCCTTTTGTTCAGGCGTTCCCGCAGCTAATACCGACATAATTTCATACCCTTGGCGTTGGTGAAAACTTTCTTCTTTGCAGATGCGCACCATTGCACGTGAATATGGTCCGTAAGATGTTTTTTGCAACATCACCTGATTCATAATTGCTGCTCCATCAACCAACCATCCGATTGCTCCTATATCTGCCCATGTTAAAGTTGGATAATTGAAAATGCTTGAATATTTTGCTTTTCCGTTATGCAGTTGTTCAATCATTTCATCGCGGCTAATGCCCATTGTTTCCGCTGCACTGTAAAGATAAAGTCCGTGCCCTCCTTCGTCCTGAACTTTGGCTAAAAGAACCATTTTTCTTCTCAGACTTGGGGCGCGTGTAATCCAATTTCCTTCAGGCAACATGCCTACAATCTCGGAATGTGCATGCTGAGAAATTTGTCGGATAAGCGTTTTGCGGTAATCATCCGGCATCCAGTCTTTCGGCTCTATCATGTCGCCTCGGTCTATTTTGGCATCGAAATTTTCCTGTAGTTTTATTGTTTCCATTCTTAGAAATATTTTTCTTGTTGTGCAAGTTTAAGAATTATCGTCAACATGAAAAGAAAAGTGATTAAAGTCAGAAATTTTATTTTTTTAAAATTTTGTAACGAATCGCTTAACCTTGCATTATACTTTACAAAACCAGAGTTATGAATGCAGATGTCAGTCAATCAGCCCATGAGCAGGGAAAACATCATCAAAGCAAAGCGCAGCTTGATGAAGAGGTGCTCCAGATAAAAGCCGCAATTGCCAATCCACAGGCGTTTGGAGTGCTTTACGATAAGTATTACCTCCGCATTTTCCGATATGTTTTTCAGCGTGTGGAAGATGAAGATACCGCTGCAGATATAACTTCTGTTGTATTTTCAAAAGCTTTGTTCGGTTTAAATAAATATCAGTTTCGTGGGGTTCCATTTTCCGCATGGTTATTTCGTGTAGCACAAAATGAGATGAATCAGCTTTTCAGAAAAAACGAAGTGCAAAAAGTTGTAAATATTCCGATTGAAAATCTTGCACAGATTGCAGAAGATGCAGGTGAAGAAAATCTGGAAGAACGAATAGAAAGTTTGAAAAAAGCAATGAAAGGTTTGTCTGAAGATGAACTGGAGTTGATAGAACAACGATATTTTGAAGACCGTTCTTACAAAGAAATGAGTGAGATTTTGGACATGGAAGAAAATAATGCACGCGTGAAAACTTTTCGTGTGATTCAGAAGCTGAAAAACTTATTAACGAAATAATCAAAAGAAATGAGCAAATTAAAATTCAATACCAACCGCAAAAACATCAGTGACGAGCAGGCTCTTAAGCATAAAAGCTTTGACAAAGTGATGGCGGGATACAAAGCATTATCAACGCCTTTGTATAAAACATTTAAGTTTTGGGCAGGTGCGGGAGTTGCTGTAACAACAATAGTTGTAGCAACTTTACTGCTTACTAATAATCTGAAGAAAGGAACAGAAACAGCAGTAAAACCTCCAATTGAAAGTTTGGATGTTCCATCTGTTTCATATCTTGTAAATGCTGATAAAGACACTCTCATTAGAACAAAATCCGGTTCGCAGATAAAGATTTCAGCTAATTCTTTTGTGGATGAAAAAGGAAATTCGATAACAGGAAAAGTGGAAATTAAGTATCGCGAGTTTCATGATGTTATTGATATTTTCCTTTCAGGAATACCAATGAAATATGACAGTTCCGGAACAGAATATCATTTTGAATCAGCTGGCATGTTTGAGATTCATGGTTTTCAGGACAACAAAGAAGTATTCATAAACGAAACTTCACCAATCAATATTTTACTTGCATCAAAACAGGAAGGAGAGCGATTTAATATTTACAAGTTGAATGATAAAAATGGCGACTGGAGTTATATTGGAAAAGATACGGCCGGTAATGTTGAAGACCACGCTTTTACAGAAACAAAACTACTTCCGGATTTAGCTGAAGATCTAGCAAAAGAAATTCGTGAAGAAAAATCTAAAACAGATTTACTGGCTAAGGAAAAGCCTGTGGAACCTGTAATTGCGACCCCTATGAGTCAGAATCTAAAAATTGAAGTGGATGAAATAGAATTTCCTGAACTCGCACTTTATAAAAACTTGTTATTTGAGATTGATAAAAGCGATAAAACCTATAAATCTGAATTGTCAAAAATAATATGGGATGCTGCATCTGTAAAAAAAGGCAAAGAGAAGGGAACATATATTCTTACCTTCATAAAAGGGAAAACGGAATACAGTTTTTTAACACGTCCTGTTGTTTCTGAGAAAGACTATCCGAAAGCTGTTGAAGTTTACAACAAGAAGTTTGATGAATACGAAAAAGCACTTGTAAAACGCAATCAAGATGAAGCTCAGAAAGAAAGGGAATTGAAAGCGGAGTATGACAAACTAAACGCAGAACGCCTAGCTGAACTTGCTGAAATACAACAAAGAATGGCATCTGAATCTGCTCAGCAGATAGCTACCAATGTCACAACAGATATTATCTACCGCTCATTTATGGTTAGCAGTTTTGGTATCTGGAATTCAGACTGTCCTCAGAATATGCCAAAGGGCTTAATGGTTTCTGCAACTTTTACTGACAAGAACGGCAAGCAACTTTCTTTTAACACACTTTACCTTGTTGAGAAAGGAAAGAACGCGGCATACTCATTTACTAATTATGATTTCAGCAGGTTTCAGTTTAACCCTGAATCAGAAAATCTCTTGTTGGGTGTTACCAAAGACAACAAAATAGCATTGTTCAAACCAGAAGATTTTGCTTCACTTGGAAAAATTGGCTCTTCCTATAAATTTAAAATGCAGGTTCTGGATAAACCTTTCAAAAATATTGATGAAGTGAAAGCAAGTATTAATATTTGAATGCTTTATCTTTGAGATGTGTTTAAGATGAGATTATCATTTTTGTTGCTTGCAATTATTTTTTCGGGGCTTGTAAAAGCACAGGATTCAATCGCTGTTTTCAAAGTCGTAAAATCAAAAACCAATTTTATTATTTCGCCTTCAAATAATGTATTGTGGATTGGTGTTGATAATAAGATTTGCATCAAGACAGAAGGACCAGGGAAAATTGCAAAAGTGGAAATAGCTGGTGCAACTATTGTACAAAAGGACAGTTGCTACATCATACGGGCAACATCAGGCAGCGGGCATGAGGCCATTTTTTCGGTTTATGAATTATTGCCCAATGGAAAATCACAACTGGCACTGAACAAAAAATATAATCTTGTTAGTTTGCCCGTTCCCGAAGTGCTCGTTTGTGATGTAAAAAATGATTCAACTATTGATAAGTTTTCGCTGATGGCAATTGGTAAACTTACAGCAAAGCTAAAAGGCACAAACGAAAAGCTGAAAGTTGTTGCATTTGAAATGCAAAGCGGAAATCAAACAACGATTGACACATTGAAAGCAAGTAATGAAAAACTCACTGTTGAAATGAAACGCTTAATTGATGCGATGAAGCCGGGTAGCTTGATTATGTTCAACAACATTATTTGCCGCAATGCAAAAGGTGATTTGCTTCCGCCAATGAACGTGCGCATTTTCTTAGACGAGAAGAAGATATATCAATACGGGTTCTAAAGTTCTCACTTGTAATCCTCACACTATTTTTTTGCATTTTTCTTTTCTTTAATTTTTTAAAAGAAGAACTTCTCTAAATGTTTTTTCATCTATTTTACTTTTAACCCACGAAATAAAGTCAAAGTAATCAAACACTTTTTTTTCATACGGGTCGTTCAGCATTTGCTCAAGTTTTTTGTGTGTATGCAAGTATTCAGGTAAAAGCATTTTTCGTTTTGACATCTTAAGTGTTTCACGAAAAAATTTAATCATTACATGTTCAATCGGAAAAAGTTTATCCTGCTTTAGCATTTGTCCATAGGTTGAACGGATAATGTAGTCTATCAACGCAAAATTTCCCAACTCAAAATGCACGATAAGGCTAAAAATTTTTGAAATACTATGCAACTCTTCTCTTACTTTAATTTCAGAATCATTCAAAATTTGATTAAGCCATTTCAAGCAATTATGATGTTCTCCGTTTATGAAATAAGTATAAGCAGCATCGAAATAAAAAGTAAGTTCACCTGATTTTGCAACAAATGCTCTGTTTTTTTTTATATCAGTTTGTGCTTCTTCAATTATTTTTTTTGCTTTTTCAAATTCGCCTTTTATCAAATAGCAAACTACTTCAATACGAGTGCTGTAAAAAACAATATTTGCCTGAGTGTTGCGGTGAATTGTAATGTTATAATTTTCAGGAATGGAACGCAGTTTATTAATCACTGCGGTTATTTCATTGTATCTTTCTGTTTCAATTTTTGAGTTACATAAATTATTGAGCGAAACAACATACAGATTAGGACGATCGCGGATAAATTGTGGTTTACTTTCAAATAAATTCACAATCTTCTCATTGCATTCATGATAACTCTCGTAATCACCAATAGTGTTAAAGTAAAGCGAATGGGCTACATACATAAGATGCTTTGACCAGAAATTTTTCACCTTGGATTCAAGCAGAATCGGTTTATATACCAATTTTCGAAGCTGGTCAATATCATAGTCACTGCGAGCAATTCCCATTTTCACAACGCGACTATAAACGGAATAAACATTTTTCTTTACCAGTCGTTCTTCTTCAAACTCCTTAATAAGCAGCAAATCATTAGTAAGACTTTTGTCCAACTCTTCATATTGCGAACTTTTTGAAAGCAGGTTTTGCTCCCATCCTGCAACAGCAAGTTGTTCGGGAATTTTTTCAAGTTGAGTTGTTATTTCTTTAGCACGTTTTAAAAATTTCCAACATTGTTTGTAAAGTCCCTTTTCAAATAAAATTTCTACAGAGCGCATCATTTCACGGAAACGTGCATCTGAAGAACTGTCGGCACGAAATGCATTTAAACTGCGCAAAATCAAATTGAATAAGTAGTGTTTATGCCTGGGGAGATTTTTGGTGATTGGTGAGTTCTTTATCATTTTTTTTAATTCCGAGTCATTGCTCTCTTTCTGTGAATCCACAGCATCAAACAATTTCACATAATTGTTTTCTTTACCAATAACATGGCGCGAAGCAAAAATTTTGAAATACCTTTTCTCACTCATTGAGAGTGAATGTATAAGTTGAAATAAATCGGATGATTCAGCCATCTGAATTGTAATTTAAATCCTTAATTCAAAAATCAATACTAATTATATTATCTTATATAATTAACTTTTTGGTAAGTGAATTTAAAGTCAAAAATAATTCAGACTTGTAATTTGGATGTGTGAATTTTCAGAAACACAACGAACGCTAACTTAAGTTTGGAGGCTAATCATTTATTAGGCCATGAAAAAGCATTTACTAACACTTATTTTGTTTGTCTGCGCATTTATTGCAAGTGTAACACAGGTTTCAGTTGCTCAAACTGATGTAATTAATATCCATACAAGTAACAATGTGGGTATAGGCCCGGGGTCTACCACACCGGTTTCTTACCTTGATGTGTCGGGTTCGTTCGGGCAAAAGGTAACCACCATTTCAGCCAACCGAACATTAGATGTAACAGATAACACAGTAGTATGCAACCCCTCGGGAGGCTCGTTTATAGTAACCTTGCCGGCAGCATCAGGCTGTTCAGGCAGGGTTTATATAATAAAAAGAAATGCAACAGTTACTGCCAACACCGTAACAATTGCAGGCGGTGCAACTATTGACGGAGCAGCAAGTTTTGTTCTCAATTCACCGAACCAGTCTATAGAAGTATTCAGTGACGGCACAGAGTGGAAATCAACAGTAGGCGGATTATCAGGCCTAACCTCACTAACAGCCGGCAACGACATTGATTTCGGTACTTCGTCATCACCCAACAGCATAGACATAGAGCCGATATTAAACTCAGTACATACCATAAGTGCACCTTCTTCAAATAATCTTAACTTAAATGCAGCTTCAGGTTTTGCTGCAGTTATCAATGCCAATAACGGTACCACGGGACCCACCAATACTTTCAGAATTGGTGACGGAGTCGGAGGTTCCGATGTATTTTATGTTCAGGCTAACGGAAATTTTTATGCAGCTAACAATGGTCAGGTAGTTGGTAATTTATCTTTAACGGGAACAACAAAAACCTTGATTGCAACAGGTATCATAGGCAATAATACATTTAACCCTGCAGCACCAACCATTGCAAACTCAAATATAATGTATGCTGATAATGCCAGCGGTGCTGTATATTCATTGCGGCCAGCCACAGTCGCATCAACTTTAACGTCCAATGCTTCAGGGCAACTTTCATGGGCATCATCAACCGGAACAGGAATACAGGGATACTGGAACAGAACAGGCACAACACTTGCGCCAACAAATACAAATGATCTTGTAAGCGTTCCAATTGACAGAACAGCAAGTTTCGGTATAACAGGAAACAATGCCTCTACTGCTCCTGCCACTGGCGATCGTGGCGGTGTGGCAGGTTTGTTTAGTTCATCAGGTACTAGTGCCAACGGATATTTGGGATTTAATTCAAATACCGGTTTTCCTGATGATGACAATCAAACAAAACCGGCAACAGCAGGTGTGTATGGGATATATAATGGAACTACTGCCAACAGATACGCAGTGTATGGCGAAGTAGAAAATTCAGACGCCACATCAACCACAAATAAAATTGCGATTTATGGCCGCTCCAATAATTCCAGTGGAAACCGTATAGGCGTGGTAGGCGATGCTATGAACAGCGGCAGTGGTAACTCCCGTGCCGGTATTTTGGGATTGAGCGGTGCTGCATCAGTAAGTATATCCACTAATATTTCCGGTACTTCGGCTGCGGTAATGGGCATAGCCGAACCTGGCGATTACAGTTTATTCGGATATTCTCCTACCAGCACTGCTGCAAATCCATTGTTTGCCGTGGCTTCTAATATTGGTGGTCCTAAAACCGAGAAATTCAGAGTAAATGCCGATGGTCAAATAACCACTTCGCTTATTACTGCCGGTTTTGTAAAAACCACTGCCAGTGGCGTGCTTTCTTCTGCTTCACAAGTAGCTTTGAGCAGTGAGGTTACCGGAACGCTGCCTGTTGCTAATGGAGGAACAGGGGCAACTACATTAACCGGTATTGTTTTAGGTAATGGTACATCAGCATTAACAGCTACAACTACTTCTGGAGGTATTGCCGGTGCAATATCTGACGAAACAGGAACTGGCTCTGTAGTATTCTCTGCAACACCAACTTTTACAGGAACTCCCGCTGCTCCAACTGCCGCATTAAATACAAATACAACCCAATTGGCTACTACCGCCTTCGTTATAGGCCAAGCATCTAGCACAACACCTAACGCATTAGGCACTGCTGCTGTGGGCACAGGGACAACCTTTGCCAGGGCCGACCACGTTCACCCGGCTATTAATCTTGGTAGTGGGGCGAATTCAACTTTTACAGGAATTTTGCCTGTTGCTAACGGTGGCACGGGTTCCAGCTCTCAAAACTGGGTGGACTTAACAACTACACAAACTGCAGCAGGTGCTAAAACATGGAGCAACAATGCTACTTTTAACGGTGGCACAACTACTTTAGGAAATGCAACCAGCAACCTATTGTATTTTAACCCAATTGGAGTGGGAGCACCTGCATTTACCACGCGTAGTGCCGGAACTAAAATTGTTTTTTACCCCCAGGTTAGTGCTACCGATGTAGATTACGCTATAGGTTTAGATGGCAGCACACTTTGGTATTCGGTACCAGGTAATACAAGCAGCTACTTCCATAAATTTTATGGCGGCACTGCAGAGTTAATGAGAATTCAGGGCGATGGCAATGTGGGAATTGGCACTACCAGACCATTGGCTAAATTACAAGTAGGTGCCGATAATCTGACACAGCCCGGAACAGTAGGTACACTTACCCCAGCGGTTAGAATACTTGGAACTGAAAATAATATTACTGAAGCAAGTATATTACGTTTAGTAAGACCAACGAACAACAATAATCTTTGGCCTTCTGCCGTTGATTTTAAAATGAGTTCATATGCAACAGCCTTGGGTAATCCATATTTGCCAAAAACACAACTTACTATTGGGTTAAAAGCCAGCACCGGTGCGCAGGAAGATTTTGTGGATGTAATTACATTAAGAGATAACGGCAGGGTGGGTATTGGCACAACTGCCCCAACCTTAGCATTATTAGATGTAAATCAGAATTCGGGGGTATCGCCCGGCACAGCAATTAAATTTGGTTCGCGTGGTTTTCTCGTTTCTCCCTCAACCATTCTTTCTGACAATGCTTATTATAATGGAACTGCATTTGTAAATGTGGCTAATGATTTTTCTACTTATCTGAATTTAGCGGGTGGTGCATACCGCTTCAATACATCTCCTTCAGGAGCAAGTCCGGTATTTACTGAGAGAATGATTATTGATAACATTGGAAGGGTGGGTATTGGAGCAACTCCGGGTGTTAAACTTGACGTACAGGACGTTGCAGCGAATAGTTTCGTTGCGAATTTTTTTAACTTGTCCACTAACACGGCAACTGCCAATAACGGCATTGTTATCCGTGCAGGTAATGCATCAGGATCTGTAAATAGTTCCTTTTATGTCTACTTGCAACGCGGAGATGGAAACTATATAGGAGGCATATCACAATCTAGTGCTGGAACAGTTGCATATAATACTAGTTCTGACAAGCGATTGAAAGAAAACATTTTGAGCAGCTCACACGGCTTGTCAGATATAAATCGCCTAGCTGTAAAAGATTACAATTACATAGGCGATACAACAAAAGTTACAGGGCTAATAGCACAAGAAGTTTACAACGTTATCCCGTCTGTAGTGCATGTAGGTGGTGATGATGTAAAAACAAATGCATGGGGTATAGACTACGGAAAGTTTACTCCTTATTTGATTAAAGCAGTACAAGAACAACAGCAAATGATTGATATGCTGAAGCAAGAAAATTTAAACCTGAAATCTGCTAAAGCGGATGTTTCTGATATTGAAAAATTAAAAACAGAAATACAATACTTAAAAGACACCTTGTTAAAAGCAGAAAAATAAAAAAGCGGTGGTTACTAAAATCAACCAACCTTAGCAAAATATGCTGTTTTTATAGCCGCTTATTTCGCCTTGTTTTATTAAATGAAGACAAAAATAATAATGAAAAAAACCAAACAACTAACCCATAAAAAAGCTACTGCTAAACCAAGTGGCAGAAAAAAATTAGCAGTGAAAGCACTTAAAAATGAAAGAAAAAATAAGCAGTCGCATGAAAATTTTAACAGTTTTCAGGAAATATATCCTCTGCTAAGTCTCGACTTAAAGAATATTTTTTAGCCCAATAACTTTTTAAAACCAACCACAATGAAAAAGCTTTTCAGCCCGTTACTTATTATCTTATATTCCACGTTTCAATTCACCTATCTACAAGCACAAAACAATGTAGGTATCGGAACATTAATCCCCAGCCCCAGTGCTTTGTTAGAATTGAAGGCCACCGACAAAGGTTTTTTACCTCCGCGCATGACTACCGCACAGCGCTTAGCCATAGCCAATCCCGCCATCGGCTTGCTGGTGTATGACGAAACGGTGAACTGCTATTACTACTATAGTACCACCTGGAACTCGCTTTGCAATGGCGGGGTAGGAGCAACGGGAGCTACCGGTGCAACCGGTTTAGCTGGCGCTACTGGGCCACAAGGTGCTGCGGGTTTGCCAGGTAATACTGGCGCTAATGGTGCAACCGGAGCAACTGGTGCACAAGGCCCAACCGGAGCTAACGGAATCACAGGTGCAACGGGCGCTACAGGGGCTACAGGAGCTACAGGTGCAACCGGTGTAGGAACAACAGGGCCTTCAGGAGCTAACGGAACCACAGGTGGAACGGGCGCTACAGGCGCTACAGGTTTACAAGGCCCCTCGGGAGCTATTGGTGCATCAGGACCTACGGGTGTGACCGGACCTACCGGCCCGCAATGGAATATCACCAATCTGAGTTACGCTACAGATGGAACTTTAACACTCACCACGGATCAACCTGCCTCGTTTACCACGCCACAAAAAGCCTGGCTGCTCACCGGCAATGCAGGCACCAACCCTACCAATAATTTTTTAGGCACTACCGACAACCAAGATTTGGTTTTCAGAACCAATAACAGCGAAAAAGTGCGCGTGCTGAGTAATGGTAATGTAGGGATTGGTACGACCACGCCTGGTGCGAAACTTGAAGTTTTTGGAGGAAGTATTCATACAATAAATAATGGTTATTCTGTGAACAATGCATTTGCATACTCATCTGGAGGGGAACATCCGGTTTTCATGGGAGTTAGGGGAGAAGGAACCTTTACCGCGCCCAGCTATCCTACTTCAGGAAAGTTATTGAGTACTTTTATCGGTAGGGATGCTTTAGATTATTTAAATCCAAGTAGTTATGGTGGGGCTTCCATATATATGGAAACCACCGAAAATTTTTCCTTCACCAACAAAGGAACATGTATAAAGTTCCGAACTACTGCAAATGGATCAAATATAGAGACAGAAAAAGTGGTCATTCAACAGGATGGATCAGTTGGTATTGGAACACTCTCACCTTTCCAAAAATTAGATGTTAATGGCAATATCAGGTCACAAACTGGTGCCTTTGTATCTGGAACACGGGCTGATTTTTATTTGTTATTACAAAGCGATAGAAACATGGTATTGTATGATAATGGCGCGGCAGTATGGCAATCGGGAACAGGTGTTTCTGATATACGTACTAAAACAAATATTCGACCATTAGAAGAAGTTTTGCCCACTCTTAAAACTTTATCTGCTATTCGGTTTAATTATAAAAAAGAACTGGATATGGGTGATGAAGAACATATTGGTGTAATAGCACAGGAAATAGCTAAATATTATCCGGATATGGTTTACCACGATAAAAAAGCAGACAGGTATTTGGTTTGTTACGATAAACTAACAACCCTGTTATTGAAAGGGATACAAGAACAGGAAGTAAAAATTGAAGAGTTGGAAAAGCAAAATGGCATCCTAAAATCTGAAAATGCCGAGATACTGAAAACCATGAAAGCTCAGATTGATGTAATCAACGAACAACTGCACATTAAATCAGAAAAATAATACGGTATAGTGATAATACTCGCCCCCGTTGGGCGGCATCTACTATTATGCGGCAAAGCATTTACCGCTTGGAACACCAGCTAATTTGTAATTAGCCCTAGTTAAGCATAGCCTCTGGCTATGCTTGCTTTAACCAGGGATTCTGCCATTACCTGTTCAGCATCTGATCGTATCATCGCAATTTTATTATTTCAAGCTGTGCCGGCAGGTCAAACCAGAAAGTACAGAATCAGCATACAGCAAATGGGAATAAATAACACGACCTCCAATGCCGGAGAAGGAATGGTCATTTTCCTCTCTACCAGCAATGCAAGTCCTATAGGTGGGGCCTATAGGACAACCTTACCTGAGTATTCCGGCAGGGTCATGGAATACGGTTATGTCAGAAGGATATTTAAGTCTAACTGTCGGAACATATACCTATTATGTTTTTGTTCAAGCATTTGGCAATAGGGTAGAATTAGCAAATCCAACGGGTAATGTAACAAATTTCTTACCTTAACAGGCTGGTCTTTTTAGCCTCTATCTCAATTTGCGATACGCTAATTACTGGACTATATGAAAATGTAGCAGTCTTTTTCATAAATATAAGGTGATGCCGAATACAAAACTTCGCGGTATGGAAATTTATACCAGAAATGCTGAAAGATTGCAAAACAAACCTTTCGGTTGAAGAATATTATAACATTAATTCTTTGACGGCACTCTCAACTTCTTTCAGTCGGTTCTGCTTGTCCAGAACAACAGGTTTTGCAACACGTTCGTTACAGTCTTTTATACTGCAACGTTCGCAGGTTTCGTTAACCATTTTAATGGGAACATTTGTATCGCCCCAGAAAGCAACTTTCTTTTTAAAATCGTTGTTTACTAAAAAGCCAATGGTAACAGAAAGATTGGCATGTGGGGTTCTTCCGAGCCTGCGAGCAAGTGTAATGCAAAAATATTCGTTGCCGCTGTCTGCATATTTTGAACGCTGAACTTCCACAATGGCACCTTTGTAAATCTTCTTCTTTTTCAAGTCTTCAAGCCTTTGAAAAATTCCGATGCTCACCCACCTGCGACAATAATGTTCGTTTAGTTCATTGCGGTGCGGTTGGTGCAATTGAGAAAGATGCAATTCCTTTGAAAGTGAAAATTCTTCTGCTCCCAAATTATTATTGAATCGCAGAAAAAATAAATTATTCAAACCAAAATATCGCGGAATAAGATTGGTCAGGCGGTGCATAAACATTTCCGGTGAAGTATCGAACTTGTCCATCATTTCAAGCATTTTTTTACTGTCAAACTCTTTTGATGCAAAAAACGATTTTAAATCTTTTACTAAAATGTCGCGATTGATAAGGAGTGCGCCTGCAAAATAACTTGCCTTCATATTGCTCAAAACCTGTTCAAACGAATTTGCTTTGTTCCATGGCGTTGTATAAGCGCGTTCTTTTAAGCCTAAATATTGATAGCCGATTTCTTTTGCATAAATAAATGCTTGTTGCGAACCAGCCAGTTTATTATTAATCATAAAACGCTTGCCATTGCTGAGATAGACAGAACGCATGTTTTCAAGGGAAGGAACACTGCCAAGTTTTTTTTCATCCAGTTTATAGCCAAATTTATTGACAACAATATCTTTCAGTTCTTCAACTGTAAGTGGGCGATTGGTGTTTACTTTATATTCAGCACTGAATTTCTCTACAGCCTCTTCAATCTCTTCAAAATAGTTTTCGTGCATTTCCTGGTACGATCGAACAGCAGCAAAATAAAAATGCTCCTGTGTCATATCATAATCTCGGGCAATTTTATTGAGCGTACTAATGAATGCAGTAACTTTTGCGGGGGCGTTGCTTACAAGTTCTACAATTTTCTTCTTGTCAATTCCAAATACTTCCAACGGAAGTTCCTGAATAAAATTATTTTCAAGAAAACGACTTACGTGTGATAACGATTTGCCTGTTTTTAGCGAAACAAGCTTGTCATAAGAAACACCAAGCGCATTGGAAATGGCAGCAATTTTTTCGGCTTTTGGGTATTTTTTACCTTTTTCTATCTCGTTAAGATACGAAACAGAAAGCCCGCTTTTATTACTTAATTCAACTAATGAAAGTTTGTTCTCCTGCCTTAGCTGCCTGAGTTTAAGGCCAAAGATGAGGCGTATGTTTTGTTCGTTATTGTGCATCTGTGCGGTGTGCAAAACTAAAAAATATTGTTGATAAGTAGCGAAAAAATAATTTTAGCGAAATTTCGCTGGAAATGAAATTTTGCTTTACATTTGCGCCAAATTCAAAAAAGGCAGAACTATGTCGGCAACAGCAGAAATAAAAGTAGAAGGATTGGAAATTAAAGCTCCTCTTCAACCGGGCTTTGAAGAAATACTTACTCCTGAAGCATTAGAGTTCGTTGTAAAACTTCAACGCAACTTCAATAAAAGAAGATTAGAATTACTTGCTGCACGTGTTGAAAAACAAAAGCAGATTGATGCCGGAAAGCTCCCTGATTTTTTACCCGAGACAAAAGCTGTCCGCGAAGGTGATTGGGTAGCAGCTCCTATTCCTGCTGACTTACAAGACCGCAGAGTAGAAATCACCGGGCCTGTTGATCGCAAAATGATTATCAACGCATTAAACAGCGGTGCTAAAGTTTTTATGTCTGATTTTGAGGACAGCAACTCACCGTTCTGGAATAATAATATTGAAGGGCAAATTAACCTGCGCGATGCAATCCGCAAAACCATTTCATTTAAAAACGAAGCAGGAAAAGAATATAAGCTGAATGAAAAAACTGCTGTGCTAATGGTTCGTCCACGCGGATGGCATCTTCCTGAAAAGCACGTTTCTGTTGACGGAATAGTGATGAGCGGTTCGTTATTTGATTTTGGATTGTTCTTTTTTCACAATGTAAAACAACTTATTGTAAACGGAACAGGACCTTATTTCTACTTGCCTAAAATGGAAAGTCATTTAGAAGCAAGATTGTGGAATGATGTTTTTGTTTTGGCGCAAAACGAATTGGGAATTCCGCAGGGAACAATAAAAGCAACCGTGCTGATTGAAACTATTACTGCAACATTTGAGCTTCATGAAATTATTTATGAACTGCGCGAACACATGGCAGGACTGAATTGCGGCCGCTGGGATTATATTTTCTCTTATATCAAAAAGCTGCGCAACCTTAATGGTTATGTGCTTCCCGACCGCGGACAGGTTACAATGGCTGTTCCTTTTATGGCAGCATATTCTAAATTAGTTATTCAAACCTGCCACAAACGCAGAGTTCACGCAATGGGCGGCATGAGCGCTTTTATTCCAATTAAAAATAATGAAGCAGAAAACAATGCTGCGATAGAAAAAGTACGCGTAGATAAAATACGCGAAGTAACCAATGGACATGATGGAACATGGGTTGCTCACCCTGGTCTGGTTAGCGTTGCAATGGATGTTTTCAACGCAAACATGACAACACCAAACAATTATTCTATCAAAAGAGAAGGTGAAGTTTACACACAAAAAGATTTATTAACAGAACCTGAGGGAACCATTACCGAACCAGGTTTGCGCATGAATATCAATGTCGGCATACTATATATTGAAAGCTGGTTGCGCGGTGTTGGTGCTGCTGCGCTTCACAATTTAATGGAAGATGCAGCAACAGCTGAAATCTCCAGAACACAAGTATGGCAATGGATTAAGAATGCAAGTAAACTGAATGACGGTCGAACTGTTACTTACAACTTGTTCAAAGAAATTCTTCCTTCTGAATTAGAGAATGTAAAAGCTTACGTTGGAGAAAATGCTTTCAATACTGCAACCATGAAACGCGCGATTGAAATTTTTGACGAGCTAGTTCAGCAAGGTGATTACAAAGAATTTTTAACTCTCCCCGCTTACGAAGAAATTGACTAATAAATAAAACAACAACCAAAACAATAAATCCAAAAACAACAAATGGCAACTAAATTAGAACGCGCATTGGCGCTCAAAAAAGAATGGGAAACCAATCCACGCTGGAAAGACGTTACACGCACATACTCAGCTGAAGAAGTAATTAATATCAGCGGTTCGGTGCAGGTAGAATACACACTTGCAAAAATCGGTGCTGAAAAACTATGGAAGCGTCTGCACACTGATGATTGGGTTGCGGGACTTGGTGCTTTAACAGGAAATCAAGCTGTTCAGGAAGTTACTGCAGGAATGAAAGCAATTTATCTTTCAGGCTGGCAGGTAGCAGGTGATGCAAACCTTTCAGGGGAAATGTATCCTGACCAAAGTTTGTATCCTGCAAACTCAGTTCCTTCAGTAGTAAAAAAAATAAACAACGCTTTGATGCGCAGAGATCAGATTGAATATCTTGAAGGTGAGCCGCAACGCGACTGGATGGTGCCTATCGTTGCTGATGCTGAAGCAGGTTTCGGTGGTAACCTGAATGCTTTTGAATTGATGAAACAAATGATTGAGGCAGGTGCTGCCGGTGTGCATTGGGAAGACCAATTGGCTTCTGCAAAAAAATGCGGACACTTAGGAGGAAAAGTTTTGGTTCCAACTCAGGAAGCAATCAACAAATTGTTAGCTGCACGTTTGGCAGCTGACGTGTGCAATACTTCTACACTTGTAATTGCCCGCACAGATGCTGAGGCAGCGAATTTAATTACTACTGAT
This sequence comes from Bacteroidota bacterium, assembly GCA_947478465.1. GTDB lineage: Bacteria > Bacteroidota > Bacteroidia > SXHM01 > SXHM01 > SXHM01. Next base: position 25,221 of record CANJWH010000031.1, read on the forward strand.
GTTGACCCACGTGACAGCAAATTCATTACAGGCAAACGCGCACCAGAAGGTTATTACTATGTTAAAAATGGTTTGGAACAAGGAATTGACCGTGGTCTTTCTTACGCTCCTTATGCTGACTTAATCTGGATGGAAACAGGAAATCCTGATCTAGGGTTAGCAAGAGAATTTGCACAAGGTATACATGCAAAATATCCAGGAAAAATGTTGGCATACAACTGTTCGCCTTCATTCAATTGGGCTAAATTCATGGATGAAAAAACCATGTTGACTTTCCGTGAAGAGTTGGCTAAAATGGGTTACAAATTCCAGTTTATTACTTTGGCAGGTTTCCATGCGTTGAATACTTCAATGTTTGAACTGAGCAAAGCGTATGTTGAGCGCGGAATGGCTGGCTTCAGCCAACTGCAGCAACGTGAGTTTGCATTAGAAAAAGATGGTTTCAAAGCTGTGAAACACCAGTCATTTGTAGGAACAGGCTACTTTGATGCTGTTCAGAATGTAGTTCAACAGGGGAACAGTTCAACCACTGCGTTGGCTGGTTCTACTGAAGCAGAGCAGTTTCACTAGGCGTTATAAATATCCCTCTTCTTGAAATAGAAGAGGGATATTTTTTATTTTTTGTGTTACGTGTCAGAAAATTTTGTTATTTTATGACCTGAAAAAACAAAACACCTATAAAAGGTGTTTTATCAGAAACAACTAGAAAAGAAAAATTATGGGACGTCCGCCAACCAGACCGATAGATTTCAGAGATGGATTTTATATTGAAATCCGCAATAAAGGAGCACAAACAGGTATCAAGATAAGACGCGATACCAAGGAAGAGATGATGGATGCCGTTAAAGAATACGGCAAAAGCAAAGAAGTTATTGTGCTTGGAGAATATAAAAAGGGGAAGAAGGTGAAAGGCTGATAAACAGCTTTGTCATGTTCATTGCAACCCTAATTATTTCATTCTATAATAAAACTGAATGGTTAAAGTTGCTGCTTGCAGCGCTTGAACGACAAACTTTTAAACAGTTTGACGTAATAATTGCTGATGATGGATCATCTTTTGATTCAGTTCAGGAAATTAAAAAACTACAGGCTGAATCAAAACTAAACATTCAACATCTTTGGCATGAAGATAATGGTTTTATGAAAACCGTTATGCTTAATAAGGCAATTGTTGCAAGCCGAAGCCCCTACCTTATTTTTATTGATGGTGATTGTATTCCTCATCATCGTTTTGTTGAAGATCATTTAAGACTAAAGAAAGATAACTGTGCGCTTGCCGGACGAAGGGTGAACATGTCTGAGGGGATTTCAAAAACACTTAGTCCTGAAAAAATAAAAAAAGGAATACTCGAAAGTTTTTTCTTTTTGCGTTTGGTCAGTAATAGTATTACAGGCAAATCAAAAGATGTTGAAAAGGGTATACACATTAACTCAACTGCAATTAATACTCTTTTCGGCACGTACAAAAAAACAATTCTGGGCTGCAACTTCTCCATTGCCAAAAAGGATATACTTGAACTCAATGGTTTTGATGAACGCTATCGCCATCCTGGAGTGGGAGAGGACACTGAAATAAATTACAGAATAAAAAATAAAGGAATGCAGGTGTTTCAACCTAAGTTTTCTTTGGTTCAGTATCATTTGTGGCATCCTCGTCTTAGCCGTGAAAAGGAACCTGAAAATCTTTTGCTGCTTGATGAAACGCTAAAGAATAAATACATTGCAACACCTTATGGAATTAATAAGGCGAATAATTAATTTAGCCAAAATATAACACTATTAAATATCTCATCATGAAAAAGTTTATTTCAGCAACAACGGTTTTACTTCTTTTTATCGGCACATTTTCTTCGTGCAGCAATTCAGCAAAAACAGAAACAGCAATTTATCAATGTCCTATGAAATGCGAAGGTGAAAAAACATATGACAAAGCCGGAAACTGCACTGTTTGCGGAATGGCACTTGAAGAAGTAAAGAAATAATGAAAATTTACCTGATAAAACTATATCAGGAATTTGATGCACCTGTAGACAAGGTTTGGGAAAATTTTAATGACCACGATAACCTTAGCACAATACTTGGGCAAAATGTTAAACGTATAAAGGATAGTGACAACCCTGAAAATATAAATGGGGTTGGCTCTGTTCGTTTAATAGAAATTCCTTTTGCACCTTTTGAAGAAACTATTCGCAAGTCGGTAAAGCCGACTTGTATAGAATATCAAATCAGCAAAGGAACTCCACTTAATCACCATTATGGAAAGATGCAATTCTCGAGTTTATCTGATGATAAATCGGCATTGGATTATAGTATAGAACTGGGCTCAAAAATTCCTTTTATTGCAGGTATACTAAAAGTGGTAACACAAAATAGTATTGAAGCAGGACTGAAAAAATATGCTGCAAAGTTGAAGCAGTAAATCGTTGATTGAGTTTATTTTTTTAGGTAACTGATTATTCCTTCATAATAAGCTTCTGCAACCTGTCTTACCCTTGCTGAAGTTTTTATTCCATAAACTTCGGTGTTAAGTTTGCTTAATTGAATACACTCTGCTGTATTGTCCTGATAAAGTGTTTCGCCATAAATTACTACTCCTTTTACCAAGCGAGTTAAGGTAAGATTGCGCGCATATACTCCCTTGCTTTCTGCAATACAATACTTTGTAAGATAGTCTGCAACTGTGGAGTCGGCAGGAGGAACATTTAGCTTTCCGGTAAAACTGTTAATTAGATTCTCAGCAAGTTTAGTTGACTGTTCTGTATCATCAGTAAGTAACAACCGAAAAAATGATAGTCTGTCAATTGGTTTTTCCAGTTCGGCTTTTAAAAAGCTGCCGGCAGTAAATACCATGTTGTAATTTTTTTCTGTGGGCTTTTTCCACTCTGTATTTTTTTCGTCCACATTGTAATGGATAATTACAGACAAGTCAGGAGCAAATTCATTTATCTTTTTTGCACGCTGTCTCATGTCAAGATTATTAAAGTATGTTCTGAACATCTCACGCTGCGTGGCTTTTGTAAGCAGAAAAGTTTTTTCCTGTTCGTTAATTTCATTGAGTTTACAGGATGAATCAACCGCATTTTTAAATTTTTTTTCAAGCCACTCTTTGAACGTAATTCCAAATGCTGTTTGATTGGGCTTTTCACGGGTTAGCATTACTTTTGCGCCTTGTTCTTCAAGCCGGTGTTTAAGTATAAGAGCAGTTTGCAGCGTTAAAACACCTTCGACAATTGCGATGGATTGGTTGTTGTAATTAAACTGAATATACTTTTTCTCAAGCATTGCGGTTTTCATATCACCTGCAATATGTCCGGGGTCAATGGCAATTTTTATTCCGCTTAGTTTCTTATTGTTTTCAATATACTGTTTTCGGTTTGTTTCAGAATAACCAAGTGTGCTGAATGTTTTTCCGCTATTAATAACTGCAAGTAAACTATCGTCATTAAAGTGGTTCAGCATTTTTTTTACCGTGTCTAATTTGCTCCACTCTACACCAAATTCACGGTAAAAAGTGTTCTCTTTTGTTTTAGCATTAATGAATATTCCGCTATCATTTATTGTGTAGTAAGGTTGGAGCGCTTTCTCTTTGTCGAGCAGCGTTTCAATTTTTGAAGTATAGAAATGCTTTAGACTGTCAACGTTTTTTTGTGCGCTGCAGAGCAAACACATCAGGTTGAAAGAAATGGTCAGCAGGAGTATGCGCATTAATCATTTAATTAGCATTACAAAAGTAATTTTTAAAACCTGTTGAATGCTTAAACCACTTGTAATTCAGAGCAACAGAACAATTTTCTACTTTCGCATTAATTCTAAGTCCTATAAATGAAAAACATAATCTTATTTGTGTCTGCTGTTTCACTGCTTGTTTCTTGTAAATGTGCTTCTGATAAACGTGAACAGGAAGCCCCTCTTGTTTATCCGCAAACGAAAAAAGTGGAGCAAACCGATAACTATTTCGGAACGGTTGTAAGCGACCCATATCGTTGGTTAGAGAATGATACCTCGGTTGAAACTGCTGAGTGGGTAAAAGCACAAAACGCTGTTACATTCTCTTATCTTGAAAAGATTCCGTTTCGTAATAAGTTGAAAGAGCGTATTGGCAAACTATGGAACTACGAGCGTTATTCTGCCCCTTTCAAAAAAGGTGAGAAATACTTTTTCTATAAAAACGATGGTATGCAAAACCAAAGTGTGTTGTATGTGCAGGATGCTTTAGCAAGCGAGCCAAAGGTGTTGCTTGACCCCAACAAACTTTCCGTTGACGGCACTACTTCGCTTGCTGCTATTGGTATTTCGCCTGATGCAAAGTATCTGGGATATGCTATTTCTAAAGGTGGTTCTGACTGGAACGAGATTTATGTGATGAACATTGAAACAGGTGAAACACTTTCGGATAAAGTAGAATGGGTAAAGTTCTCAGGCATTTCATGGCACAAAGAAGGGTTTTATTACAGCCGCTACAATGCGCCAAAAGGAGCTGAATATTCTGCTGCAAACGAGTATCATAAATTGTATTACCACCGTTTGGGTGAGCCGCAGAGCAAAGATGAACTGGTATTAGAAGACAATGAAAACGCGAAGATTAATTATTATGCCGATGTGAATGAAGAGCAGACCATGCTGGTGGTTTATGAATCAAATAGCACCTACGGAAACGCAGTTCACTTTCGTGATTTGCGCAAATCAGCAAGTGGTTTTAAAACCATTGTTCCTGATTTTTCGCATGCCAATACAGTGGAAGATTTTATCGATGGCAAACTGATTATGATGACGGATAATGCAGCTCCCAACAAAAGAGTGGTAATTATTGACCCCGACAAACCAGACGAAAAATATTGGCAGAATTTAATTCCTGAGAAGGAATATGTATTGGAAGGCATAACACTTGCAGGCGGAAAAATAGTTGCCCGTTATTTAAAAGATGCCGCCAGTAAAGTATTGGTTTATGACATGACCGGCAGGGAAGAAAAAGAAATTTCACTTCCTGCAATGGGCAGTGTTGGAGCATTTGACGGTAAAGCAAATGATAATATCGGTTTCTATACGTTCTCTTCTTTTCTTTATCCTACTGCTATTTATAAATACGATTTTACAACCGGTGAATCAAGTGTATTTAAAAAACCGACTGTAGATTTTGATGAAACACAGTACGAAACCAAGCAGGTGTTTTATAACAGTAAGGACGGAACTAAAGTTCCCATGTTCTTAACCTACAAAAAAGGAATTGTTCTGGACGGAACTAATCCAACCTTGTTGTTTGGTTATGGTGGTTTTAACATCAGTAAGAACCCTGATTTTAAGCCCGACAGATTAGTATTGCTGGAAAATGGTGGTGTGTTTGCTATGGCCAACATTCGTGGTGGTTCTGAGTATGGTGAGAACTGGCACATAGCAGGAACCAAACTGCAAAAGCAAAATGTATTTGATGATTTTATTGCAGCGGCTGAATACCTTATCAAAGAAAAATATACATCGTCTGCAAAACTGGCTATTGAAGGTCGCAGCAATGGTGGTTTATTGATTGGCGCCTGCATAACACAACGTCCTGAATTGTTTAAAGTTGCCTTGCCAACTGTTGGTGTAATGGATATGCTTCGTTACCATAAATTCACTATCGGATGGGCATGGGCAAGTGATTACGGAACAAGCGAGGATTCTATTGAATTCAATGCATTGTATAAGTATTCGCCTTTGCATAATATTAAAGAAGGTATTGAATATCCTGCAACGCTTGTACTCACGGCTGACCATGATGACAGGGTTGTGCCTGCTCACTCTTTTAAATTTATTTCTACCCTTCAGGAAAAGCACAAAGGCAGTAACCCTGTGCTGATACGCATTGATGTAATGGCAGGACATGGCGCAGGAAAACCTGTTTCGAAATTAGTAGAGGAACAGGCAGATATCTGGAGTTTTGTATTTAAGAATTTAGGGGTGGATCCGTATCCGGAAATACAGTAGGAAGGTGGAGGTTAGAAGTTGGATGTTGGAAGCTGGAGATTAGAAATTAGATAGTTGGATAATGATAAAATCGTACAAAGATTTAGATGTTTACAATCGCTCTTATGAGTTGGCAATGGATATCTTTTATTTGACCAAAAAATTTCCGAAAGAGGAATTATATTCATTGACCTCACAAATTGTTCGCTCCTCCCGTTCTGTAAGCAGTAATATAGTTGAAGGTTGGGCTAAGCGGGAATACGAAAATATATTTAAACGCCATTTGATTGATGCGCTTGGCTCAAGCAACGAAACTCAAAACTGGTTATGCTTTGCCAAAGACTGTAATTACATTACAGAAGAAGAATTTGTTGAATTAGATGCAAAATGGAACAGCGTAAGTAAAATGATTACCAAGCTCCATCAAAATTGGAAAACACACTAATTACATTTGGAGGTTGGAGGATGGAAGATGGAGGCTGGAAACTGGAGATTGGAAATTAGCCTCACCCTCTAACTTCCACCTTCCACCCTCTAGCCCCCACTCTCTAACCTCCACCTTCCATCCTCCAACCTCGAAATGAAAGACTTCACCAAAGAATTCCAATTTAAAACATCGCGCAGCGGAGGTCCGGGCGGACAGAACGTAAACAAAACCGAAACCAAGGTGGAGTTGATTTTTGATGTGCAGAATTCTGCATTACTTAGCGATAATGAGAAATTGCTGGTTATAAAAAACCTTGTCAACAGAATTGCCGATGACGGTATGCTCCACCTTTCCTCACAGAGTGAGCGCAGCTAGATAGGGAACAAAGAAAAAGTGATTGAAAAGTTTTATGCCCTTCTTAAAAAAGCATTAACACCAAAAAAGAAACGCCTACCCGTTAAACCAAGCAAAGCACAAAAAGAGAAGCGTATTAAAAGTAAAAAGCTCCGCGGTGAGAAAAAGTCGGGGAGGAGGAAGGTGCAGTATTAAACGAAAATAACGCTGGCAGAGGATTATATCTTAAAAGAGATAGAGGGATCGGGACTTAGGCTGAGTAAGCAACATTTTGAAGTCATTTCTACTCAAATAACTATCACGTGAGAAAAGATAGTTATCACGTGAGACAAGATAACTATCACATGAGACAAGATAATTAGCATGTGAAAAAAGATAACTATCACGTGAGACAAGATAGTTAGCATGTGAAAAAAGATAACTATCACGTGAGAAAAGATAGTTATCACGTGAGACAAGATAACTATCACGTGAGACAAGGTAGTTATCACGAGAGAGAAGATAGTTATCACGTGAGAAAAGATAGTTAGAACGTGAGACAAGATAACTATCACGTGAGACAAGATAGCTATTACGTGAAACAAGATAACTATTACGTGAGAGAAGATAGTTATAACATGAGACAATGTAACTATATCGTGAGGCAACCTGATTATATCACGCTACGATACAGCTATGCAGTAACCAGCAGGTGTCTACAAAACTGCTGGAGTGAGTTACTAAGGGATAAGTTACAATGCAATCAATTCACCACCACCTTCTTCACCCTCACCACACTTTCTTAGCACCAAACCCGACAGTTTCTTTAACCTGTCAGGTTTTTATTTTAAATAAGTAACACTGATATACGGCACATCAAACCGCGGATGAAAATCTGACACTACATTACCCCAGGCAAATTTGCTTTCCTTGCCTTTCAGATTTGCCACCCAGTCATTTAAACTGATTTCAAAACCCTTGTCGCAATCAAAGTCCATAGAAAGGGATTTCGTTTTCTTTCTGTCGTAATGCACCTCAATTTTAAAGGTTTTGTTTTCGGCTTTTATACCGTGCAGGTAAATGCTGCCATACATGCCATTATAGTGGTCCTCCTGTTTAAAGGGAATTTGTTTTTCAGTAAGTTGTTGTTTCAGCAACTCAATGTCCATTAGCGGTGCAATAGTAACAGGGCCGGGAATAGTCAGGTTTCCGTTGGTGGTGTCAATCAGATTCATAGCCACTGATTAATGATTAGTGATTACTTTCCGAACTTCCAACAACGTACCCTCTAAACTGCGCAGTGAAAGAAAATACACTCCGCTTTCCAAATTTGTCGCAGGTATTGCAATACGGTTGTCAGTATTTCCGATGGTATAAACCGCCATGCGTTTTCCGGCAATATCACTTAACTCCAGCAAATACGTTTTGCCCGTTTTGTCAAGCAGCACATTAAAAACCGTGTTCGATGGATTGGGAAACACAGTCAGAGCAGGTGTTTCAGACAGTCGATCTTCAATTCCAGAAATGCTTCCCGAATCGCAATTCACATGCTGATACAAAAAGTCGCGCACCGTCCAGATAGTAGAATCCATGTATTCTGATGCAGGGGGAATAAAAGGAATGGGAAGAATAAACGGTACGTGTCCAGCCCCGACAAACGAATGCAGGTAATTAGGCAAACCCACATTATTAGCGCGTATATGAATTAATCCGCTGCCCATCAGCATACCTTCAACAGAGGTGGTGTCCTGTGTGTACGAAACCAGATCATCAGCAGTACCGTGTACACTTACCAGCACAGGATCGTTGGGTTGTATCCAAAGTGTATCGGCCAATGCACCGCAAAGATTGATAACACCTTTTACTTTGGTTGAGTAGCCGGGATTTCCGCTCTGGCCTTCAATACCGCCCACTTCGTCATAAGCGCCCTGCACCCAGTCGGGCGGGAGATTGGTAAAAATAGTGTCTTTAAAATAGCCATGGTTAAGCGCAATAAAAGCGCCTGCTGAAACACCACCGCAAAAAATCTGTGTGGTGTCAATCCTGTAATCGTTTACCGTGGAAGCATCTTTGTAAAAAAAGCGCAGCGCAGCTTTCATATCCTGTATGCCGCGAATCAGCGCCTTGAATTGATTGGTGTCGCTGTCGTTGCCATTTTCAAATCCCAGACGGTAATCAATGGTAGCGGTAACATAGCCGCGTTTGGCAAAGCGGTCGCACAGTGTTAGAATATCAGGACTAAAGCGTGTGCCGGCAGTAAAACTTCCGCCAAAAGCAAAAACCAGCAGCGGTCTGCGGGCAAAGTTGTCGCCATCGGGTTCGTAAATGTTCATCAGAAGATCAACGCTGTCGCCATTATATTGGGCATTGCGCCCAAACAGAATGTTGGAGGTGCTTTTTACCGAAAATAGTTCATCGTAGTAGCGGCCATCACATTGAGCATTAACAAGTGATGTAAAAAGGAAAACCAATGCAGAAAGTAGTAGAATCTTTTTCATAAGAATTGGGTTTAGGTGGCTGAAAGGTAAAAAACAAATTTACTTTTGTCAAGATTAGATGGTATTAATCAGGTTATAAAAATGGAGTTAGATTTTTTTGCCCCCTGGCAATATGCTTTATTGGTTGCAGGTTTTGTAGCAATATTTACGGGCATAGTCTGGTATGAGTATTCTAAAAAAATAAATACCGCGCTTTTCATTTTGCTTACGGGAGCTTTTTTACTCCGCCTGTTCTCACTTTTCCTCGACCCCTTTTTAAACCTCTGGGACGAGCAGTTTCATGCGCTGGTTGCTAAAAACATGATGGATTATCCCTTCAAGCCAATGCTGATAAGTAAACCCTGGCTCGAATATGATTTCCGAGGATGGACATCTAATCATGTATGGCTTCATAAGCAGCCGCTTTTTCTTTGGCAAATGGCTTTGAGTATGAAAATTTTTGGTGTCAATGAATTTGCTGTAAGGCTTCCCAGCCTGATAATGATGACCGTTGCAGTCTATTTTACTTTCCGTATAGGCAAGTTATTAATAGGCGAGCGCGAAGGACTTTTTGCTGCGGCTTTATTTGCTACTCTTAATTACAGCCACCGCCTTTCAAGCGGACTGGAACATACCGACCACAACGATATTGCCTTTTTGTTTTATATAACAGCAAGCATTTGGGCATGGATTGAATATGTCTATTGTCAGGATAAAACCAAACTATTGAAATGGGCATTACTTACAGGTCTTTTTGCTGGAATGGCGGTATTGAATAAATGGCTTACTGGCTTACTGATTTTCAGTGGATGGTTATTTTATCTTTTAATAAATAAGCAATACCACACCGACAAACAAAAAGTTCAACATTTTCTGCTTGCTGCATTTATTGCGGTGCTTGTTTTTCTGCCCTGGCAGATTTATATCGGCATTGTTTTTCCTGCCGAGAGTATGTATGAAAGAGAATACAGTAGCCGTCATTTTTTCGAAGTAATTGAAGGACACGGAGGAGGCAACTGGTATCATGTTGAAATACTTGCTCTGCTATATGGTTACATCGTTCCGTATATTTTTATTCCTTCACTTATATTTTTTTACAGTAGGAGCAACAACAAAAAAATTGCAGGAGCGCTTTTGCTCAGTATTGTTTTGCTCTACGTTTTCTTTACAGTTGCAGCTACAAAAATGCCTGCATTTACCTTTCCGCTGGCAGCGCTTTTTCCCATTGCTTTTTCATCGCTTGCCTATCAGACTTTTGATTTTGTTTATTTGGGTTCAGGCAAATCAGGTTTCTTAAGACTACTGATGATATTGGTTCTGTTGTTTTTGAGTTTTTTAAATATGGATACCAAAAACATTGAATCTCAGCATGGCATCAATAGCCGAAATCATAAGGATAATTATTTTGCAGTACACCGAACAAAAGCAAAACAATTTTATGTCTCCTTGCGCAAAAGACTTACTGATAAAGAGTATGTTATTTTCAATCTTCCTAAGTTTGAAGCTACTCATGCCATGTTTTATCTTCCCTTTACCTGTTATGAAATTTTGCCCGATTATGAAATATTAAACAATCTAAAAAGCAAAGGCGTTACTGTTGCAGTATTTAAAAACGACACCTTGCCTTCGGCAATTGAAAATGATAAGGATATTATTAAGCTCACTCCTTTAGAAAACGATATTCTTAAACAACAAAAG